>NZ_ANAD01000246.1 GCF_000341245.1 Nocardiopsis halophila DSM 44494
CCCCCCAGTTCGGCTGCCCGCCTGCGCACGTCCCGCTCGTCGGCCTCGGCGCCGGCCACGTCCATGCCCAGGACGCCGGCGGCCCGGTGCAGGGGGGCGATCTCGCCCTCGGCGGCCTGCTCGGAGACCCACCCCTGGACGCCGATCTCGCGCATCCGCGCCAGATGCTCCTGGCGCCGGTGCTCGGCCCTGAGGGTGTCCACGGCCGCGGCGGCGTGCATCCAGGCCTCGCGGTGCCCCTCGACGGGGTCGTCGCCGCGGGTGGCGGCCTCCGTGGCGCGGGCCTCGTCCAGGGTCATGGGCACCCACTCCGAGGTGCGCAGCCGCGCGGCCAGGTCGGGGTGGGTGTCCTCTAGCAGGTCGGCGGCGCGGTCGGCGGGCACGGGGGCCCACTGGATCTTCAGGCGGATCATCTGTGACTCCTTGTAGAGCTGCCCGAGGCGGGCGGGCTTCATGTCCAGGGCTGCGGCGGCGCGGCGCTGGGCGCCGTGGTGGCCGTGCGCGGCGGCTTGGGCCTCGACCTCGGCGGCGACGATGCGGGCGCGCTCGGCGCCGGTCGCGGAGGTGACGTCGCGGCGGATGGCGTCGAGGACGTCGAGCGCTTCGGGCCGGGGCAGGGCGCGGATTCTCTCGTAGTCGATGCGGTAGTAGTCGGCGGGGCGCATGTCGGTCTCCTCAGGCGCGGGCGCGCAGGGCTGCGCCGATGTGGCCACGGTGCTGAATCCACCAGGCGGCCTCGGTCCGGTCGGCGAGCAGGCGGGTGATGTCCTCGGCGGCCTGCTCGGCGCTGGCCCAGGTGCCCAGGTCGGCGGTTTCGTAGCCCATGCCCTCGCCCAAGACCAGGTCGCCGGCAAGGGTGGTGGTCAGTGCGTCGTCGAGCCACTGGGTGCGGATGTCGGCGGCGCGGGCGACCTCCTTCGGGGTGCCCTGGATGCCGGGGAGGCGGAGGGCGGCGTGGGCGTCCGCGCGGCGCTGGTCCTTGCAGGGGCGGCAGTCGCGGCGGGGGCGCGCCTCGGGGTCGGGGTTGCGGCGGGTGGGCTGGACCGGGTGTCCGCAGCGGTAGCGGGGGGTGGTGTCCACGGTGGTCTCCTTGCAGCCGAAGCGGATGCGGCGGGCGAGGGAGGCGGCGGAGACGATCCACCGGCCGGCGGTCTTGACGGCGGCGACGGCGCCGATGCGGCACCAGGTGCGGATGGTCGGGACGGTGACTCCGGCCTGGGCGGCGGCTGCGGCGGTGTCCATCTGGGCCTCCTGTTTCGCTGACACTCCTAAATATAGTGCGCCCTAGATGGTATGTCTAGAGCAATCTAGATATTCCTGTAGCAATCCTCCTCGCCCCCCTATCTCGGTGGTCCCCCGGGCGGGCCTGCCGGCCGCCCCGCGCACCACTCCCCGGGCATGTAGGCCTCGCGGAGCCGGCCGTAGGGGCTGCGCACCTGCCCGAGCCGCCGCCCCGGTGGCATCATCGGGGGAGGACACCGCCGATCCCGGGAGCCGCCCGTGACCGCCCGCCAGCCAGCCCGCGCCCGGCGCACCCCGGCCCCGCGCCCGGAAAGCGGGGCGCGCCCGTGAGCGCGGCGGACCGGGACGGCGCGCTGCTGCCCGCGCTCCCGGCGTCCCCCGTAGGGCAGGTCGAGCCGCTGTCGGCGTCCGCGGCCGAGGACCTGCTGGCCGGGTGGGCGCCCAACACCCGCCGCGCCTACGCCGCCGACTGGCGGCGCTTCGCCGCCTGGTGCGCCGGACACGGCCGCACCGCCCTGCCCGCTTCCGCGGCGACCCTGGTGGAGTACTTCTCGGCTCGGGCACGGGCCGACCCGCCGCCGGCCCCGGCCACCCTGCGCCGCGCCCTGGCCGCGATCCGCGCGCTCCACGAGCTGGCCGAGCACCCCCTGGCCTCGGACAAGGCGGCCAAGGTGATCTCCGGCCACGCCCGGAGCCTGCGCCGCCGCAAGCGCCGGGCCCACGCGATCACCACCGAGGAGCTGCGCGCCATGGTCGCCGCCCGCCCCGGCGGCGACCTGCGCTCCCTGCGCGACCGCACCGCCCTGGTGCTGGGCTACCACCTGCTGGGCCGGCGCTCGGAGGTCTGCGCCCTGGACGTCGGCGACATCGACTTCACCGCCCACGGCCTGGAGGTCTACATCGCCGCCTCCAAGACCGACCGGCAAGGTGCGGGGGCGCGGGTGCAGGTGGGCTACGGGCGCCACCTGGAGACCTGCCCGGTGCGTACCACCGGGGCCTACCTGGCGGCTCTGGCCGAGGCCGGGGTGACCTCGGGGCCGCTGCTGCGCGGGATCGACCGGCACGGCCGCCTGGCCGGGGCGCCGGCGGCGGCCGGGCGCCCCACCGGCGGGCGGATGGACCCCAGGTCCTTCGGCCGCATCATCAAAGGCCTGGCCGAGGAGGCGGGGCTGTCGGGGGTGAGCGCGCACAGCCTGCGTGCCGGACCGGCCACCGCGCTTGCCGAGGCCGGGGTGGACCGGGCCCATATCGCCCGCCGCGGCCGGTGGGCCCCGGGGTCCAGCGCCCTGGAGGGCTACGTCCGCCCGGCCGAGGACCGCGCCCGCGACCCGTTCGGCCGCCTGGACCTGTGAGGGCGCCGGGGCCACTAGGTGCCCCGGCGCCCCGGGCCCCGCCTGGGGAAGGGGTCGCCCGCGGGGCGGCCCGGGCGGGGGCGGCCGGCCCCCGGGGGGCGGCGCTGGGGCCGGTTCCGCCGCGCCTCCGCGCTCCTGTCGGGCGGCGCGGGGTCTCAGAGCGCCTGCAGGCGCGCCGGGTCGCCGTCGGCGGCGGCCTTGAGGAAGGCCTCCAGCTCGTCCACTGCGGAGAACGGGCGCGGCGCCGGGCGCCCCGGCCGGCGGGGTGCGGCCCACACCCACCGGATCCTGCCCTGGGGCATGACCCCGTCGGCGCCGACCACCCACTCGGCGCCGTAGACCGCGCGCAGCGCATCGAGCCGGGCGTGGACCTCAAGGGCCGCTTCCAGTTCGTCCCGGGTGGGGGCGGCGACCTCCTCGGTCCTGCCGGGGTACTCGGGGTCGGGGCGTGCGGCGCAGCAGAGCCGGACATGGCCGCGGTTGCTGCGCCGCGTATGGAAGGTCCACTGCGTGCTCATCGTGCTCATCGCGCGAGCTCCCGGACGACTTTGGCGAGCTGGTCAGCGGTCAGGGGCCGGGCGATGCGGCGCTGTGGGGTGCGCAGGCTCTCCCGGAGCCGGGCCGCGGATTCTGCGATCACGGTCGGCTCCACGTCGTCGTCGACCGTGCGGGTCGCCACCCACAGGGTCCCCTGCGCGGACCGCCAGATCCGCCAGCCGGGCGCGTCGTCCTGCAGCTGCTGCAGTTCGTCGTCGCAAGTGGGGAAGGCCATGATCGCACGCTAGGGGCCGCGACCCCGGTGAAAGTTCAGCGGATTGAACCCAGTGCTGCTGGTCAGATGGCACCCATCCGCCAGGCGATCCCCCGCAGGGTTTTGTCCTTTACCGCCGTCATGTCCCGGACCGTTTCACGCACCAGCGGCGAGTGGCGGACCTGGGCTGGGGAGAGCCGCTCGGCCTTGTGCAGTTCGCGGGCGGCCTGCCGGTCGCGCCCGAGCATGTGCAGGGCCCTGAACCGGTCCATCAGCAGCGCCGCCCGGCGGTTCTTGGAGGCCAGGGCGCTCAGGTCCACCCCGTCCGAGATGCGCATCGCCTCGGCCGCGTCCCCGGCCTCCACCGCCAGGGTGGTGCGCCAGACACCGACGTTGGCCACTCCGAACAGCTCCCAGGCGTGCGGGTCGTCGGGGACCTCGAACCGGGCCGCCAGGCGGGCGGCCTCGGCCGCCTGCTCCCTGGCCGCGTCGTGGTCCCCGCAGACCTGGTGCGCCAGCGCCGAGGACAGCCGCAGCATCCCGTGCACCTGGTGCGCCATCGCGTCGTCGCCGATGTGCGGCTCCAGTTCGTCGGCGATGCGGGGCGTGTCCAGCAGTGCCCTGGAGCGGTTCGCGCTGGGGCGGGCGTGCGCCCGCTGGTAGGCGGCGGCCGCCCACCACACCGGATCCTCCAGCCGCGCCGCCGCGGAGCGGGCCCGGTCTCCGCAGATCCAGGCCAGGTCCGCGTGGCCGAAGTGCCGCATGACGATCACGGCCAGGCCGGCGGCGGTGATCAGCTGGCGAAGGGCCTGGGAGCGCTCCGGTTCGCCCAGGTGCGCGGCCGTGTGCAGTTCCTCCATGACGCCGGGCAGGGTGCGCATCATGGCGTCGTAGTCGGTGGCGCGCAGCTGGTCGTCGAGGGTGCGCAGGTCGGCGGCGACCAGGTCCGGGGGGCGCACGGGCACGTCCGGCGGGTCGTCCAGGGAGTACTCGTGCAGGACCTCGCGCAGCCGGGTCAGGTTGATGTGGGGCAGGCGGGCGGCCAGGTCGGGGGCGGGCTCGCCGATGAGGTCGTCGGCGGCGATTTCGAGGGTCTGGGCGATGGCCGCGATGTCGGCGCGCTTGTCCAGGGGGAGCCGGCCGCGCTCGACCATGCTCATCCAGCCCTTGGACCTGCCGATCAGCCCGGCCAGGACGTCGATGGACATCCCCCGGGCGCGGCGGGCGCGGCGAACCCTCTCGCCGATGGGGGTGTCGGGGGTATCCTGGGGCACGGCTCCGCCTCCCTGGTTGGTCGCACTTCCAAGGGTAGGGCGGGGCTTTTTCCGTGTCAGGGCTTCGCGCCCCGAGCGGGCGTCGGCCGAATCCGGGCGGCCCGGGACCGCGGGCGAGCCCGGGGCGGGGCGGTCAGCGCTGCAGTAGGCGCTGGGCTTGGGCGATGTAGTCGACCACCGGGGCGGGTGTCGGGCGCGACGGTGCGCACGGGGATGCGCCGCAGTGCGGTCAGGTCAAGGCCTGCATGGGCGGTGGGTCCTGCCCAGGGCAGCCAGGAACAGGGCCCACCGGGAACGCTCTTACTGGTCGAGTTCGTCCAGCTCGTCCAGGAACCGCGTCAACGCAGCGGCTTGTAGGTGGCCCAGCAGCCCCGGGCGTGCGATCCGGCGCATCTGCGCGGGGAGCATCTCCAGCTTACCTCGCACGTCAGAGTGCAGTCGGGTGCCGCTGCTCCTGCTGGCCGGCGGGCAGAGCCCGGCTTGGATCTGGTGCTCCACCGCCATCTTGGCGGCCTTGGTGGGAGCGGCGGGAATCGCCTCGAAGGCCGCGTTGAGGTAGTGGTTCATGGCCACCACCGCGCGCCCGTAGGCCTTCTGGTCCCGTTCCACCCGCTCCTGCAGCCGGTTCCACAGGGGCTCGGGCAGTCGCACCGTGTGGGAGTCCCATTCACGGGACTGCAGGCGCGCCCTCATCGCGCTCGCTTCGAGCCGGTCACGGGCCGTCCCGCCGCTGGAGGTGTTCGGCGAGCGCGTGGGCGTCGGCGCCGCCTGCGTGGCGTCGCTGGAGGGCCGAGTCGAAGTGTCCGTGGAGGCGTCCGGTCCCGATGCCCTCTCCTGGGGCGCGGTGGCCTCACCCTCCACCTCAGGCGCCTTGGTGGGCGCTGCCTCGGCCTGATCGGGCTCGGGCTGCGTGGTGGGCTCGGCGGGGGCGGTCATGCCCCCTGGTACGCCGATCGGCTCGACGTTGGGCACCAGGGTGGAGGTGTTGCCGGGGCGGTTCCGGGGCGGCTTCCTGTTGCTCATGCTGCGATCCCCAGCTTCTGGATCAGGTGGAGGGCGTGGTCGTCGATCAGGGTGGTCACATCAGTGCCCCCGCGCAGTGTCCGGATCGGCACGGCGGCGTCGTTGGCGTCTTTGACCACGGCGCGCTCGGGGATCTGCGGTGCCCAGAGGCTGTCGCCGAAGGTGTCGGGCATGCCTTCGAGCTGGTGCTGGTGGGCACCGAGGTTGGAGCGGACCCGGGTCACGATGACGCCGAGCAGGGTCAGTTCCGGGTTGTAGAGGTTGCCCGCCTGGAGGTCGATGAAGTCGCGGGTGCGGACTGCGCCCTCGACGTCGTCGTATTCGGGGGCCGAGGCGATGAGCGCGTGCCCCACTGCGGCGAAGGCCAGCTGGGTCAGGTGCCCTAGGGACGGCGGGCAGTCCACGAGGACGACGTCGAAATCGTCGTCCGCACCGTCCAGGACGGTGTCCAGCCGCCGTACCGCACCGGTCACGGACGCCTCGCTGATCCGGTTCTCCAGGTCAAAGCGCGATGGCGCCACCCAGATGCGGTCTTCGTAGTCGCCTCC
The DNA here is from genome assembly GCF_000341245.1 of Nocardiopsis halophila DSM 44494. GTDB lineage: Bacteria > Actinomycetota > Actinomycetes > Streptosporangiales > Streptosporangiaceae > Nocardiopsis_A > Nocardiopsis_A halophila. The sequence continues at coordinate 6,191 of NZ_ANAD01000246.1, forward strand.
CCATGCGCACGGCTTGATGACCTGCGCGGCGATCCCCGGTTCGGCCTTCTGGATGGCCTCGGAGATGGTCGGCTGCGGGTCTGCCGGGTCGAAGGCGACGCCGAGGCGTCGCGACGCATTGGCCTGGGGGTCCATATCGATTACGAGCACCGAGTGGCCCTTGACCGCCAGTGACTCGGCGAGCCCGAGCGTCAAGGCGGTCTTCATGGCCCCGCCCTTGTTGTTGTTCAGCGATACCCGCTTATGCCGCTTCGTTGGCACTGTCTGTTCCTCCGATCGCACGCCCTCCCTGCTGCCGCGCCGCTCGCGCGCCTACATGTGCGACCGCTTGTGCGATTACATCGCTGACTGTGCGAGCGAATGTGCGACTGCAACCTGCTCAGGAGGTAGCTGTGTTGGTTCGCAGCATCGTACAGCACACTTTTCTCTCGCCCCAGCGCTATACAGCACGCCTCTCGGTTCGAGCGTAAATAACCCTGCCCGGAGCGACTGCTCCGGGCAGGGTTGCACCACAGACCCACGGCCCTCTCTGGAGGTCGGCAGGTGGGTCATCCGACTCGGTTGGAGGCTTCCCTACGTGCCGATCAGGCGCTCGATGGTTTGCTCGGGCTCAAGCGCGCCAGCGGTGGGCTCCGCGTTCTGTCGGGTCGGCGCGACTATAGCGGCGAAGTCGTCCCCGCTGGTCACCAGGTAGTGACCGGGGAGCTCGGGGGAGGCGGTCTGGCGGCCGCAGGCGGTGATGCGCACGCCTCCTCGCCCGCGCAGGAGCGGCACGTCCAGCCGCGCCGCGTGGTCGGGCCGGATGAGCACCTGGGCGCCGGCCTCGGCCGGGGTCGGCGCGAACAGGGCCCGCCAGTCGGGCCACCGGTGCGGGGCGATGGTGTCCAGCACGCTGGTGACGCCCGGCGGGGTGGGGGTCCTGTAGTACACCCGGAGGCGGCCGTCCCCCTCCAGCGACAGCTCCGCCGGGCTGTCCGCGTCGATCCTGGCAAGGCGGCCCAGGGTCCACAGCATCCGGTCGGCGGCATCGGGGGTCAGGGTGAGGGCCAGGTCGCCGGTGGTCTCGGCGTTGTCCACCCGGGCGGCGGCCAGGGTGTGCCGGTCGGTGGCCACGGCGACCAGGCCGCCGCCGGCGGCCTCCAGGCGGATGCCGCCGAGGACGTGGTGGACGCCGCTGTCCTCCTCGGCGCGGTGGGGCGCCACGGCCCCCAGCGCCAGGTGCAGGGCCCCGACGGTGGCGGTCGCTCGGGCGTCCTGGGGCGGGGCGGCTTCTGCGGTATCCATGCTCATGCTCTCCTCCACGTGGGTGTCAGGCGCGGGGGCGGATCGGCCAGTGCGGGTCGATGTAGGCGCGCGGGTCGCGGGTGCGGCGCAGGCGCTCCTGCCGGGCGGCGGCCTGGTCGGCGTAGGCGCGGCGCTGCTGGGCCTGCAGCTCTTCCAGGCTGGTGCGTGCCAGCCGGGGGTGGGCGGTGGCGATGGCGCCCACGAGGCGGGCGGCGGCTTCGGCGTCGGCGCGGGCTTCGTGGGCGTCCTGCAGGTCGACGCCGTAGTGGGCGCAGACCGCGCCCAGGTTGCGCGGGCCGGGCCGGTGGGGGTCGGCCAGGTGGTCCAGGGCCATGGGGTCCAGGACTCGCAGGCGCTGTCGGCACTCCAGTACCAGTCCGGCGCGCACCAGGGCGCGGTCGACGAAGCTCAGGTCGAAGGGGGCGTTGTAGGCGGTCAGGGGGGTGCCCTGGTCCAGGGCGTGCTCCAGGTGGGCGCGGACCTGGGCCAGCACCTCGGCGGCGGGCCGCCCGTGGGTGCGGGCGTGGTCGGCGGTGATGCCGTGGACGCGCACGGCCTCCTCGGGGAAGTCGGTGCCGGGCTCGGGGGCGATGAGCCAGCGCCGCACGGTCGGGGCGCTGTCGGCGGCCAGGCGGACCAGGGCGATGGAGACGATGCGGTCGTTCTCCTCGTCCAGGCCGGTGGTCTCGACGTCGAGGGCCTCGACCGCGGTTACCGGGCCCCAGATCCCTGCCGGGGTCGCGTGCTCGGACCGGGCACCCCGGGTGTCATGCAGCGTGACCATTCCTATCCTCGCTGTAGTCGCTGGGGGTGCGGCGGCGCCCGGTCCCAGGGCGCCGCCGCCTGCCTGTGGGCGACCAGGGGCGCGGGCCCCCGGTCGGCGGTCCTGCCCGCTACTCGGTGGGGCCCTCGGAAGGCCGCGGGAGCGCGGCGACGTAGGCCGCGACCGCGCTCACGATGAGCACCTGGGCGGCGCCGCACGCCATGACCAGCGGGTGCGGGATGAGCACGACGAGGGCGCCCTGGACGATGAGCATGCCGGCGATGCCCGCTAGCGGGAGCGCGGGGCGGTTCGCGAGGCGCCGGATGAGGCCGCGCTTGCGGTTCATAGGGGTCCTTTTCCTGTTCGGTCGGGTGCTTCGGGTCGGGGCGGGGTGCCACCCCCGCTTCCCAACTACATATATAATATAATATATCTGGTTGGTGTCAACCGCCCCCGGGCCCGAACTGCCACTCGAAGGCCCTGGACAGCAAAAAGCCGCCCTCCCCCGGGGGTGTCCGGGAAAGGGCGGCTCGGGATCGGCTCAGCGGTTCGGGCTGACGGAGAGCACCCGGATGGCGGCGGGTCTCGGCGCACCCGCCTCGTGCCAGGGCGATGAACAGGTCATCCCCCTGGTCCAGGGCGGCGCGGACCGCGGCGGCCTGGTAGGCCGGGCCGACGCGGATCCGCCAAGTGCCGTCGGGGGAGCGGTCGGCGGCGTGGTCGTCTCCGACTGCGTCGGGGCGCTGGGAAGGGGGCAGGCCCCGCAGGTCCCGGGGCGACCAGAGGAGGGGGTCGGCGGTGACGGTGTAGGAGTCGGGGCGCCACATGAGGTGTAGTTCCTTCCTGGAGTCACGGCCCGCGGGGCGGGCGGAAGATGCATCATCGCGCGGGGGAGCCGACGGGCGGGTGCGGTTCAGCGCCGGCCAGCACCCCGAACGCAGGCGTGGCGGGCCGCCTCGCGGGCGGCCTCGGCCCAGGCGTCCAGGACCTCCTCGTCGGGCCACAGGACCTCGGTGCGGTCGCACCGTGTGCAGTGCCAGCGGGCGCAGGAGCGGGTGCGGGGCTCGGTGACATGGATGTGGCCGGGGATCTCGATCGGCGTGACCAGGTCCAGGGGGATGCCGCCGGAGTAGCCGTACAGCGCGACCACGCCGTGCCCCTGGGGCGACTCCCAGGCGCGCGAGCGTGTGCGGGCGGTGACAGGGGCCCGATCCGGGCCTTGGACGAGGGCCAGCACCGGGGCGCCCACGGCGCGGGCTTCGTTCCATTCCCGGGCAGGGGTCTGGCAGATGGTGGCGGTCACCGTGTCCTCCTCACGGGTCAGGGGTGCGGACCGGCGGTCCCTCCCGCCCCCGGCGCGGGCCCGGGGACGGGAGGGGCCGGCCGGTCAGGCGTCGAGGCCGACGTGGACCGTGAGGGCGGGCGCCTCCTCCAGGCGCTGCACGCGGCCCCCTCGCTGTTCGGCCAGGGCGATCTCCTCGGCGCTGACGCCCCAGGCGTGGACGACGGTGTGCGGCTCGATGGGGGTGGTGAGTCGGTAGTGCACGGCCCTCTCCTCAGTCGGCGCGTTCAAAGAAGTGCGGTGATCAGGACGGTCAGAGCGATCACCCCCGCGGCCACGCCCGCCGCCCCCGCTGCCAGGGCGAGACGGACGGCGCCTCGCACCTGGTGCGCGCTCAGCTGGCGCTGGCCCGCCAGCGTGTTGACCTGGTCGGCCATGTAGGCGGCGGCGTCGATGCCGGTGATCCGGAGTCGGTGTGGGCGGCGCGGTGTGAGGGTCCCGGCGTTCTCGGCCGCGATGGCGGCGTCGATGTCGGCCAGGTCAAAGCCCCGGGCCATGACCCCTTCTTGGGGGAAGGGGAACGGCAGGGGGTGCACCCCGGCCCGGCTCAGCTGTTCGTGTACCGCCTTGATCGACAGGCCCAGTGCCGTGGCCAGGTCCCAGGTGTGCATCCGGGTGCGGCCGGCACTGGCGATCGCCTCACGGGCGGAGGTAAGCACGGTCGGGGGGAATGGTTCGGGCATCGGTTCCTCCAGGAGGTGGGGAAAGGCAGGCCGGTCGGTCCTTCCCCGTGCCCCGACCCGCGTGGCCGGGGCACGGGCGGCTCCGGGCGGTCAGCGCTGGTCGCCGTCACCGAGGTGCAGGGGGCCTTCCGCGGAGGACCGGATGTCGATACCGGTGGCCTCCCGGGCCTCCTCGGCGGTCATCTCCTGGCCGTTCACGAGGATCTTTCCGTCGGTGATCTCCACGTCCTGGCCCTTGGTGGTGAAGTTGATGAAGGACATCTCTCGCCTCCTGCGTCGTTGTCGGGGCCCGTCCGGGTCCGGGCGGGTCCCCCCGCCCCGCCCCCGGTGAAGGGGCGGGGCAGAGGCACCGTCCGGCCCCCTCAGGCCCCGGCGCCCTGGGAGGCGGCTTCGGTGGCGCGGGCCCGGCGCGAGGCGATGTCGGCGGCCACCAGCAGGGCGGCGCTGAAGGCGGTCAGCAGGCCGGCAAGGGGGAGCGGGGCGGCGATCGCGACCGCCGCGGGCACCAGCCAGAGCATGTGCCAGGCCTGGTCCATGTGCGCGGCCCCGCCGCCGTCGTAGAACCCGATCTTGTGGGTCCACCGCTCGGTGGCCAGGACCAAGCCCCTGAGCGTGGAGCGCCGGTCCGCCCAGAAGTGGCTGACCGCGTTGATGCCCAGGCCGGTCAGCAGCGCCGCCGGGTCGATGGCGGTGCCGGTGGCCCCCAGCACCAGGGCCAGCACCGCGCCCTGGGCGATGGTCAGCGTAAGAACGTGGGCCGTGCAGGCCTTGCGGCCCTCGTGGTCGCACCGCCCCTTGTTCAGCGCCTGGTGGTCGGACTGGATCAGATAGTCCCCGACGTGGTGGCCGGCGTAGAGGGCGGCGAAGACGATGGCGGCGGTGGCGGTGTCTGCGAACATGGTGCTGCCTCTCTGTGAGGTGCGGGGCCGACTCTGCTTGGCGGTGGGGCGGCCCCGCCTTTTCACTGTCCTACTGTCCGTCTTTGTATGTTTTAAATGTACGGAGCCGTACATTTAAAAGTCAAGGGGGCGCCGGAGAGAATCCGGCGCCCCCTCGGAGTGGACACGAAGAGCCTGGTCAGACCACGTCCTCGGGGTCGTAGTGGTCGTGCCCCGGCAGTTCGCCGGCCGCCAGTGGCGGGGGCCGGCGGGNGGGTCCAGGCGGCACAGGTCGGCGATGCCGATCACCGCCGCCACCCGCCCGTGGCTGCGGTGCTCGATGACGATCCGCTCGCCCATAGAGGCCCGGTGCACCAGCTCGGGGAGCATGCTCCGGGCCGCGGTGGGGGTGATGACCGGGTCACTCTCCTGCGCGCCCGCGCGCTCCAGGCGCACGATCGCCGCATAGGCCCGCCCTCCCGTGCCCAGCAGGGCGATGCGCCCCCGGGCGTAGGTGGCCAGCGCCCGCTCGGAGACGGTGGTGCGCTGCTCCTCCTGGGAGGGCAGGGGGGCCTCGGCCACCGCCGCCCGCACCTGCTCGGGCGTCAGCGGCTCGCTCATGTCCGGCTGCGGCAGCTTCGACGGGTCGGGCACCGGGCCGCCGATCCGGGGGCCCCGGCGCTTGATCCCCTCACCCATATGGGCACCTCCGCACACTTTAAATGTCCTATTTCGTACATTGCAAGCGTACACATCAGGAGGTCTGGAGGGAAGGGCTATTCCAGGGAGTCGACCGGGCGCAGCCCCGCCTGAACAGAGCCGGGGGCGGTCAGAAGGGCGGGGGGTCGCCGCCGAAGGCGAACTGCCCGGGGCGGGGCCGCAGGACTATCGGCTGCAGCAGCACGGGCCGCCCCGGGGCCTCCACCTCGGCGCGGGCCGCGCGGGCGGGACAGCGCCGGCAGGCCACCCGGTCGCGCGCCCCCCAGGGGACCTGCCATAGGTGGCCGACCGCCTTACAGGCCCTGGCGCGGCTGCAGTGCGGGCACACCGCCCGCTCGTGGTGAAGCGTCCAGCCGTCCTCGCCGTCGGCCGCGGCCCGGTGGGCCTCCTCGGAGGCGGCGAACAGGACCTCATCGCCCTCGCGGTCCTCCATCGCATGGCCGCAGTCATCGCATATGAGTAGGTAGTAGGTGGCGGCGGTGATCATTGAGGGCTCCTTCCTCGTCGGTGCGCGGCCCGCAGGGCCGGCAGGGAGCGGACAAGGGGCGCCGGGCCCTTGCCCGGCACCCCTTCCGCCGCCGTCAGCCGCAGTTCTTGTGCCGACTCCACTCGGCGGGGTCGGCGGGGTTGAACCAGCCGCCGCACGCGCAGGGCTGCAGGCCGCAGCGGCGTGCCAGACTGGTGGGGGCCGGAGCGCTCCTGGCAGGGATGCGCCGCTCCGGGCCTTGGGGGGCGGGTGCCTGGGAGATCCAGGCCCCGCCCGCTCTCGTGTGCACCTGCCCGTCCGTCAGTACGCCGCGGCGGGCGAGTTCGGCGCCCAGGGCGCCCATCCAGGGCCGGTCCATATCAGGCCTCCCTTATGGTGTCGGGGCCGCGCACGGACAGGCCATCGCAGGTGCGGCCGGGCGCGGACAGGTGCAGGACGGTCCCGCCGGACGTCAGGGCCTCGCGCAGCCTGGGGGGCAGGCGGTAGGCGCCCATGCGGCACCGGGTCGGCGTGGCCGAGACGGTGGCCACCACGGCCACGCCCGTACCGCGCCCCAGCCGGGCCACGTGCTCGAAGGCGGCGGCCTCAGCCCCGTTGAGGGGCCAGGTGTCGGCGTCGTCGGTCAGGACCACCATCAGCTCCCGGGCGGGCTTGCCCACCGCCCGGTCGGCGGTGCGCTGCTCCACCTCGGCCTGCAGCTGCTCCAGGGTGGTCGGCGGGGCCGCGTGGCCCGCCTGCTCCAGGTAGTGGGCGGCCGAGAGGCTGCTGCGGCCGGGCAGGGCGGCCACCCGGCCCCCGCCGGCTGCCGCGGCGGCGGCCAGGCACGCGGCCAGATGGGACTTGCCCGTCCCGGCGGTCCCGGCGATCAGGCAGTGGGCGGTGTGCTCGGGGGCCAGGGGGCCCCAGCACACCGGCAGGCCCTCGGCGGTGGCGCCCAGGGGGATGTAGGGGTTCATCGTCGCGTTGGCGTGCATCGTGCTCCTTGGTGTGGTGTCGAGGGGGCGGGCCCGGCCGCCGGGCGGCGGGCAGGGGCTGGCGGTCCTGTCTGCGGTGGGCGCGGGCTCACCGGTCGGCCACGTACCACTCGTGGTAGTCGCACCACCGGGAGCCGGGCTCCTTTGCGGCGCCGCAGTAGGTGGAGCCGGGCATCCCGAAGGCGGTCTGGAAGTCGCACTCGCCGGGCGCCAGCTGGCGCTCGGGCACGTCGCGGCAGCGGCGGTCGGGAACCTCGCCGGCGGGGTCGGTGCTGCTCACAGGTGTCCTCCTGTTCGTCTTCGTCGGTGCGGTGGGCGGTGTTCAGGCCGCGGCGCCCTCGGCGCCCCGGCGCGGGAGCACCTCCTGGGCGATGAGCACTGCCAGGTGGCCGGTCAGCCGGTCGGCCAGGGCTTCGACGGCGCCGATGTCGGCGGGGTCGTGGGGTTCCAGGGCGTTGATGACCTCGGTGCGGGAGGCGATGGCCAGGGCCAGCTCGCGGCCGCGCCAGTCGCGGGTGTCGCCGGCGGGCATGGCCACCACCCGCATGTCGCGCAGGCGAAGGGCGATCACCGCGTCGGCCGGGGCGTTGTGCGCGCGCACGGCCAGCACCTCGGCCGCGGTCACCTCCGGGGTCGCCGGGGCCGTGTCGGCGGGCGGGATCGGCGTGTTCTGGAGCATCGGCGAACCTCTCTCGTTGGCTACTTTCCGTGTTCATGGATCGGACGGTTCGGCGGTGGCCGGGCGGTGTCCGATCGCGCATCCGGACACCGCCCGGACGCCCGATCGGACACCGCCCGTCACCTGCAATGACGTGGTTCCGGGGGCGGATTCGGCCACCGGGGTGCGCCCGGTGGCCGAACCGGTGATCTTGCAGGTCACGGGCAGTGACGGGTGTTGCGGGGTGGGCGGTGTCCGATCCCCGTGTTGATCACTCACTGCAGCCGCCAGCGGCCGCGGTGCCCGCCCTCCTTGGCGACGATCCCGGCCCTCTCCAGCTCGGCGAGGGCGTTCTTGACCGCGGTGCCGGAGTAGCCCGTGAGCGACTGCAGCTCGGCCGAGGAGGCGCCGCCGGCGGCCCCGGCCAGGGCCTCGTGCACCGCCTTCTGGGCGCCCATCCAGTCCTCCTGGGCCGCCGGGGCGGCCAGGGGCCCGGTGTCGGGCAGGGTGGCGACGAACTCGGCCGTGGCCTCGTCGTCGGAGGCGTCCCAGACCGCGATGGGCGCCTGGTCGGCGTCGCGGCCGGTGCCCTTGACCACCGCCCATCCGGCGCCGGTCCAGGTGTGGTTGGGCCAGCCCGACCCCAGCACCTGGCGGGTCTCGGTCTCTCCGGCGGTGCGCAGCACCACCCGCACGTCCATGACCCCGTTGATCTGGCGGTCGATGCCATCGCCCAGGGTGGGCTTCTGCGTGGCCCACTCCAGGTCGATGCACCTGGCCCGGCCGGTGCGGGCCAGGGAGATCAGGCCGTCCATGATCGGGGTGTCCTCGCTGTCCATGGCCATGACCTCGGCGCCCTCGTCGACGATGACGACGATGCGCGGGTCCTTCTCGGTGGGCGTCCAGCTGGCCGTGCGGCCCAGGCGGCGCAGCTCGTTCCCGCGGCGCTCGTTCTCTCCGGTCAGCTGGGCCACCCGCCGGGAGATCTCCTCCGGTCCCACGGCGGTGATGACCTTGCCCTCCCACAGGGCGCTCTCCTCGCCCTTGCCGTCGATGTAGACGACCCTGGTGGGCTCCTGCGACAGCAGCAGCTGGGCGATGCGCACCCTGACCAGGACCGACTTTCCGGACCCGGAGGTACCGGCGATGAGCTTGCGCCCCGCCGGTAGGTCGACCGCCAGGCCGGTGTCGGTGTCCAGGCCGATGCCGCGCACGCCCGGCCGCCAGCGGGTGTCCAGCGCCTTGCGGCGGGTGCGGATGTAGAGCCGGGCCTGGTCGGCGCGCTCGCCGGGAAGCACCTCGGTGCGGGCCGAGGTGGGGACCCCGAGCATCGTGCGCACCAGCCCCAGGTTCTTGCGCAGCCGCTCCAGGGTCCAGCGCTTGTCCAGCACCAGGTGGATCCGCAGCCCGCTCTCCTCCAGCCACCCCTCGGTGGGGCTGACCCCTTCCAGGCCCCGCGCCTTGGCCAGGTCCTCCCACCGGTCCACGCGATCGGTGATGTGCCGCTCGGCCGGAGTGGGCACCAGGCCCTCCTGCCGCCCCGGGGCGGGGGAGCCGGGCGCACCGGAGGCGCCCCGGGGCGCCTCCGGTGCGCCCGGCTGCGGATCGGCCATTGCGGACACGGCCTCCTCGGGACCGTGGGCCGGTTCCGGTGCGTCCTGCTCGGCGCCCCGGGGCGCGGCCGGGGGCGCCCCCGCCCCGCCCCGGGGCGCAGCGGGCCGCGCTCCGGGGCCCATGGCGGGCCGCCGGGCGCCGGGGGCCGCCCGCGGTGCGGGCGGCGGCTGCTCGGTCACCGAGGTGGTGGCGGCCTGGGCCTGGGCGCGCCCCTGCAGGGCCAGCCACGCCCAGGCCGCCGGCCACACCAGGAACCCCGCCCACACCCCGGCGGCGGCCGCGGCGAAGGGCCCGGCCACCACGCAGGCCGGGACCAGCAGCTGGCGCATCAGCCGCATCGAGCGGGCCGCGGTCACCCGCACGTCGACCTCGAACTCGGAGATGATCCGGTTCTCCAGCCGGTCAAGGGCCTTCTTGGCGGCCTTCTTCTCGGCCGGGTCCAGCACCTTCTCGGCCCGCTTGGCGGCGGCCAGGCGCTTCTTGTCCAGCTCGGCCTCGGCCTCGTCCAGCTTGGCCTGGCGCAGCTGGGGGTCCATGACGTAGTTCATGGCGATGCCCCACCGCCGGTGCCAGGCGAACAGGGCGTAGGTGTTGCCCGCCTCGACGGCGGCGCGCAGCCGCACCCCGGCCCCGGGGCGCCCCGGGGCGCCCTGCTCTTGTTCGGGGGCGGGCTCGGGGTCCTGGGCGCCCAGCAGCCGGGTTGGGCGCAGCGCCGGGCCCCCGGGGTCCTGGGCGGGCTCGTTCTCCTCCGGCGCCTCCGGCGCCCCGGTGTCGGGGACCGGGTGCAGGTGGCGGCGCGTGGGGTCGGTGGCGTGCATCAGCGTCCTCCAACGACGAGGGCCGCCGGAGGCTGATGCCTCCGACGGCCCTGGTGAACTGCGGATCCCGGCCGTGTCATGCGCCGACGGCGCCGCCGACGAAGGACGCCACCGCCTGGGCGCCGGCCGAGTGGATGGTGTCGATGATCCCCGGCAGCCACCCGCCGGCCGCGCCGTGCGCGGCGATCGGCGTGATGATCAGCGCCGTGGTGGCCTTGGAGTTGTAGGTGTGGTCCTTCCACAGGTCCATCACGGTGACGGCGAACCCGGCGATGCACACCACCCCGTAGATGGTGGCCATCGACAGCGGCTCGCCGATCATCGACCCGAACGTGCTGGTGAGGGGCTCCATGATGTTGTTGGCCCACCCCACGGCGGTGGTCGACATTGCCGAGGCGTACAGCAGCATCGACCCGGCGAGGCCGACCAGCAGGGGGACCAGGCCTCCCCACAGCTTCATCGTCAGCTTCTTGTCCAGCCACTTCGCGGCCGCGAAGCAGCAGATCGCCAAGAATCCGAACAACGCGCGTTTCCTTTCAAGCGGGGCCGCCCCGGGGGCGTGCCCCCGGGGCGGCGGGATCTAGCGGGACGGGGCGCCCTGGCGGGCGGTGCGCATGCGGGCGAAGACCGCCTCGACCGGTTCGCCCCGGCGCCCGCGGCGCCGGGCGGCCGCCAGGGCCGTGGACACCAGGGCGGTCAGGGTGACCGCGGCACCGATGAGCACCAGCGCGGTGGCCGCGGAGACGACCGCGGTCATCGGACCGCCCCCGCCCCGGCGGCCCGGCGGGCGCCGATGAGCAGCACCACCGGCAGCACGGCGGCGGCCGCCAGCACCAAGGGGTGCATCTGGCCGGTGAGCAGACCGGCGATGCCGAAGGCCAGCACGGCCACCGCGGCCGCGCACAGGGCGAAGTTGAACAGGTGGGACAGCACGACAAACCTCCAGGTGGAGAAAAAGGCAGGTCAGAGAGTGAAGAGCGGGTCCTGCACGCTCTGGGGCAGGAACCGCCGGGGATCGGCCCGGTGGGCGGCCGCGTCGGCGTCGGCACCGAAGTAGCCGATGCGCTCGGGGCCCATCGCCCCGCAGCCGCACACCAGGCGGGCCAGGTAGGTCTCCTCGCCGATGTCGGTGAATCCGCCCCAGCGCTCGATGCGCGGGGCGCACCGCCCGCTCACCGGGGCCGCCGGCCGCGCTGGGGGCGGTACTCGGCCGCCGCTGGAGCGGGCGCGGTCATGGGGCCACTGGGCACAAGGGGCTCCTCCTTTCCTCTCGGGTGTGCGCAGCGGTGAGGGGCACCGGCCGTGTCCTCCGATTCATCCGGCGACTCGTCCGGGCCTGGGCCCGGCGGCATCGGCGGCGGCATCGGCGGCCTCGCCCGCTCTCGGAGTGGTGGGGGCGCCCACCCGGCAGGACGGGCCGGGTGGACACGCTCACCCCCCGAGGGGGTGGAACAGGGGCCCCGGGGGCGCGCCCCCGGGGCGGGGCTGGTGTCCTACTCCTCTCCGAGCGTGCTCAGCAGCCGGTGGTGGGGGTACTTCTCGCGCCAGCGGCGGATCGTGCGGGGCGAGCGGTCGAAGTGCTCGGCCGCCCCCCGGACGCTGGGGCGCTCGCCCTGCTCCAGCCGGGCGTTCATCCATTCGGCCAGCGCGGCGGCGTTGGCGTCCAGCTCAACCTCCTGCTGATGCACGCGGGGCGCGGCGCGCCCCGGGGCGGTGTGTCCGGCGCCCTGGGGCGCCTGCAGGTCGCCGGGGGCCGCGCCCCAGGCCTGAGCCATGGCCCCGCCGAACCCGGCCGCGTTCTGCGAGTCAAGCTCGGACAGGTCGTCGGGGACCGCCACCCCCTGCCCGGCGGGGGGCAGCGCGGTGACCGGCTTGGCCATCTCCAGCTCGGCGCCCAGCTTCACGCGCTCAATCAGGATGTCGGCGGTGACCCTGTCGGTCTTCATCCGCTCGTAGCCGCGCATCTCCATGTCCGCCAGGCGCTCCTCGTGCTCGGCCTGCCGACGCTTGCGCTCGCCCTCGGCCTTGGCGTTCTCCAGCTTCAGCTGCGCCTCGGTGCGCGCCTCGACGTAGTTCGTCTCGCGCTCGATCTCGGCCAGCTCCTCCAGCTGCTCGGGCGTCAGGTCGCTGGACAGCCGCGCGGCCTGCGCCCGCTCCTCCTCGGCCCTCTGGGCCTGGCGCTCCTCCTCGGCACGCCGCCGCTCGGCCTCGGCCTGGGCCCGGCGGCGCCGGGCCTCCAGGCGCTCGCGCACCTGCGCGGCCACGTCCTGCAGCGCCCAGGCCCACAGCGTCTTGCCGGCCGCGGGCACCAGGGCCAGCACCAGCAGCAGCTTGTCCAGCTGCCAGGCGTGCAGGGCCAGGATCACCACGACCCCGGCGGTGACCGCCCAGCCGGTGCGTACCAGGCCCGCGGGGGCCCGGCCGGTGCGG
>NZ_ANAD01000247.1 GCF_000341245.1 Nocardiopsis halophila DSM 44494
CAACCCCGGGGAACCACCCCGCTTCGTCGCCGCCTTTCCCCTGGCACCGGCCGGGCCGTCGCTGCCGACATTCCGGGTCATCCGAATGCCCTGTGGCCGGTAGTGCTGCCGTGTGGGGCGCCGAGCTCAGGGCGCCCGCCCATGGTGGGCACGGGCGCCGAAAGTCGCGTCACTCCAGCGGGCGCCGTCGTCTGGAGAGAACCGTCTGGAAAGGGGCGGCGGAGCCGTGGCCGGGTGCCGCACCGGGGGCTCGGGCTCGTCGCGGGGGAGTGTGTGCGCTGGGGAGGGCGGCCCGCGGCTGCGCGCGCCTCCACGGGCGGGGAGGCGGAGTGGCCGCTCCGATGGGCGCGGCCGGAGTTTCGCCGCAGGGGCGTGGGCCCCCGCGGCGAGGCCGGGTGGGTGCCCGGTCAGGCGTCGGCGGACTCCTCGTCGGAGGAGTCGGCGCCCGAGTCACCCGAATCACCCGAGTCGTTCGAGGAGGAGGCGGCGGAGGCGCTCCCGGCCTTGGCCGGCTCGGACTTCTTGGTGCGGCGCTTCTTCACGGGGCGGGAGTAGTCGACGAGCGGCTCGTAGCGGGAGTCGTGCTCCTTCTTGCACTCATCGCAGGCGTCGACCTCGCGCACCTGGCCCTCCCAGGCGAACTGAACGACCTCAGTCGCCTCGACCTTCTCGTCGCGGACGGCGTGCGGATCGCAATACTTGCGCGTGAAGACCTCGGTGACCACGGCGGTGGCGTCCCTTCGGTTCGGGATGGGTACGGACGCCCGAATCATACACGTGTTCGATGCGCTGGTCTCGGGGTTCGCGCGGGATTCCCCGCGCGGCACGCCCGCACGGAAGCCTAGTGGATCGCGGGCGCCGGCCCGGCTCGCCGGCGCGCTCGGGCGGTCCTGCATGGCGGACGTCACGCCGTGGACCGTTTCCCAGGAAGATGTTTTCTGGTTTGATGATGCTCCGGCGCCGCGCCGTCGCGCGGCGTCACCACTCCGTCCGGAACCGAGGCCGCCCCTGAGCGGCAGACAGGGAACACCGAGAGACGATGAACGCATTCACCGGCCGGGCGATGCGCCCGGCGGCCGACGTCACCGCACTCATCGCCCGCATCGCCGTGGGCGTCGTCTTCATCGCCCACGGCTGGCAGAAGGTCGGCATGGGGCTGTCCGGGACCGCCGGGATGATGGAGGGCATGGGTGTGCCCGCGCCCCAGGCCGCGGCCCTGTTCGCCATCGCCGTCGAGCTCGGCGGCGGCGCCCTGCTCATCGCCGGCCTGCTCCAGCCCGTGGCCGGCGTGCTGCTGGCCCTGCAGATGGCCGGCGCCGTCCTCTTCGTGCACGCCTCGGCGGGCCTGACCGGCGAGGGCGGCTACGAGTTCCCGCTCGTGCTCGGCGCGGCCGCGCTCGCGCTGGGCTTCAGCGGCGGCCGCTTCGCCCTGGACCGGCTGCTGCCCTGGGGCCGGGAGCGCAGCCCCGAGGCGGTCCCCGCCGCCTCCTGAGCGGATCCGCCGCCCCATCAGGGCACCCGTGAACGAATCCCCATTCTTCGGGCGTCCGGTGGGGCGGTTTCGGAGTTCCGCCCTCCTCTGACCGGTCGGCTGTCTATGGTGGGCCACCACCGGGCGCCGCGGCATGGGGCGCGTCCGCGGGGCGGGGGGAGAGCCGGACCCGCGGACGCCGCGGCGCCGATCTCGACGTTCTCGGGGGAGGAGCAGCGGTGCGGTATCTGGAGGAGGGGGCGGTGGGCCCGGCGCCCGCCGAAGACGGCGGGGGAGGGCCGCCGGCGCAGCGGGCCTCGCGGCTGGCCGCCGACGAGCGGTTCGTCCGGCTGCGCCGCCGGTTCGCGGTGCAGTCGGTGCTGCTCATCACGGTGTTCCTGGGCTGGTACATGGCCTACCTGGTGCTGTCGGTCTACGCCCGCGGGCTGATGGCCGTCCCGGTCGCCGGGGCGGTCAACGTGGGCCTGCTGCTGGGCGTCGGGCAGTTCGCCACCACCTTCCTGCTCGCCTGGCTCTTCGTCTGGTACGCCGAGCACCGGCTCGACCCGCTGGCCGAGGAGATCCGCGCCGACGCCGAGCAGGCCCGCGCCGCGGCCCTGGCCCGCGAGGGGCGGGTGGTGCGCCCGTGACGGCCGTAGCGCAGGGCATCGACACCGCGCACGCCTGGACGCTGGCGCTGTGCGGGGTGTTCATCGCCGTCACCCTGGCCATCACGGTCCGGGCGCGGCGCAGCACCAAGGGCGCCGTCGACTACTACGCCGGCGGCCGCGGATTCAGCAGCACCCAGAACGGGCTGGCCCTGACCGGCGACTACCTGTCGGCCGCCTCCTTCCTGGGCATCGCCGGGCTCATCGCCCTCAACGGCTACGACGGCTTCCTGTACTCCATCGGCTTCCTGGTGGCCTGGCTGCTCGTGCTGCCCATGGCCCAGCTGATGCGCAACTGCGGCCGGTTCACCATGGCCGACCTGCCCGCCTTCCGGATGCGGCGGATGCGGGTTCGGCTGGCCTGCACCACCTCCACCGTCACGGTGAGCGTGGTCTACCTGATCGCCCAGATGGTCGGCGCGGGGGCGCTGGTGACCATGCTCCTGGGCATCGACCGCGGCGGCACCTTCCTGGGGCTGACCGGCGAGCAGACCCGCACCGCCGCCATCGTCGGGGTCGGCGTGCTCATGGTGGTCTACATCATGTACGGCGGCATGAAGGCCGCCACCTGGCTGCAGATCGTCAAGGCCTGGCTGCTGCTGGCCGCCACCGGCGTGATGACGGTGATGGTGCTGGCGGTGTTCGGGTTCGACGTGAGCGCGCTGCTGACCCGGGCCGCCGAGAACAGCGGGCAGGGCCAGGCTTTCCTGGAGCCCGGGCGGCTGTTCGGCGTCGAGGTGGCCGGCGACCCCCGGCAGAGCCTGTTCAACCAGCTCGACCTGTTCAGCCTGGGCCTGGCCCTGGTACTGGGCACGGCCGCGCTGCCGCACATCCTCATCCGCTTCTACACCGTCCCCGACGGGCGGGCCGCCCGCGCCTCGGTCAAGCGCACCATCGTGCTGGTCGGTGTGTTCTACCTGATGACGCTGGCGCTGGGGTTCGGCGCGGCGGCGCTGGTGGGGCCGGAGGCCATCGCCGCCCAGGACCCCTCCGGCAACGCCGCCGTGCCCCAGCTGGCCCAGGAGCTGGGCCGCCTGGCGGCCGGGCCGGTGGGGGCGGCGCTGATGCTGGCCTTCGTCTCCGCGGTGGCGCTGGCCACCATCCTCGCGGTGATCGCCAGCCTCACCCTGGCCTCCTCCTCGTCCATGGCCCACGACTTCTTCGGGCACATCCTCATGTGGGGCCGCCCCAAGGAGTCCCAGGAGGTGGGGGTCGCCCGGTTCTCCGCGCTGCTCGTGGGCGCGGTGGCGATCCTGCTCGCGGTGCGTGCCCAGCACCTCAACGTCGCCTTCCTGGTGGGCCTGGCCTTCGCGATCGCGGCCGCGGCCAACCTGCCGGTGATCGTGCTGACCATGTTCTGGCGCCGGTTCAACACCAAGGGCGTGGAGTGGGGCGTCTACGGCGGGCTCGGCTCCTCGCTGGTGCTGGTGCTGCTCTCCCCGGTGGTCTCGGGCAAGACCGACCCGGTGACGGGGGAGAACCTGTCGCTGCTGCCGGCCTGGGTGGACGTCCAGCTCTTCCCCCTGGAGAACCCCGGCCTGGTGGCGATCCCGCTGGGCTTCCTCTTCGCCGTGGTGGGCTCGCTGGCCTCGGGGGAGAAGGACGGGGCCCGCTTCCGCGAGATGCGCCTGCGCGCCCTGACCGGTCTGGGGGCCAACTGAGCGGCGCGTGTCCGAACCGCGTGGGACCATCACCGGTATGACTCGCTATGCGGCGCTGCTGCGCGGCGTCAACGTCGGTGGCCGGCGCAGGGTCCCCATGGCCGACCTGCGGCAGGTGCTGGCCGGCCTCGGGCACACCGGGGCGGCCACCCTCCTGCAGAGCGGCAACGCGGCCTTCACCGCGCGCCCCGGGAGCGGCGGCGACCCCGGCGCGCTCAAGGCCGAGCTGGAGGAGGCGCTGCGGGAGCGCTTCGGCTTCGCCGTCGAGGCGGTCCTGCGCGACGAGGTGCAGCTGGCCGCCGCCGTCGAGGCCAACCCGCTGGAGGTCGGCGACCCCGCGCGCTTCCTCGTCCTGTTCCTGGACGGGCCGCTCGACGCCGCCGACCTGGCCGCATTGGCCGAACTGGCCGGAACCGGCACCGCCGCCCGCGCCTCCGAGGCCATGGCCCCAGGGGAGCGGGAGGTCTACCTCTCCCTGCCCGACGGGCTGCGCGACGCCCGGCTCCCCGGCCTGGTCGAGCGGGCGCTGCGCGGGCGCACCGCCACCGGACGCAACTGGCGCACCGTGCTGCGCCTGCTGGAGGCCGTGCGCGCCGGAGAGGCGGAATAGCCCGCCCCATGCGGATGTTCGGGCTGTTCGCGGGCGCGCGGGGACGCGCCCGGAGTCCCATACAGCGAGGAGAGTCCGAAGCCGTGCGCGTCGACATCTGGTCCGACATCGTCTGCCCGTGGTGCTATATCGGCAAGGCGCGCTTCGAGCGCGCGCTCGAGGCCTTCGAGCACGCCGACGAGGTGGAGGTGGAGTTCCACAGCTTCCAGCTCGACCCCTCGGCGCCCCGGGAGCCCGCCCCCATGCTCGAAGCGCTCGCCGCCAAGTACGGCATGACGGCCGAGCAGGCCCGCGCGGCCGACGAAGGCGTGGCCGCCAACGCCGAGCGGGAGGGGCTGCCCTTCACCGGCGACCGCCCGCACGCCAACACCCTCGACGCCCACCGGCTGCTGCACCTGGCCAAGGAGCGGGGCGTCCAGCGGGAGGCGGTCGAGGCCCTCTTCGCCGCCTACTTCGGCGAGGGCGCCGACGTCTTCCACCGCGACGCGCTGGTGCTGCTGGCGGAGAAGGCGGGGCTGGAGGCCGAGGAGGCGCGGCAGGTCCTGGACGGGGACCGCTACGCCGACCGTGTGCGCGAGGACGCCGAGCGGGCCCGCGAGCTGGGCGCCTCGGGCGTTCCCTTCTTCGTCGTCGACGAGCGCTACGGGGTGTCCGGCGCCCAGCCCTCCGACGTCTTTGCCGAGGTCCTGCAGAAGGCCTGGGAAGAACGGGACTGAGCGGTCCCCCACAGGTGCACGCCCGGCGGGCGGGGGCAGAATCGTGTGCACTGACCCTGCACCCCCTCGGGAGGGACGATGCCCGTCCTCGCTCACATCAGTGACACCCACTTCGACGGCGGCGAGCGCAGCGCCGAGCGCGCGCGCCGCGCGATGGACTACATCGCGCGGATGCGCACCGTCGACGCGGTGGTGCACACCGGCGACGTCGCCGACAAGGGAACCGCGCAGGAGTACGCGCAGGCGCGCCGGACGCTGCGCTGCGCCGTGCCGCTGCTGGTGTGCCCCGGCAACCACGACGTGCGCGCGGCCCTGCGCGAGCACCTGCTGGACGAGGCGTCCGGGCCCGGCCCGCTCGACCGGGTCCACCACCTCCCCGGCGCCACCGTCATCACCTGCGACACCTCGGTGCCCGAGGAGCCCTGGGGGCGCCTGGAGGAGGACACCCTGGACACGGTGGAGGCCGAGCTGCGGCGCACCCCCGCCGACACCCCGGTGGTGCTGGCCTTCCACCACCCGCCGGTGGAGCTGGGCTCGGACGACACCGACCCGATCCGCCAGCGCGGCGAGCAGCGCCTGGCCGAGCTGGTGGGCCGCCGACCGCAGGTGGTGGCGATGCTCTGCGGCCACGTGCACTCGGCCGCGGCCACCACGTTCGCGGGCCGGCCGCTGCTGGTGGCCCCGGCGGTCGCCTCCACCCTGCGCACCGACTGGGAGCCCGCGGACGGCGCCGGCGGCGCCGGCGGCGCGCACGAGGCGCCGGTGATGATCGCCTTCCACCACATCGGCGCCGACGGCCGGGTGACCACCCACTACCGGGCGGTGTGAGGATGCGCCGCTACACCGGACCGGACGGTCCCGAGGCCGCGCTGGCGCCCGGCGACGTCACCGAGGGGGTGGTGCGGTCCGGGGGCACGGTCCGCCGCCCGGCCCAGCCGCAGAGCCCGGCCGTCGCCGCCTACCTGGACCACCTGGAGCGGGCCGGGTTCTCCGGGGCACCGCGCTTCCTGGGCCGGGACGAGGACGGCCGCGACGTGCTCACCTACGTCGAGGGCGACGTGCCGGGCACCCCGCCGGAGCCGTGGGCGGCCGACCCCGCGCTCCTGGCGTCGGTGGGGGAGCTGCTGCGGCGTCTGCACGACGCCTCGGAGGGGTTCCTGGCCGGCACCGGGTTCGCCGCCCCCGACGGCGGGGTGTGGCGCCGGGAGCTGGTCCCTGTGGAGGTGCCCGTCCCCGACCCGGAGCCGGAGCTGGTCTGCCACCTGGACGTGACCCCGCAGAACGTGGTCGTGCGCGACGGGCGCGCGGCGGCCCTCATCGACTTCGACATGGCCGGTCCGGGCACGCGGCTGCTCGACGTCTACAACACGGCCATGCACTGGGCGCCCCTGGGCGCACCGGAGGACGTCCACCCGGACTGGCCGGTGCGCGGCGATGCGGAGCGCCTGGGGCGGGTCCGGATCCTCGCCGACGCCTACGGCCTGGGGGAGCGGGACCGCGAGGCCATGCCCGACCTGGCGATCGTGCGCTGCGACTCCTCGTGGGTGCGGATGAAGGCCTCCGCCGAGCGGCTGGGAGGCGGGTGGGCCCGCATGTGGGACGAGGGCGTGGGCGAGGTCATCCTGCGCCGCAAGCAGTGGCTCAAGGACAACCGCGACCTCATGCTGGAGGCCCTTCTGGGGTGAGGGGGCGCCCGGACTTGTCGGCCCGGGGACCATGGTGGGTTCTGGAAACGCTCCGGACCCTCTGCGCGGTGGTCGTGCCGGCGGGTTTCGGCGACACCGCACATCGTGCTCTGCGGCGCATCGCGATCGGGGATCCTCGTGGTGCCAGCGCGCGTCCGCCGGTCCCATCGACGCGGTCGGCACCGGTACACCGACGGCCGGTGCCGCGCACACGCGCGGCACCGGCCGTCCGGCGCCACCGGGGCTACATCAGCCCCGGGCCGCTGATCCCCTCGGGGAGCTTGGCGGCCGCTGCCCGGTCCACCAGGAACAGGGTGCGCGAGCGGCCCCGGGCGCCCGCCGCGGGCACCTGGACCTCCCCGGCCTCCGGGTCCAGCGCCAGGCGCACCGCCTCGGCCTTGCCCTCGCCCGAGGCCAGCACCCACACCTCCTTCGCCGACCGGATGGCCGGGAAGGTCAGGGACACCCGCGTCGGCGGCGGTTTGGGCGCGCCGTGCACCGCCACCACCGTGCGCTCGTCCTCATAGAGCGCCGGCTGCTCGGGGAAGAGCGAGGCCACGTGCGTGTCCGGGCCGATCCCCAGCAGGCACACGTCGAACGCGGGCGCGTCGGCGTGGTCCTCGGGCCGCGAGGCCGCGCGCAGCAGCTCGGCGTAGCGCTCGGCGCCCGGCTCGGGCACCGCCCCGTCCTCGCCGTCGGAGGCCGGCATCGGGTGCACCCGCTCGGGGTCCACGCCCACCCGGTCCAGCAGCGCCTCGCGCGCCTGCGTCTCGTTGCGTTCGGGGTCGCCTTCGGGCAGGAAGCGCTCGTCGCCCCACCACACGTCCACCGCCGACCAGTCCACGGCGTCCCGCGCCGGGGCCTGGGCGAGTTCGGTGAGCACGGCGATGCCGATCCCGCCGCCGGTCAGCACGATCGATGCCGACCCGGTGGCGGCCTGGGCGTCCACCAGGCGGGTGACCACCCGCGCCGCCACCGCCTGGGCGAGCAGCCGGGCGTCGGGGTGCACCACGACGGACGGGGCGCTCACCGCCCCGCCTCCGCCGGCGCCGTGTCCTTCAGGGCCTTGTCCCTCAGAAATGTCGCGGTCCTCTCGTACATCAGGTCCGGGTCCAGGCGGCGCAGCTCCTCGGCGAGGGCCTCGGAGGCGCGCCGGCGGGCCAGGGCCACCGCCTGGTCGGGCTGCCCCGGGCGGGAGAGCGTGGCCACCCGCCCGTCGTGGCGGCGCAGGGCGATGTCCCCGTCCTCGGTCACCAGCCGGGTGCCGGTGATGCCGGGGCCGTTGGAGACGGTGCGCTCCACCTCCACGTCCAGCTGCTGGGACAGCCAGGCCGCCAGCAGGTCGGCGCTGGGGTAGTGGTCCTCGGCCTGCACCTCGGCCGCGGTCACCCACCCGGAGGGGTGGTCCATGGTGCTGGCCAGCATCGAGCGCCACGGGGTGAGCCGGGTCCAGGTCAGGTCGGTGTCGCCGGGCCGGTAGTGGGCGATGCGCCCGAGCAGGTCGGGCAGCGGGTCGGGCGCGCGCAGCGCGTCGGTGATCCGCCGGTGCGCCAGGCGCCCCACCGGGTCGGCGGCGGGCTCGGCCGGGCCCGCGCCCGGCCACCAGGCCACCACCGGCGCGTCGGGCACCAGCAGCGGGGTGATGACCGAGTCGGCGTGCCCGCCCAGCGGGCCGTACAGCCGCAGCAGCAGCGCCTCGCCCGGCCCCGAGGTGCCGGGGCGGCGGATCTCGGCGTCGATGGCCGGTTCGGCGTCGGGGTCCCGCCGGATCACCGCGATGATCCGGGAGGGGTGCTCGCGCCCGGCCTCGGTGGCCGCGCGCACCGCGTCGTAGTGGTCGGCCTCGTCGGTCACGATCACCAGGGTGAGCACCATGTTCATCGCGCCGCCGCCGATGCTGTGCCGCTCCTGGGCCAGCGCTTCGGTGATCTGCGAGGTGTCGGTGCGCGGAAGGTACATCGTCATCGGTGGTCCTCCGTCCTCGGGGCGCCCGCCGGCGCGGTCACGGGCGCCGCCACTGGCGCCCCTCGCGGGCCAGCATCGCGTCGGACGACTCCGGCCCCCAGGTCCCCGACGTGTAGGGCTCGGGGCGGCCCTGCCCGGCCCAGAACTCCTCGACCGGGTCCAGGATCTCCCAGGACAGCTCCACCTCCTGCTGGCGCGGGAAGAGCGGCGGGTCGCCGATGAGCACGTCCAGGATGAGCCGCTCGTAGGCCTCCGGGCTGGCCTCGGTGAACGACTGGCCGTAGGTGAAGTCCATGGTCACGTCGCGCACCTCCATGGCGGCGCCGGGCACCTTGGACCCGAACCGCATGGTCACGCCCTCGTCGGGCTGGATGCGCAGCACCAGCGCGTTCTGCCCCATGTCCTCGGTGTCGACCTGGCTGAAGACCTGGTTGGGCGTGCGGCGGAAGGCCAGGGCCACCTCGGTGACCCGGCGGCCCAGCCGCTTGCCGGTGCGCAGGTAGAACGGCACCCCCGCCCAGCGCCGGGTGTTGACCTCCAGGCGCAGCGCCGCGTAGGTCTCGGTGGTGGAGTCGTCGGGGATGCCCTGCTCCTGCAGGTAGCCGCCGACCTCCGCGCCGCCCTGCCACCCGGGCGCGTACTGGCCCCGGGCGGTGCCCGCGGCCAGGTCGTCGGGCAGCCGCACCGCCGAGAGCACCTTCTCCTTCTCGGCGCGGATCGCGTCGGCCGAGAACGACACCGGCTCCTCCATCGCCACCAGCGCCAGCAGCTGCAGCAGGTGGTTCTGGATGACGTCGCGGGCGGCGCCGATGCCGTCGTAGTAGCCGGCCCGGCCGCCCACCCCGATGTCCTCGGCCATGGTGATCTGCACGTGGTCCACCAGGTCGCGGTTCCACAGCGGCTCGAAGAGCGTGTTGGCGAACCGCAGCGCCATGATGTTCTGGACGGTCTCCTTGCCCAGGTAGTGGTCGATGCGGAAGACCGACTGCGGCGGGAAGACGTCGTCCACCACCGCGTTGAGCTCCTTGGCGCTCTCCAGGTCGTGGCCGAACGGCTTCTCGATGATCACCCGCCGCCAGGAGTCGTCGCGCGGCTCGGCCAGGCCCGAGCGCTTGAGCTGCTTGACCACGGTCGGGAACAGCTTGGGCGGCAGCGACAGGTAGAAGGCGTAGTTGCCCCCGGTGCCCCGGGAGGCGTCCAGGTCCCGCACGGTCTCGGCGAGGGTGTCGAAGGCCTCGTCGTCGTGGAGCTCGCCCTGGACGAACCGCACGCCCTCGCTCAGCTGGCGCCACACGTCCTCGCGGAAGGGGGTGCGGGCGTGCTCGCGCACCGCCTCGTAGGCCTCCTTGGCGAAGTCCTGGTGCTCCCAGTCCCGCCGGGCGAACCCGACCAGGCCGAAGCCGGGCGGCAGCAGCCCCCGGTTGGCCAGGTCGTAGATGGCCGGCAGCAGCTTCTTGCGGGCCAGGTCCCCCGTGACCCCGAAGAGCACCAGCACGCTGGGCCCGGCGACCCTGGGCAGGCGCCGGTCCAGCTCGCTGCGCAGCGGGTTCGGGGTCGCCCCCGGCATCACCGGCTCTTTCATGGTGAACTCCCCCTGTGGTCGGGCCGTCAGCCGCGCACCCGGGCCAGCGCCCGGCGGATCTGCGCCAGGCCGGCCGCGCGGTCGGTCAGGTGCAGGCGCACGGCGGGGCGCCCGCGGGTGTCCAGGGCCCCGAAATCGCCCAGCGCCTGGGCGAACTGGAGCCGGGCGAAGGAGTAGGGCCGGCCCGGGATGTCCAGGTCCTGCTCGCTCTCCCCGGTGATCTGCAGGAACGCCCCGGTGGCCGGGCCGCCCTTGTGGTACTGCCCGGTGGAGTGCAGGAAGCGGGGCCCCCACCCGAAGGTGGTCGCCCGCCCGGAGGCGTCGGCCAGCTCGGCGCGCAGCCCGGCGGCCGGGGCGTCGGCGATCCGGTCCAGGTAGGCCATCACGGCCAGGTAGCCGTCCTCGGGCACCGCCTCCAGCAGGGTGCGCAGCATCCCCTCCAGGTCCCGGGCGCCGTTGGGCAGGGCCTGCGAGGCGTGCACCTGGACCGCGCCCTCGGTGAACAGCGGCTCGCCGGCGGGCAGCGGGCGCTCCCCGGCGCCGTCCAGCAGGGCCTTGGTGTTGTCCTTGGACTCCTGCACGTTGGGCTGGTCGAACGGGTCGATGCCCAGCAGCCGCCCGGCGATCGCGGTGGCGTACTCCCAGGCCAGGAACTGCGCCCCCAGCGGTCCGGTGACCTGCACCAGCGCGCCCTCGGCGGGGGCGGGCCCGGCCTCGGAGAAGGAGGTGGGCAGGGTGTCGGGGGCCTCGGCGAAGCCGGGGGCGTTGGCGCCCTCGGCCACCACCGGCAGCAGCCCGGTGCCCTGCTTGCCGGTGGACTCGGCCACCAGCTGCTCGATCCAGTCGCCCAGGCCGACCGGGGTGGACCCGGCCAGCACCAGCTTGTCCCGGCCGGCCGCGCCCATGGCGGCGCCCAGCAGCAGCGCCGGGTTGCCGGTGTCGTTCTTCAGGGCCGGCACCAGCGCCTGGGCCTCGTCCAGCAGCGCCTCCACGTCGACCCCGGCCAGCGCCGAGGGCACCAGGCCGAACGCCGACAGGGCGCTGTAGCGGCCGCCCACGTCGGGGTCGGCCAGGTAGGTGGTGTAGCCCTTCTCCGCGGCCAGGGCGGCCAGCGGCGAACCGGGGTCGGTGACCACGACGATCCGCTCGGCCGGGTCGATGCCGGCGTCGGTGAAGGCCTTCTCCAGCGCCCGGCGGTGGCTGTCGGTCTCCACGGTGCCGCCGCTCTTGGAGGAGACCACCGCGACGGTGCGGTGCAGCCGGTCCTCCAGGGCGGCCCGGACCTGGGCCGGGTCGGTGGTGTCCAGGGTGGTCAGCTCGGCGCCCCGGGTGGCCGCGATGACCTCGGGGGCCAGCGAGGAGCCGCCCATCCCGGCCAGCACCACCCGGTCCACCCCGGCCGTGCGCAGCTCGTGGGCGTGCTCGGCCAGCCGCGGCAGCAGCTCCCGGGAGGACTGCGGCAGGTCCAGCCAGCCCAGCCGGACCGCGGCCTCCTCCTGGGCAGCGGGCCCCCACAGGGTGCTGTCCTTGGCGGCCAGGGCCGACGGCACGCCGTCCGCCGCCAGCGCCGCGACCGCCTCGGCGGCGGGCCCGGCTGCGGCGCCCCTGACGCGCACGGACAGCCCGGCGCTCACCGCCTCCTCGACTCGGGGTTGCGTGCTCAACGTCGACGACCTCTCTCCCGTGTTCTGGGTGTCCTTGGAGCGGGCGGGTGCGCGCCCGCGAGAAAGAAGGGCCGGGGCGCCCTCGCGCCCCGGCCCCGTGCTCATGCGGATCCGCCGAGGGCGGACCGCACCCGGTCCAGCAACTGCTCCCACGACTTCTCGAACTTGGCGACGCCCTCGTCCTCCAGCAGGCGCAGCACGTCGGCGAAGTCGACGCCGGCCGCCTCGATGGCGTCCATGTCCGCGCGCGCGGCGTCGTAGCCGCCGCGCACCGTGTCACCGGTGATGCGCCCGTGGTCGGCGACGGCCTCCAGGGTGGCCTCCGGCATGGTGTTGACCGTGTCGGGGGCGACGAGGTCGTCGACGTAGCGGGTGTCGGTGTAGGCGGGGTCCTTCACGCCGGTGGAGGCCCACAGCGGGCGCTGGCGGCGCGCACCGGCGGCCTCCAGCTCCTTCCAGGCCCCGTTGGCGAAGAACTCCTCGTAGGCCTGGTAGGCCAGGCGCGCGTTGGCGATGGCCGCCCGGCCCAGCAGGTCCTTGGCCTCGGGGGTGCCGATGGCGTCCAGGCGCTTGTCGACCTCGGCGTCCACGCGGCTGACGAAGAACGAGGCCACCGAGTGGATCTTGGTCAGGTCCAGGCCGTTCTCCCGCGCGCGGGCCAGGCCGTCCTGGTAGGCCTGCATGACGGCGCGGTAGCGCTCCAGGGAGAAGATCAGCGTGACGTTGACGCTGATGCCCTCGGCGACCGCCCGGGTGATGGCGGGCAGGCCCTCCTGCGTGGCCGGGATCTTGATCATCAGGTTGGGCCGGTCGACCAGCCACCACAGGGCGCGGGCCTCGGCCACGGTGCGCTCGGTGTCGCGCGCCAGGCGCGGGTCGACCTCCAGGGAGACGCGGCCGTCGGTGCCCTCGGTGCGCTCGTGCACCGGGCGCAGCACGTCGGCGGCCCAGCGGATGTCGTAGCCGGTCAGCGCCCGGACGGCTTCGTCGACCGAGACGCCGCGGGCGGCCAGGTCGTGCAGCTGGGCGTCGTAGGCGTCGCCCTCGCCCAGGGCCTTCTCGAAGATGGTGGGGTTGGACGTGACGCCGACCACGCTGCGGGTCTCGATCAGGTCCTGCAGGTTGCCGGTGCGCAGGCGGTCGCGGCTGATGTCGTCCAGCCAGACCGCGACCCCCTGCCCGGAGAGCTCGCTGAGCGGGTTGGTCATGGTTGCTCGTAACTCCTCGACGATGGTGGGGTGCCCGACGCGCACAACACGCGCCGGGCCCAGGGCGTTCCCGACGCGTTAGGAGGCGTTGGCGACACTCTTCTCGGCGGCGGCCACCACGGCGTCGGCGGTCAGGCCGAAGTGCTCGTAGAGCTCGCCGTAGGGCGCCGAGGCGCCGAAGTGCTCCAGAGAGACCGACTCCCCGGCGTCGCCGACGAACTCGCGCCAGCCCATGGCGATGCCGGCCTCGACCGAGACGCGGGCGCGCACCGCGGAGGGCAGCACGCTCTCCTTGTAGGCGGCGTCCTGCCCCTGGAACCACTCCACGCACGGCATGGACACCACGCGGGTGGGCGTGCCGGCCGCCTCCAGGCGCTCGCGGGCCTGCAGGGCGATGGCGACCTCGCTGCCGGTGGCGATCAGGATCGCCTTGGGGGCCCCGCCGGAGGCCTCCGCCAGCACGTAGCCGCCCTTGGCCGTGCCCTCGGCCGGGCCGAACTCCGAGCGGTCCAGGGTGGGCACGTTCTGCCGGGTCAGGGCCAGCGCCGAGGGGCGGTCGCCGTTCTCCAGCACGGTGCGCCAGGCCACCGCGGTCTCGTTGGCGTCGGCCGGGCGGATCACGTCCAGGCCGGGGATGGCGCGCAGCGCCCACAGGTGCTCGATCGGCTGGTGCGTGGGGCCGTCCTCGCCCAGGCCGATGGAGTCGTGCGTCCACACGTAGGTCACCGGCAGCTTCATCAGGGCGGCCAGGCGCACCGCGGGGCGCATGTAGTCGCTGAAGACCAGGAAGGTGCCGCCGTAGGGGCGGGTGGGCCCGTGCAGGGCGATGCCGTTGACGACCGAGCCCATACCGTGCTCGCGCACGCCGAAGTGCAGCACCCGGCCGTACTTGTCGCCGGGGAACATGGCGCTGGCGGCCTTCTCCGGCAGGAAGGAGGGCTGGCCCTTGGGCGTGGTGTTGTTGGACCCGGCCAGGTCGGCCGAGCCGCCCCACAGCTCCGGCAGCTCGGGCGCCAGGGCGCTGAGCACCTCGCCGCTGGCCTTGCGGGTGGCGATGCCCTTGGCGTCGGGCTCGAACACCGGCAGGGCCTTCTCCCAGCCCTCGGGCAGCTTGCCGGCCTGCAGGCGGTCGAACAGCTCGGCGCGCTCACCGGCCCCGGACCGCCAGGCCTCGAAGGACTCCTGCCAGGCGGCGCGGGCCTGCCGGCCGCGCTCCAGGGCCCCGCGGGTGTGCTCCAGGACGTCCTGGGGGACGTCGAAGCGGGTGTCGGGGTCCAGGCCCAGGATCTGCTTGGTGGCGGCGACCTCCTCGGCGCCGATGGCGGCGCCGTGGATCGCCCCGGTGTTCTGCTTGTTCGGCGCGGGCCAGCCGATGATGGTGCGCAGGCGGATGAAGGACGGCTTGCCGGTCTCCGCGCGCGCGGCCTCCAGCGCGGCGTAGAGCGCCTCGACGTCCTCGTGGTAGGAGCCGCCCGAGACCCAGTCGACGGTCTGGACGTGCCAGCCGTAGGCCTCGTAGCGCGCCGCGACGTCCTCGGAGAAGGCGATGCGGGTGTCGTCCTCGATGGAGATCCGGTTGTCGTCCCAGATGAGCACGAGGTTGCCGAGCTCCTGCACGCCGGCCAGCGCGCTGGCCTCGTGGCTGACGCCCTCCTCCACGTCGCCGTCCGAGCAGATGGCGTAGACGTTGTGGTCGAAGGGGCTCTCGCCCTCGGGGGCGTCCGGGTCGAACAGGCCGCGCTCGCGGCGGGCCGCCATCGCCATGCCCACGGCGTTGCCGATGCCCTGGCCCAGCGGCCCGGTGGTGGTCTCCACGCCGGCGGTGTGCCCGTACTCGGGGTGGCCGGGGGTGAGGCTGCCCCACTGGCGGAGCCGCTTGAGGTCGTCCAGCTCCAGGCCGAACCCGGCCAGGTAGAGCTGGATGTACTGGGTCAGGCTGGAGTGGCCGGCCGAGAGGACGAAGCGGTCCCGGCCCACCCAGTCCGGCCGCGCCGGGTCGTGGCGCATGATCTTCTGGTAGAGCAGGTAGGCCGCGGGGGCCAGGCTCATCGCGGTGCCGGGGTGCCCGGAGCCGGCCTCTTCGACGGCGTCCATGGCCAGCGCACGGACCACATCGACGGAGCGGCGGTCGAGGTCCGACCACTCAAGGGAATTCGAGCTGCCGATGTTCACGCGGGCTCAGGGCTCCTTTCGCGCGTTCGCGCATTCGACCGGCGCCCGGGCGCCTGGGGGAGGGCCGGGGTGCCGTGAATGTGAGGTTGTCCATGCCGGATGCGGCCAGTGCAGCCGGGGCCGGCGTCCGGAGCCTCGGGGCCGGTCACGGCTGGTATGACCGCCTACGACCCTATCGCCCGCGGCGGGGGCGGGCGCGCGCCGCCACGCGCTCTGTCACGTGGCGCTCGTCGCCCCCGGGGGCGGGCCGGGCCCGGTGACGCGCCGCAGGGGGCGCCCCGGTCAAGCCCGCGCCCGCGGGAGTACTACAGTAAGTCGTCGACGGGGTTTTACGGACTCTTGGCAGGTGTGCAGAGCGGCCCTGACCCCGGCGTGGCGAGCAGAAACATCCCGATTTCCTTCGAGGTTCAGCGTGTCCTTGTCCGTAGAGCGGATGTCCACCGCGCCGTCGTCCCCCTCGGACGGCGAGGCCGACGGCGGCCCCGGGCGCCGCGCCACCCTGGGCGCCTATGTGCGGGCCTATGTCGCGCTGTCCAAGCCCCGGGTCATCGAGCTGCTGCTGATCACCACGATCCCCGTCATGTTCGTGGCGGCCCAGGGCGTGCCCCCGCTGTGGACCGCGGCGGCCACCCTGGTCTTCGGCACCATGTCGGCGGCCAGCGCCAACGCGCTCAACTGCTACATCGACCGCGACATCGACAAGGAGATGCGCCGCACCAAGCGCCGCCCGGTGGCCATGCACCAGGTCACCCCGCGCGGCACGCTGGTCTACGGGCTGGTGCTGGCGATCGGCTCCACGGCGGGGTTCGCTCTGGCGGTGAACTGGCTGTCGGCGGCGCTGTCGGTCTTCGCGATCCTGTTCTACATCTTCGTCTACACCCTGCTGCTCAAGCGGCGCACCGCCCAGAACGTGGTGTGGGGCGGAATCGCCGGGTGCATGCCGGTGCTCATCGGGTGGGCGGCGATCACCGAGCGCCTGGACTGGGCGCCGTTCGTGCTCTTCCTGGTGGTCTTCTTCTGGACCCCGCCGCACACCTGGGCGCTGGCGATGCGCTACCGGGAGGACTACGCGGCGGCCAAGGTGCCGATGCTGCCGGTGGTGGCCACCGACCGCCGGGTGCTGCTGGAGTGCGTGCTCTACAGCTGGGCCACCGTGGCCACCTCGGTGCTGCTGTGGCCGGTCGCCCAGACCACGCTGTTCTACCTGGCGGTGTCCGTGGTGCTGGGCGTGCTGCTGCTGGTGCAGGCCCACCGGATGCTGGCGCGGGCCCGCGCGGGGGTGACCGGGGCGCAGCTGAAGACGATGGGCTTCTTCCACCTGTCCAACGCCTACCTGGCGCTGCTGTTCACCGCGGTGACCGTCGACCCCCTCCTGGCGGGCTGGCTGGCCTGACCGCGGTGCCCCTCCGACGCGCGGCGACGCTTCCGCGCAGGTCCGCAACCGCTACCATCGGGCACCATGTCGGGTCTGGACACCAAAGCCATCCTCGAGGGCCGCCGTCCGGGCAGGCGCTCGGTCGGCCTGTTCGTGGGCATCTTCGTCAGCGTGCTGTGCACCCTGGCCATGCTCGGGTACCTGCTGCTGGCCGGGCTGGCCACCGGCGGCGTGGCCGGGGTGGCGGGGTTCCTGATCGCCCTGGCCGCCGCGGTCGTGCCGGTGGCGGTGCTGGTGCCGCTGATCCTGATGCTCGACCGGCTCGAACCCGAGCCGCGCTCCATGATGCTCTTCGCGTTCCTGTGGGGCGCCGGTGTGGCGGTGGGGGCCTCCTTCATCCTCAACACCGCGGGCATGGAGATCTGGGCGGTGCCGTTCTTCGGCGCCGACATGGGCGAGGTCGTCACCACCACCGTGCTGGCGCCGCTGGTGGAGGAGAGCGCCAAGGGGCTGGTCCTGCTGGTGCTGCTGTGGCGGCGCCGCTACGAGATCGACTCCTTCACCGACGGCGTGACCTACGCGGCGATGGTGGCCACCGGCTTCGCCTTCACCGAGAACGTGCTCTACTTCCTGACGTCCTACTTCGAGCAGGGCTTCTTCGGGCTGGCGTTCACCTTCGTGCTGCGCGGGCTGATCGGCCCGTTCGGGCATCCGCTCTACACCGCGATGATCGGCCTGGGCGTGGCCTACGCGGCGATGCACCGGGGCCCCGGGCGGCTGCTGGCGCCGGTGGCCGGGTGGGGGGCGGCGGTGCTGCTGCACGCCATCTGGAACGGCTCCACCGTCTTCGGGTGGGGCATGGTGGGCGCGGCCTACGGGCTGCTGTTCATCGTGCTGGTGGCGATCATCGCCATCGCGGTGCAGGACCGGCGCCGCCAGGTGGGGGCGATCTCCTACTACCTGCCGCAGTACGTGCCCACCGGGCTGGTGACCCCCTCCGACATCCGCATGCTCAGCACCATCAAGGGGCGCCGGGCGGCGCGCGGCTGGGCCCAGCGCAACGCCGGGGGGCGCGGCAAGGTGGCGATGAAGGACTACCAGCTGGCCGCGACCGAGCTGGCGCTGCTGCACCAGCGGCTCGACCGGGGCGTGGCCCGGCCGGAGTGGCAGGAGCGGCGGGACGGGTTCCTGGCGCTGATGCACGTGGCCCGGGAGGCCTTCCTGGGCCGGGTGGCCCGCCCGGCGGCCCCGGCCTGGGCGCCCTCGCCCACCGACTCGGGGTTCCTGCGGCGCTCGGACTTCAACCACGTCATCACCCAGGCCCAGGCCAAACGCGGCATGAGCGAACGCCCCGGCCAGGTCCCCCCGGGCCCACCCCCCGGCCCGCCCCAGGGGCCTTTTCCGCCCCCGGGCCCGCCGGGGCGGTGATCCGCTCCAGCGCCGCCATTATTCGGCCGAATCTCCCTTCAAGGGGAGAGGGCGCTTGTCGGTGGGGGGCGGCCCGAAAATCACATAGGCGAGTGTGAGGGTCGCGATCACCGTGGTCGGGAGTGCCAGGAGTATCGACTGGGCGATGCGGTTGTCCCGTGTGGCGCTGCAAATCGACGTGATCATTGATGCATCTTCGGTGTAGCCTTCCCGGGCCATGTCCCATGGAAGGTAGCGCCCCTCGGGAGGGCCTGCGCTGATCACGGCCTCGCATTCGACCGCTACGGGATCACCGTCAACCCCTTCATCGCGTAGGCCAACCGATGTTGTTCCCAATAGGTACCAGAGTCCGCATAGGCAAAGGAATACAAGAAAACCTCCCACGGATCCAACCAGTGATTTAATCTTTTTCCTCCTTTGGTCGAGGGGGTTGGCTTCTTATTCGTCTTCCTTAGTTTTCATTCCTCGGTGATGAAGTAGGTCTTCCTTGGAGTTCGAGCGGTACCCCAGCGTGTCCCGGTAAGACCCGCCGTACTTCTCGATGTACCGGTCCGAGGTNCCCCCAGCGTGTCCCGGTAAGCCCCGCCGTACTTCTCGATGTACCGGTCCGAGGTCTCCCAGGCCCCGGCGTCGTCGATGGACCGCTCGACGTCGTCCATGGTCTGGTTGAGTTCGTTACCGTACATTTCGGGGTGGATCTTGAGCTCACCGGACGGCGTGTACATTTCCTCGGGCAGATCGACATCGGCCCCACGGGCCTCCAGGTCGGCGGCGATCATGAGGTTGACTCGTGCTCGGACGTACGTGTCCCCGGTGTTCGTGAAATCCAGCTCGCTCTTTTCGCCACCTTCGGTAGAGCCCTTGTCCTGGACGATCGCGTCGTAGGAGTACGGGCCGGGTTGCAGGCTGTCCCAGTACGAGTCGGAGAACGACTTGACGACGGTGCTGAGCCCGCTGCCGACGAAGGGGATATTGCCGATGGTCACATCCGACGTGGCCTGCCATCCCAGCTTCCAGATCTCATGGACGCGGTCTTCCGCCTGTCCGCCGTCGTCCTCGGTGAGAAGAGAGCCGTTATAGACGGCCGCGTCCTTCAGGCCGCGCAGGTTGCCTGCGACCGAGCCCGCCACATTCCGGCCGACTTCGTCGTCGTTCAAGTACAGGTCCAGCATCGCGGCGTCCGTGGCATTGACGGCGCCGTTCATCTTCACCGCGGCATCCTGGTCGGTCGCGATGAGCTCCATGAAGCGAATCCGCTGGTCCATGGGCACCCGCAGGATCTCCCCGTGCTCCCCGGAGAGCTCGATGTCCTCCTGGTCGGTCATGAAGGCGGGCTCGCCGTCGATCTCGTCTCGGCCGAAATCGACGATATAGGTGGTGAAGACGTCGGCCATGGAGTCGGCGACATGGGGATTCGCGCCGAGTGCATCGTCATTGCGTTCGACGATGACCTCGTACTCTTTATCGCCCGTGGTGCTGTCGATCAGTCCAAGGGCCGAGTGGCCGGCCATTTGGCGGCGATCGGGATCGTCGTCGGCGGCGGCGTCGGGGATCCAGTCGATCAGCCCGGCCGCCGCCTTCCCGCCGTCCGGCCAGTCGTGTGCCAAGATGTTCGCGACGGTCGCCGGTTCCTCCACGTTCGGGTGCTCGTAGTCGGGGAGGCCGTCGGCGCCGTATGCGCCATCGTAAGAGGTCTTCCCGGTGAGGACCATATGGTTGGCCTCTTCGTTCCTGCTCGACACTCCGAGCAGGTCTTCGAGCACGCCCTCGCCGTCGAAACCCGGTCGCCTGTCCTGCGGCTGCTCACTCGCTTCGAGGTCGCCCTGGTCGATTCTGCCGATCGCGTCGCCGACGGTGGTCGTCATGTGCGCCGAGAACGTCTTACCCCCGACCATCGGGACACCGCCGGTCTCCGGCGCGTTGTTCAGCATTCGGCTGAGTTCGTAGGCGTCGCTCTCCCACGCCTCATAGCGCGTCTGATCGGTAGGGGTGTTCTGCGGATGGGCGCCCGTATCGTAGTCATGGTAGCCCTCGGCGATCTCTCTGACCTCCGAGGGCAGCCTGTCGTATCCTCCACCGATCTTCTCGTCGGAGAGAGCCAGGATTCCGCCGCCCAGGACGCTGCGGACGTCCTCTTTCTCCTCACCGGACAGGCTCTCGACGTCGTCCAGGTCGCGGGAGATGTTCGAGATATCGCCGTCGAGCTCCCCGAAGAAGGACTCCAGGAAGTCGACCTGGTGCTCCCGGTACCCTTCGCCGTCCCTTCTGAGGCCGTTCGCCTGGGAGATGACCCCCGAGACGATGGACATCATGTAATAGTAGTCTTCGTCGGGCTCCTTCTCGCCGTTCCAGTACGGCTCCAGCTTTTCGGCGTACTCCTGGCCGAGATCCTTGCCCACAGGTTCATAGGCGAGATTCCTTGATGAATTATAAGCAGACCATCCGAGAATTCCGGAGTCGATCAATTCCCGGATGTTGGCCGGTGTGGGCCCTTCGGTGAGTCTTCCATTGATCTCCTCTCCGCTTTCCTCCATTTCGTTCAGGGCCTTGTTCGCCCTGGACTTCAACTCCTCGTATTTCGCCTGCTTCGCGTTGTCCGCCTCCGTCCTCAACCGTCCGGCCGAATCGTCAGCGGGATCGATCGTCCCGAACCCGAAATTGTCCGCCAGTGCGTCCGACCACTCCTGGTTGATGTCGTCGATGGTGGACCGGTAGGCCTTGACCCTCAGCTTCCAGTCCTGGAGGTTCCCCCAAGCGAAGTGGCAGGCCGTCAGTGATTCCCCCCAGGCCGTGGCGTTCTCGGTGGCGGTCGAACTGACTTGTTCGGCGATGAGGTCGGAGAACTCGACGGCCGCGTCATTGAAAAGAGACTCAAGGTCGCCGGACTTTCCGGTGATGCGGCCCACCAGATCGAGGATGTCGCCGCAGGCGTCGTCGAGTTTCCCGATCTTCGTCGAGTCCTCGTACTCGAATTTCGCCACCCCGAAGACTCCTTCCGGCTAGTAGACGTTGATCTCGCGGCCGAGGCCATAGGAGGCGCTGTCCATTTCGTTGGCATTCTCGGAATCAGTGGCGTCAGCCTCCTGGGCCCCGCTCTGCACATTGCGGCCGAGAGAAAGGCCGTGCTTCTCCACCTTCTCCATCGCCGCGCTCTGCTGGTCGGCGAAGGCTTTCAATCCGGAGAAGGCCGGCGTGTCGCCCGCCGCGGCGTATGCGTCCTCTCCCAGGATCTGCTCGAAGTCCGCCACCAAGGCCTTGAATCCACCGGCGTAGTCTTCTGCTGTAGCCCCTTTCCCGTAGGCATCGTGAGGGTCGACACCGACTTCGTGCCCTGGCAATCCGCTCCTCCAATTGGGAATTCGTCCTCAATGGCAGCCGTCTCCGCCACTGATAGGGCGGGGAGGTGCAGCGGCTAGGTTAGCGGACGGTTCCACCATGCCGACACACGGTAGGCAGCCCCTGCGCAGTCGGCCGGATGCGGTCATCGGCCTGGCCGTTACCGAAAGACGAGCGAAGAAGGCTGGTCGCACTCGGATGGACGGTTGCACCGACCGCCCGGAAAGCCTCAGGCCGACCTGTCCGTCCGAGCTCATCACTGAGAATCGGGCCGAGTGCGCTGCAGGCGGGCGGCCAAGGTGGGGGAACCGGGGCATCCCGTCCCTGGGGTCAGGCGGGGACCGTATGAGGGGCGCCGGCGGGCCCGGTGGGGTGCCCGTCCGGGCTCCGAGACCGGGTGTCACCGGCGCCCCAGTGCTCAGATCAGGTTGCGCTCACCGGCGATGGCGTGGATCCACGCGTGGAGCTGCCCCGCGATCTCCTCGGGGTCGGTGCTCCCGTGCTCGGCGCTCAGGCGCAGGAGGGTGTCGCCGCCCTCGCTGAACAGGATGCCGGGCTTCTTGTCCAGCTCCAGCACCACGTCGGCACCCTCCTCGTCGGTCAGGAAGGTCAGCTCCAGGGAGTCCAGGCCCGCGTACTGCCCGCCGCCGGTGTACTCGAACTCCTGGTAGAAGGGCAGCTTCTGGCGGGTCCCGGCGATCTCGCCCTTCTCCAGGTCGACGCCCTTCAGCTCGAAGCCCAGCGCGTGCAGGGCCTGCAGGACCGCGAGCTGGACCGGAAGGGGCTCGATGAGCAGCGGGTCCACGTCCTTGCGGTCCAGGGCGTTGTCCACGTGCAGGCGGGTGTTGAGGCCCACGCCCTCCAGGATGTGGTTGCCCGCCACGGCGGTGATGGGCGCCTCCACGGGGATGGTCAGCTCGAAGGGGAGCTCGAACTCCTGCTCGGGCTCCAGCTCCATCTGCTCGGAGCTGACGACCTGCTCGGCGACGACCACGTCGATGTTGTACTCGCCCGACTGCTCCTCCCCTTCGGAGTCCTCGTACTCGTACTCCTTCTCCACGGTGGCGCGCAGACCGACGCTGATGCCCTCGATCGTCTGGGCGACACTGCCGCCGGTGACCTTGATGGTCCCGCTGACGGTGCCGCCCGGGTGGACGCTCTCCTCGTCCAGGGTGGTCTCCACGGTGGCACCGCCGATGCCGACGCTGGCGAGCATGCGCTTGAAGATCACAGAGTCTCTTTCATCAGGCCCGCTGCCCTGAGCGCCGGGGGAGGGGCAGGGGCCGGGAGGTGTATGTGCGGAGTCCGGCGCTGTGCCTAGGACGCGCCGCCGACGGTGCGGGTTGCCCCATGGTTGCGGGGATTTCGGTGCCGCTGCCGCCTTCGTCGGCCGCGCCGGGGCCTCGCCCGGGGCCCGCCCTGCGGGGAGCGGGGGCGTTGCACGTCACGGCGCGGCGCGTGCCCGGTGGGCGTGACCGGTCGCGGCCGCCGGGCGGGCCTGTCGTCCGGAACCGGTCAGCCGGCAGAGGAGGCGGGGGCGGCGGCCGACGTGCGGTCGCGGGACTCTGCGGTGGCGCCTCCGACGGCGACCCGTTCGGCGGTGGCGAAGTACAGGCGCAGGATCGCGATCCACACCACGGCCGAGCCGAGGACGTGCAGGACCACCAGCCACTCCGGCAGGCCCGTCAGGTACTGGACGTAGCCGATGGTGCCCTGGGCGGCGATCGCCGCGATCAGCAGCAGGCTCTGGCGGCGGGGCAGGGCCGGGCCGCGCAGGGTCAGGACGAGCATCGCCACCGCCCCGGCCGTGGTCGCCCAGGCCAGGGCCGAGTGCACGCGGGCCACGAGGACCATGTCGAAGCCCCAGCGGGGGGCGTCGATGTCGCCGCCGTGCGGGCCGGTGCCGGTGACCACGGTGCCGGCGGCCAGGAGCAGGAAGCCCAGCGGGACCAGCGCGGTGGCCAGGCGCCGCGCGGCCGGTCCGACGGTGGGGCGCAGCTCGCCGCGGGGCTCGCGGCAGCGCACGTAGAAGGCCATGGTGAGCACGACGACCACCATGGACAGCAGGAAGTGCGCGGCGACCGAGGCGGGGTGCAGCCCGCTCCACACGGTGATGCCGCCGACCACCGCCTGGCCCATGACCCCGAGCGGGATGGCCACCGCCAGCGCGGTCAGGTCGCGGCGGCGCGGGCGCATGCGCAGCACGGCCACGAGCACGATGACGCCGACCGCCAGCACCAGGAAGGTGAGCGTGCGGTTGCCGAACTCGATGGCGGCCTGCCAGGCGGTGTGCCCGGTGTCCACGGGGACGAAGCTGTCCTCGGTGCAGCGGGGCCACTCCGAGCAGCCCAGCCCGGAGGAGGTGACGCGCACGGTGGCGCCGGTGACGGCGATCCCGGCGTTGACGACGACGTTGCCCAGCGCCCACCAGCGCAGGGTCCGCACGGTGGGGTGCCAGATGGTGCGCGCGAGAAGCACGAGCGCGATCACGCCGGCGACGGCGAAGGCCACCTGCCAGGCCCACAGGGGCAGCGAGAGGATCTCGATGTCGTCGGCCGCCAACGCGCCCGCACCAGGCTCAACATGCATACGACACAGCGTAGTACTGGGGCGCCGCCGCCTCGAACCGCCCCGCCCGTGCGCCACCCCGGGACGGCGTGGAACGGCGGGGGCCATCGACGTCGCCGGTACGTGTGGTCGATGGGACCGGCGTTCCGCCGAGGAGGAGAAGACGGGGGAGAGGAGAAGGGGAGACGACGCCCGCCTGTCCCCTTCTCGTGAGGGGGCGCGGACGACGGCCGAAGCGTGGACGCGGGGCCCAGGGGACTTGCCCCGGGGGACGAGGCGACCCGCCCGGTGGGCTCCCGCAGTGCCTCACCGGGCGGGCCGTGACCGCCCTCCCCTTAGCGGGCGGTCGCGGAACCGCCGCCCCGCGGGTCGGAACGGGGCGGCGGTGTGTGGTCGCGGAGGGAGGACGGCGTCATGACGGCGAGGAGGTCGCGGGCCTCCTGCGCCCGGTGGCGCATTTCCCGTGCGGTGGGTGTGTGCGGCCGCCGTCCCGGCGCCGGGGCCCTGCTCTCCCATGGCAGACTGAAGGCCCCGGCTCCCGCCGGGGCCTTCTGTACTCATCCAGTGCCAGTCCAGGACCGCCGTTCTCAGGCCGTCCCGGAGCCCCGCCCATCGCCCGTCCCCTGTGCGCCGGAGGGAGAGGCGTGCCGGAGCACTCCGCGCAGGCACACCCCGACCACGGTGTCGGCGAGCGCGACCAGGTCCACCTCCGGGTCCATCAACCACTGGACCAGGCACCCCTCGACCGCGCCCACGACGACCGCCGCCTCGGCCTCGCCCGCCCCGGGGCGGGCGTCGCCCTCGGCGGCGGCCTGCCGGAGCAGGTCGGCGATGACCCGCCGGTACTCGCCGTACACCTTGGCCATGTCCAGGGTCGGCGGCGCCGTGCCTCCGCCGTGGCGGCCCGCCGCCCACAGGTCCACCATCACCCGTGTCAGGTCGGGTTCGTCGGCGAGCATGGTGAGCGCGCCGCGCACCAGCTCCTCCAGCCTTTCGGCGGCGGTGCGTCCGGGGTCGCGGGCGAGGCGCAGGACGCGGGCGGAGCGCTCCCCGAGCCGGTCGAACGCCCCGACCAGCAGGGCGTCCCTGCTTTCGAAGTACAGGTAGACGCTGCCCTTGGCGATCCCCGCCGCTGCGGCGACGTCCTCGATCCGTGTCGCGGAGAACCCGCGCTCGGCGAACAGGCGCACCGCGACGGCGAGGATGTGCTCACGCCGCGCCGCCCGGTCGACTCTCCTCGGCGACATGGGTCTCCTTCTCCGTCGCTGCCGCGCCCGATTCGGGAAGCATATGGCCCAGCAGCAGCTTGATGAGCATCACCGGCGCCAGCCAGGCCAGTGCTGGGGGCACCGGCAGCCACAGCAGTGCTCCGGCCGCGCCCGTCACCGTGGCGGCGAAGGCGGCCGGGCGCTGCGCCTCGGACGGCGCGAAGGCGACGGCGAGCGCGCCGACCAGGGTGAACAGGTACAGAGTGGCGGCCGCCCACCAGTGCAGGCCGGGCACGAACAACGCCACGAGGAAGGGCTGGACGTGGGCGGCGACGAAGCGCAGGCGGTGGCGCCGGCCGCGGTCCGGGGCGTGGTAGCGGCGCTTGGCGGAACCGGTGGAGGTGGCCACGGCCCCGCCGAAGAAGTCGAACGCCACGATCCCGATCACCAGGACCGCCGGGGCGGGGAGATCCGCGGCCCAGGCGGCGCCTGCCGCCAGGGCGGTCCCGGCACAGGCGGCGACCAGAGCCGCGGCGACCTCGCCGGGGGAGGGGTCCGGGCCCACCAGCGCCGACACGGTCCATCGCCAGGCCCGTGCGGGCAGGGCGGGGCGGTGTGGCACGGGCGGAGGGGTGCCGGAGAGGCGGCCGGGGTGTTCGGTCATGGCGGGACACGCTCCTGGATCGATAAATGACTGACTGGTCAGTCATTTTGATCACTGGCCTCCCTCCGCGTCAAGTCCCGGCGTCGACGGGGTGCTCGCCGCGAGCACGGCCGTCCGGATGGGACGTCTCGCAGACCAGACCGACGGGGCGGTGGCGGACACGGCAGACGAAAAGGGTGTGGGGCTGCGGGGCGACGGCGCCGGCTGCCCGGCGGTCTCTGGGGGAACCTCGCTGGGCTGCGAGGAAGGACCGCGCCGCAGGAGTGGTGTTACTCCCCGGCGCCCTCGTTGCGTTGTTGATCTCGGGGAAGTCGGCCTTAAAAGGGCCCCTTTAAGGCCGACTTCCCCGAGATCAAGGTGACAGGACGCGCCTGCGGGCAGGGCGCAGCGTGTGCGTCCGGTTGCCCGGTCGGTCGCTCAGCCCTCCGCCGCCGTGGCCCGTATGCCCGCGAGCACCACGCTGACGATGCGCTCCGCATCGGCACGAGTGAACCGGCGCACGCCGCGGTTGACGATGAGGTGCACCGGGCCGGACAGCATCTCGCCGAGGAAGGCGCTGTCGACCGGCGGAAGCTCCCCCTTCTCGACGGCCGAGTCCACCCGCCGCCTCATGGTGGCCACGCGCTGGTCGAGGATCCTGCCCACGGCCTGCTGGACGGCGGGGGCCTGGCCCGCATGCTGGAGGGCCTGTTCGAGCGTCTGGCCGAACGGCGACTCCAGGCCGCCCGCCAGGGCCACCAGGAAGTCCGCCAGGTCCCGGTGGAGGTCGCCGGTATCGGCGACCGAGGCCAGGTCCTCGGCGTAGCGCAGCACGGCCTCGACCACCAGCTCCTCGCGGTCCGGCCAGTTCCTGTACACGCTGGTCTTGTTCACGCCGGCCCGCTCGGCGACCTCCTCGTACCGGAAGCCCGCGATGCCGTCGCGCGCCACGAGCTCGGTGGTCGCGGCGAGGATCCGCGCTCTCACCCGGGCATTGCGGCCCCCGGGGCGCCGTGCGGGCGCCCGCACGGCGGTCTCCTCGGCCATCGCCGCGCTCACCTCCTGTTCTCCGCTCGGGTGCCGATTGTCGCCAGGCACGGCATTGCGGTGCAAGCCGGGCCTCAGTAGGCTGCTTTAAAAGCAACAAATCGTTGCTTTAGTTCTCAGAGTCCCACGGCGGCGGCCTTTCCGCACGTCGCACCGGCCCACACCGACCCGCGGCCCCGCCTGCCCGAACGGCGAGCGCGGCGGCCGCTCCCATCGCCTCCCAACACCCCACCCACCCCAGCGGAACCTGGAGCGCACACGTGAAGATCCTCGTCTCCGGAGCCGGCATCGCCGGGCTCGCCTGCGCACGCGAACTCGGCGCCCGCGGCCACGACGTCACCGTCGTCGAGTACGGCCGCGGCCTCCGGCTCTCCGGCACCCCCATCGACATCCGCGGCGATGCCATCGAGGCCGTGGACCGGATGGGCCTGCTCACGAAGGTCCGGGCCCGACGGGTCCGGATGTCCGAGCGGACCTGGTTCGTCGACGGCGCGGGCGAGCCGGTGGCCCGGATCCCGTTCGCGGAGGTCAGCGACTCCGACGACGACATCGAACTCCTCAGAGAAGACCTCGTGCGCATCCTCGCCGACGCCCTGCCGGGCACCGCGGCGATCCGCTTCGACGATTCGATCGAGGCCCTGACCGACACCGGCGGCCGCGTCGACGTGCGCTTCGCGTCGGGCCGCACGGGACGGTACGACCTGGTGATCGGCGCCGACGGACAGCACTCCGCCGTGCGCCGCCTGGTGTTCGGTGCCGAAGAGGACTACCTGCGGCACCTCGGCGTCTACTTCGCCCTCGCCGAGCACCCCGCGGAGGCGGGCACCGGGGGCGCCAACGCGATCTACAACGTCCCCGGCCGGATGGCGGGGCTCTTCCGGTACGGCGGCAAGGCCGTCGCGGTCTTCCAGTTCCGCTCCGAAGCGATCGACCACGACCACCGCGACCTGGACGCCCAGAAGAGGATCCTCCTCGACGCCTTCGCCGGCCACCGGTCCTGGCGGATCCCGGAACTGCTCGACGCGGCCCGCGTCGACCCCGGCTTCTACTTCACCTCCGCGAGCCAGATCCGCATGCCGACCTGGCACCGCGGCCGCGTCGCCCTCGTCGGGGACGCGGGGTACAGCCCGGCCTTCCTCTCCGGCCGGGGCACCTCGCTCGCGCTCACCGGCGCCCGCTTCCTCGCCGAAGGACTCCAGCGGTACGACACGGACCACGCCGCCGCGTTCGCGCGGTACGAGGCCCGGCAGCGCCCCTACGTCGCCTTCGCCCAAGGCCGCGTCGACGGCGGCCGCGACCGCATGCTGCCGATGACCTGGGAGGCCATCGCCGCCCGCAACGCCGCGCTGCAGGAGGCCGACGCCGGTGCGGCGTGAGCCCCGATCCGCCCGCCGGTCCGCACCGCGGCCGGGTCCGGGCGATCGATAGTGGTGAGATCACCACTATCGGCGGGTCTGCGTGGTGATCTCACCACTATCGATACACCGCCAGCGCTGGTGAGAAGGCGCATCGGGCTCTCTCCCGGCTGAAGCGGGGGATCGTTCCACCGCGGGCCGGGGCATCCGCGGACATCCCACCCCGCCTGCCCGCCGGCAGGCGGATCGAACCCGCGCTCCCGTCCGAACCGACGTGTCCGGGGCCGTCAGCGGCCCGGGGCCGGCGTACGGACGCGCCAGATCCGGGGCGGACCCCTGCTTCCCGTCCTGCTGCAGGGGCCCGCTCCCTCCCCACGGCCTGAAGGCCGGGAACTCCACGAAAGGAATCAGGTGGACCGCACACGGGAAAAGCCCGTCCCGGACGTCCTAGAGCACCGCTGGAGCAAGCGGCTCCTGCTCTGGGCTGCCGTCCTGACCCTCGCCAACGTGCTGGCCGACGTGGCCATCGGGTCGCCCATGATGGTCCTGCCCCAGCTGCTGGACCACTTCGACACCGACCAGGCCGCGTGGCTGAACGCGAGCGCGATGCTGGCCGGGGCCATCTGGTCGCCGCTGCTGGCGAAGGGCTCCGACATCTTCGGCAAGCGCCGGGTGCTCATCGCGACCCTGCTCCTCGCCTGCGCGGGGGCGCTGGTCTGCCTCGTCGCACCCAACGTCTGGATCTTCCTCGCCGGGCGCTTCCTCCAGGGCGCCGCCTTCGCCGCCATCTTCATCACGGTGGCCCTCACCCGCCAGATCGCCACCCCGGGGGTGGCGATGGCCGTGGTCGGCATCGTGACCTCGGGCTCCTCGGTCGTGGGGGTCGTCGAGCCCTTCCTGATGAAGCCGGTCATCGACGCGTTCGGCCACCAGAGCGTGTTCATCACCGCGGCGCTGCTCGCGGCGGCGGCCGCGCTCAGCGTGCGCGCGGTCATCCCGGAGTCGCCGATCCGCAGCGGGGGCCGGATCGACGTGGGCGGGGCGCTGCTGCTCGGCGGGGGCCTGGGAGGGGTGCTGGCCTACATCAGCCTCGGCGGCGACCTGGGGTGGGGGTCCGGGGGCGCACTCGCGCTGCTGGCGGCCGGCGCCGCCGCGCTGGCCGCATGGGCCTTCCTCGCCCTGCGGGTCGACGAGCCCGTCATCGACATCCGCGCCCTCGGCCGCCCGATCCTGCTGACGCTGCTGGCCCTGATCCTGGCGGCCGGGTCCTTCCGGAGCATGCTGCAACTGACGAGCATCGTCGCCCAGGTGCCCCCTGAACTGGGGCTGGGCTACGGGCTGGGGCGCGGGGAGGCGGTGGCCGTGCTGCTGGCCGCGCCCAACCTCGGCATCGTCATCGGCGGCACGCTGGCCGGGTGGCTCGCGGGGCGGTTCGGCCCCGCGCCGCCGCTCATCGGCGGGGNCGGCGGCATCGCCGTGGGGGTGGTGGCGACCTTCGGGATGCTGGCGGGCGTCTCGGTGCTCCCGGTGGCGGTGGCCTGCGGCGGGCTGGTCGGCACGGCCGCCGGGGCGATCGGCGCCTCCGGCTACAACCTGGCGACCGCCCTGGAGGTGCCGGAGCGGCAGGGGACGGTCGCCGGTCTGGTGTCGGTGGTGCTGGCGCTGGGCTCGGTCGTGTTCAACTTCGCCGGGGGCGAGGTGCTGAAGGCGACCCGGATCCCCGGGGCCTCGGCCGATGGAGTCCCGGTGAGCACGGAGGGCGGCGTGCACCTGTACGTCGCATTGGCGGGCGTGCTCTTCCTCCTCGCGGTGGTGCTGGCGATCATGGCCGCCCGCACCCGGCCTGCCGAGCCCGCCGAGCCCGCAGCAGTCGAGTCCCCCGAGGGACCCCGCCGCCCGGCCGCCCCGCCCGCGGTCGGCCGGTAACGGCACGGGCGGTCACACCTCCTGCCGCCCGTCGGGGTGGACGGTCACCCCGAGCCGGTCGCGCCCGGGGCGCCCGGCCGCCTCCCGGACGGCACGAGCTGAGCCGGCCTTCTCCCAGAGGTCCCGAGAGCCGCAGGCCTCCGTCTCGTAAGGGCCCGGTCCGGGCTCGTACTCTCCGATCGCCCACGCCCCTGAGCCGTCACGGTCGACCACGTCACCGTGGCCTCCCGGGCTGCGGACAGATCGCCCTCAGCGCCCTCGTAAGAGGCGTGGCCTAGTGGGGGAGACCAGGCGCCCCAAGGCCACCTGCCAGTCCGTATGCCGGGCGGCCATCCAGTGGGGAACGGCCCAGGACGAGCCGGAGCAGGTGGCGGGGCCGCCTCCGTCCACCATGGCGTCCGCGACCGCACACTCCCCATTGCGATGCCGGCTCAAGCCGCGATGTCGGCTTCTGGTCGGAGTGCGGGACCGAGCAGCAGGCCCCCGTCAAGGACGAATTCCGAGCCCGTAGCGAAAGATGCGTCCTGGGAGGTGATGAAGAGCAGCAGGCGGGTGACGTCGGCGGGGTCGCCGAGGCGGGGGACGGCGAAGGGGTCGGGCGAATAGAAGTCGGCGATGGCCGGCTGGCCTGCGACGGTGGGTTCGTTGATCAGCGGTGTGGAGACGACACCGGGGTGGATGGAGTTGACCCGGATGTCGTCCCGCCCCAGCTCCAGCGCGGCCGTCTTGGTCAGCCCGCGCACGGCCCACTTGCTGGCGGTGTAGGGGGCGTAGAAGGCCGTGCCGCCGTGGGCCATGGTCGAGGCGATGTTGACGATGGATCCGCCGCCGCCCTTGCGCATCGACGGAGCCACGGCCCTGATGCCGAGGAACTGGCCGGTGACGTTGACGCGGAAGGTCTGCTCCCAGGTGCGGAGTTCGGTGTGCTCGATGGGGGCCGCCGGGTTCTGGACGCCCGCGTTGTTCACCAGGACGGTGACCGGCCCGAAGCGGTCTTCGACGTCTCGCACCAGCGCCGCCCAGTCGTCCTCGCTGGTGACATCCAGGTGAAGGGACAGGGCCCGATGGCCGAGCCGAGCGGCGAGGTCGCGGCCGGCGTCGTCGTCGCGGCCGGCGATGACGACGTTCGCCCCCTCGGCGTGGTAGCCCTGCGCATGACTGCTGCCCATGCCGCCGCTTCCGCCCGTGACGATGACGGTCTGGCCCTCATAGCGCCCCATGATGCGTCCTTCCGGATGTGCGTTAATGGCGAGCCGAGTGACTCACCTCGCCTCTTGGAGTAGGGTCGGGGATAGAGGTGAGTCAAGTGACTCACCTCGTAGCGAGGGGCATACTGGAGGGCATGACGGCACAACCTTCGGAGTACCACCGGCGCGTGGCGGCGCAGAAGCGGACGTCCATCATCGAGGCAGCGACGAAGCTGTTCCTCGACTCCGGGTAC
Organism: Nocardiopsis halophila DSM 44494; assembly: GCF_000341245.1. Taxonomy (GTDB): domain Bacteria; phylum Actinomycetota; class Actinomycetes; order Streptosporangiales; family Streptosporangiaceae; genus Nocardiopsis_A; species Nocardiopsis_A halophila. The sequence continues at coordinate 31,730 of NZ_ANAD01000247.1, forward strand.
GACGGAACCTCGCTGGCCCGCATCGCCGAGGCGGCCGGAGTGTCGAGGGCGACCCTGTTCAAGCAGTTCACCAGCAAGGCGGCCCTGTTCGAGGCGATCGTCGCCGAATACTGGAAGGTCGATGACGAGGAGGCGCCCCTCCCCGAGCCGGGGAACCTCCACGCAGGGCTTGAGGCCATCGGACACCGATACGCGGCCCTCCTCACCCAACCCGGCATGGCCGCCCTCTTCCGCATCGTCATCGCCGAGGTGCCGCGCTTCCCGGAGCTCGGCGAGACCCAGTTCAGGCTCGGCAAGATGCCCTACTTCGAATCGGTCCGGCGCTACCTGGCGGCGGAGAACGCCGCTGGTACAGCCCGGCTCGACGATGCGGAGACGGCGGCGACCCAATTCCTCGGGATGATCTCCAACTACGTGTTCTGGCCGCGGATGCTGCTCGCACGCTGGGAACCCGACGACACAGCCGTCGCCAACGCGGTCGACCAAGCGGTGCTGACCATGCTCGCCCGATACGGCGCGCCAGGGACCCGCGGCGCCTGAGACACCGGGCGCCCGACCGCTCTGCGTGACCACCCGAGAGGGGATCGGCTGTCGGGCTTGTTCGAGTCGGACTCGGCGGGGGCCTTGTGCAGGCCCATCACGCGGTCCTTTCCGGGAGAGGGGCTTTCAGGGCGGGTCGGCGCGCACGGAACGGGACAGTGCCGGCCCCGGAACGGTGGCGGGATCACACGCCCAGCACGTTCTCCGGGGCGTCCACCCACACTTCCTGGCGCCCGTCGGGGTGGACCGTCACCCCGAGCCGGTCGCGCCCGGGGCGCCCGGCCGCTTCCCAGACGGCGCGCGCTGAGGCGACCTCCGCCCAGAGGTCCCGAGGGCCGGACCGGAGTACTTCGTAGGAAGTGTCGGCAGGGGAGTACTCGCCGATCGCCCACGATCCCGCTCGGTCGTACAGGCGCACCGTCGCTTCGCCCGCGGCCTCGGTGTCGGCGGCGGCTTCGGCCACGTGGGCGACCAGCTCGGGAACGAGGTGCCCCACCACCACGCCCCAGCCGGGATCCGGGTCGGCCGCCACCCTGGGATTCAGAGTGGTCGTGCCCGCGGTCGTGCCGGCGGGGGCGTCTTCGTCGATGTGGTCGCGCCAGGAGTCGACGGTGCGCCGCTGTTCGCGGAGCCACATGAAGGCGGCGTCCTGGAGAAGCCGCCCGTGTGCCCGGCCCCCTTCGTCGGTGACCAGCCTCAGCAGCGCCGCCGACGTGAACCCCGGCCCCCACGGGACGACCACCCGACCACCGGGGCGCACCTGCTCCAGCCACGCAGGGGGGAGCCGTTTGGCGCCGACGGTCGCCAGTACATGGTCGAAGGGGCCGTGGTCCGGGGCTCCGGACGCCCCGTCGCCGGTGAGGATGACGGGTTTGTATCCCAGCTCGCCGAGCGTGCGCCGCGCCTGTTCGGCCACGCCGGGGTCGACCTCGATCGAGACCACCCGGTCATCGCCGAGCCGTTCGCACAAGAGCGCCAGGTTGTACCCGGTGCCGGTGCCGATCTCCAGAACCCGCTCGCCGTCGGCGACGTCGAGCGCTTGGAGCATGGCCACGACGAGGGAGGGCTGGGATAGGGAACTCGTCGGCACGATGCCGGTGCCGTCAGGGCCGGCGGGCTCGCCGTCGTCGACCTGGGTCATCAAGGCGTAGTCCTGGTGGATCCACCGGGACACGTCGGAGTCGGTGCGCGGGTAGGGCGCGAACACGGTGTGGCCCGCGCGCCGGGTGCGGACCCAAACGGTGTCGGGGATGAACGCTTCTCGCGGCACGGCGAGTACGGCTCGGTGCCACGCCGGATCGAGTAGTTCGCCTTTGGCCGTGAGGGCACGGGCGACGTGCGCCCCTGGAACTTCGGTCACTTGTTCGGGTCCTGGCCGTCGCCGCCCCGTCCCTTGCCACCGTCGCGAGGAACGTCCTGATCGCCATGTTTCCCCGACCTCATGGAGTCCCTCCTGGAGGGGACGGCTTCTCGATCACGGTAACCCGGTGATCGCAGGCCGTCACCGCCTTCGTCCGTACACGGCCACGCGATGCCCTCTCGACATGGTCGGCCCGGCCGGGAGCGAGTCAGCCGACATACTCCACGTAAAGCTTGCCCGGCTGCTCCTCTTGATAGCGGAGAAACTGTTCGTGCAGGATACGCGCGTCGTCGGGAAGGGTGTCCACGAGTTCGGACCAGCCGCACAGGCGGATGCGCCCCGGGATAGGGACAAGCCCCGTGATGGCGTCCCAGAACGCGTCCCAGTTGCGACCGTACATATCCGGGAACCCGAGAGCGAGTTTGAGGATCATGTGAAGGCGGTGTGAGCTGGATACGTATCCGACGTCGATCGTCGCCTCGATCTCGGAATGCGTGTCCGTCAGGCTCACGGTGGCCCAGGGGATTCTCCGGGCCTCGGTCAACGCCTCTTCGATCCCAGGTGCGTCGGCGGGGAAGTCGCGCACGAACTCCGCCCAGCCGGTGACGTGCAGCTCCCTTTGAGGAACCAGAATCGGTCCGTCCCGCCCTTGAGAGATGAGTGATATCCCATCTTTAACCACGGCGAGTGCGTTCGGCTGGACATCTTCGTCTGTGAGATCGACGATCACGGGTCTTCCATCCTGCGGGGAAATGCTCGTATTCCCCACGATAACCGGATGGCGGCTGAGTTATCGGTCCAGAAGACCATTCATTACGGGCCGGTGGCGGTGGCATGTGCCACTCCGCCGCCGACCCGCCCCGTTGTGCTCCCGGGGTCTGGCCCTACTCCCGGGGCTCGCCGTGCCAGCGCCATTCGGTCAGGCGGGGGCGTCCGGCGAGTCCGGTGCGGCCGGTGGCCCACAGCAGCGTGGGCCAGGGGTCAGTGGACTCGGGGGCACCGGGGAAGAGGCGGGCGAGGGCGCGGGCGCACAGGTCGGCGGGCGGGTCCCACTCCACCCCGAGGCCTTCGGCCACGTCGTGGGCGTGCACCAGGGTCTCCACGACCGCCATCGCGGCGAACCCTTCGGGGTCGGAGACGCCGTAGACGTGGTACGCGCGCTTGTGCGGGGGCGCCGTGCGCACCATGGCCGCCACCAGTGCTCCGACGGCCTCCCACACCTGGAGCAGGCCCGCCGCGCCCGCCTCGCGGTCGGCGTGGAGGGCGTTCGCCGGTCCTCCGGGCCGGCTGGCCGTGCGGGAGAGGGGCACCTTGCCCTCCACGGGCGGGGTCCTCGGCCCGAGCTGGACGGCGTAGCTGAACAAAGCCTGGACGGTGTGATCGACGGTCTCCCGGCAGTCCCATTCCAGTGAGCCCGCCTTGGCGTCCCAGCTGTCCGGGGGCGCCTGGGCGAGCGTGTCGACGGCCAGGTGGACCGCGTGGTCGACATCGTCGGCGGTGACGGGGGAGCGGGAAGGGCCGGGCTCGGCGGGTCGGTTCATGGAAGGGACCGTACAGTCGCCCCGGCGGCGCCCACACCCCCATTTTCACGGGCGCTCGGAGGGCCCGGAGGCCTCGGAGGCGGGGCCGGCCACCTTCACCAGCCGGGTGCGGTTGCCGCTGGTCTGCACGACGGTGATGACCCGCCCCTCCACCGTCACCGCATCGCCCTCGGCCGGGATGCGCCCCAACCGGTGCATGACCAGTCCGCCCACCGTCTCGTAGGGCCCCTCCGGCAGGGCGAACCCGGCCTGTTCGGCGAACTCCTCCAGGCGCAGCCCGGCGTCGTAGGTGCCCGAGCCGTTCTCGGTTCCGGCGGGCGGCCCCTCCAGGTCGTGCTCGTCGCGGATGTCCCCGACGAGCTCTTCCACCAGGTCCTCCAGGGTGACGATCCCGTCGGTCCCGCCGTACTCGTTGACGACCACCGCGATGTGGGTCCGCGCGTCGCGCATCTGCCCCAGCGCCGCCAGGGCCTTGTTGGTCGAGGGAAGCGCGGGGATGGGGCGCATGATGCCCCTCAGCGACCCGCCGCCGCCTTGGTGCGACAGCAGGTCGCGCACGTGGAGGAACCCCACGATATCGTCGATGTCCTCGCCCTTGAGGGGGTAGCGCGAGTAGGGGCGGTCGGCGACCCGCGCCGCGGCCTCGGCGATCTCCATGTCCGCGTCCAGGAACTCCACCTCCACCCGCGGGCGCATCACCTCGCGCAGCGAGCGGTCCGCCGCCTGGAAGACGTCGGCCACGATCTCCCGTTCGTCGGTGGCCAGGTCCGCGTTGGCCGTCACCATCTCCCGCAGCTCCTCGCGGCTGACGTCCTCCCTCTTGGCCGAGGGGTCGCCGCCGAAGAGGCGGACCACCGCGTCGGTGGAGACCGACAGCAGCCAGATGACCGGCCGCATCGCGGTGGCGAACCGGTCCAGGGGCGGCGCCACCACCAGCGAGATCCCGGCCGCCCGCTGGAGGGCGAACCGCTTGGGCACCAGCTCGCCCAGCACCAGCGAGAGGTAGGCGACGAACAGGGTGAGCGCGACGAGCGCGAGCCCGGCGGCGAGCGGCTCGGGCAGGCCGGCCTCCACCAGGAGCGGGGCGAAGTCGGGGGCCAGCGTCGAGGCCCCGTAGGCCGCTGAGAAGAACCCGGTGACGGTGACGCCGATCTGGACCGCGGACAGGAACCGGTTCGGGTTGCGGGCGACCGCCGCGACCTTGGCGCCCCGCCGTCCGCGCTTCTCCAGCTGGCGGATCTGGCTCTCCCGCAGCGACACCAGCGCCAGCTCGGTCCCGGCGAAGACGCCTCCCAAGAGGACGAACGCCAGCACCAGACCGAGGTTGACGAGTGTGTCGAGGTCCATCAGTGCAGCCCGCCCTGGCCCGGTGCGCGATCGTCGTCCCAGGTTAAGAGGCGGCGGCGTTCTCTCCGGCGTCCGAGGTCTCCGGCGTGTCGACCTGGACCCGCGCCGCCTGAAGCGCGATGACGGGGAAGCGGAGCGGCCCTGAGCGGCTCACCTCTGAGCCGACCCACTCACCCCCTCTAGGTCAGGCGCGACCTCAGGCGTCGGCCCGCATGTGGTCCTTCGCCCATTCCTCGAAGCCGGTGAGCGCGATGCCGAGGTCCCTCGCATACTGCGGGCGGGCCGGCTGGCCGACCGCGTTCAACCACGCGTGCGAGGCCCCCATCGCCGGCATGCCGGCGGCCTCGGCCTCCTCCATGGTCATGTCGGGCGCGGACAGGGCCGTTCCCAGCGCGCGCGAGAGGACGTCGGCGATCTCCGTCATCGACAGGTAGTCGCTCGCCAGCTCCAGCTCGATCCGGTCGAAGCGCTCGGGCTCGGCGATGGCCGCGGCCGCCGCCGCGCCGATGTCGTCCACGGCGGTCAAGGAGACCCGGGTCTCAGGCCGCAGGACGGAGACCAGGCCGCCGTCGATGCCGCGCGGGAACAGGTACGCCATGGACGGCAGGAAGTTGTCCATGAAGAAGCTCGGCTTGAGGAGCGTCCACCGGGCGAAGCCGGCCTCCCGGAGCCGGTCCTGGATCGCGCTCTTGGCGCCCAGGGCGGGTTCCATGTAGGACCAGCGGCCTTCGGCCCAGCCAGGCGCGCCGGTGTGCTGACCGGCGCCGCTGACCGAGGTGTGCACGAACTGCGGCACCCCGGCCGCCTTCGCGCCTTCGATGAGGTTGATGCCCTGCGCGGTCTCTCCCCCGAAGTCGACGCCTCCGGCGTCCATGGCGGGCATCTGCACCGAGAAGACCGCGCGGGCGCCCTCGGCGGCGCGGACCACGGAATCACGGTCGTGCAGGTCGCCGACGGCCAGTTCGGCGCCGAGCGCTTCGACGGCCCCGGCCCTGGCCGTGGCCGGGTCGCGCACCAGGGCGCGGACGGGCACGCCCGCCGTGAGCAGGGCGCGTGCGGTGGCGCCGCCCTGCCTGCCGGTGGCGCCGGTGACCAGGACG
>NZ_ANAD01000248.1 GCF_000341245.1 Nocardiopsis halophila DSM 44494
TAGCAACCACGGAGGTGACGCCATGCCCGAGCAGCAGCGCTCGGACGCCCGGCGCAACTACGCGCGCATCCTCGCGGTGGCCGAGCAGGAGGTGGCCGCCCACGGCGCCGACGCCTCCCTCGAGCAGATCGCCCGCACCGCCGGCGTCGGCTCGGCGACCGTGCGCCGGCACTTCCCCAGCCGTCGCGCACTGCTGGAGGCGGTCTCCCGGAGCCGCATCGCGGCACTGGCCGACCGCGCCCGCGAGCTGGCCGGCGCGGGCGACGGCCGGAGCGCCCTCCTGGAATGGCTGGGCGAGCTCGTCGCCTACTGCGTCGCGGCGCGGGGTCTGGCGGCCGCGCTGGCCTACGACGGGGCCGGGGCCGACGCGGTGCACGAGAACGCCTGCTCGGCGCCGATCGAGGAGGCCGCCGAACCCCTGCTGCGCCGAGCGGTGCAGGAGGGGGCGGTGGCGGAGGGCACCACCGTCGCGGACCTGATCACGCTGATCGTCGGCATCACGTTGGCCACGGAGCAGCACCCCGACCCCGCGGAAGCGGCGGACCGCCTCTTCCGCATGGCCGTGGCCGGCCTGAGCCCGGCGGCCTGACCCGCCCACCGGGGCCCCGCCCTGCCGTCTCGGCGATCGCACACCGCAGGCGGCAACCTTTGAGCCTCTGGGGACCGTCTTCCCCTCCACAGACCCTGGTCCATCCCGGGAGGTTGGCCATGTCCGTCGAGCCCTACTCGGTCCAGTGGAACGCAGGAAACGGGCACTGGGTGATCAAGTCCGGCACCCGCAGCCTCGTGCCCCGGCCGCGCGGTGCCTCCCGGTACGAGTACGCGCCCACGGTGACCCTGCGCTGCTGCAACTGCGCCTGGGAGTACAGGGACGTCCCGCACGACGAGGCCGAGGACCTCGTCGACCGGCACGCCGAGGACGTCGCGGAGGTCTGAACCGCCTACATGTGGCCGGAATCGGCCCCCTGCAGGCCTGCCGACACCATTAGGCTCCCCAGGACCGGCGTCTCACCCCCCACCGGAACGGACCCCGCATGACCGACGGCCCCGCCGGCCCGTACGCCCCGCACAGCCCGGAAAGCCCGCACAGCCCCGCCTGGATGAAGCCTGCCGCCGACGTCTCCGGCGGTGAGGGGCGGCCCGCCCCGGACATCGACACCACCGTCTCCCACCCGGCCCGCATCTGGGACTACTGGCTCGGCGGCAAGGACAACTTCGCCGCCGACCGGGAGATGGGCGACCGTGTCCTGGAGGCCATCCCCGACATGGCCGCCAACGCCCGCGCCGACCGCGGGTTCCTCGCGCGGGCGGTGCGCTGCATGGCGGCCGAGCACGGGGTGCGCCAGTTCCTCGACATCGGCACCGGCATCCCCGGGCCCGGCAACACCCACGAGATCGCCCGGCGGACCGACCCGGGCGCCCGTGTGGTCTACGTCGACAACGACCCGGTGGTGCACGCCCACGCCACGGCCCGGCTCACCGACGGCGCCCCCGGCTCCACCGACTACCTCCACGCCGACCTGCGCGAGCCGCGGACCGTCCTGGACGGCGCCGCACGCACCCTGGACCTGGACGAACCGGTCGGGGTCATGTTCCTGGCGGTGCTGGAGTTCGTCCCCGACAACGCCCAGGCGCGCCGGATCGTCACCGAGGTCATGGACGCGGTCCCGCCCGGCAGCCTCCTGGCGCTGTCGCTGAGCACCGCCGAGATCCGCCGGGAGAACGCCGAGCGCGGCGCCCGTATCTGGAACGAGGGCGGTTCCACGCCCCTGCTCCTGCGCAGCGCCGCCGACATCGAGGCGATGTTCGACGGCCTGGAACTGCTCGACCCGGGCGTGGTCTCCTGCACCGACTGGCGCCCCGACGGCATCGTGCGCCCGTCGGACCGCGTCGCCCAGTACTGCGGCCTGGCCCGCAAGCCCTGAGCGGGCCTGCCGCCCACACCGCGCCGCCACGGTGCTCCGCCGAGCGGTGCGGCGATCCCCCACTGGAGCCGGCGCCGACCCGGCGAGCCGCTCGCGGCCGNTCCGCCCGGAGAAGACGGAGCCGCGACCGGACCGGGGCCGCTCACTGCTCCTGCGCGCGTCGTCGGCGGCTCATAAGAGAAGACCGAGGAGAGCACCATGAGGATGGCCGATCCCCTGGAAAAGGGGGACCCGCGCCGTGTCGGCCCTTACCGCATCCAGGGGCGCCTGGGAAGTGGGAGTACGGGCCGCGTCTACTTGGGCCGGTCCCGGGGCGGACGGCCGGTCGCGGTCAAGGTCGTGGCCCCCGAACTGGCCGACGACGAGGACTTCCGGCGCCACTTCGCACCGGCCGTGGCGGCGGCACGCGGCGTCGGCGGGCTGTCCACCGCCCAGGTGGTCGACGCCGGCCCCGAAGCGGATCCGCCGTGGCTGGCCACGGCCTACATCCCGGGCCCCACTCTGGCGCGGGCCGTGGCCGAGCACGGACCGCTGGGCGAGGACGGCGTCCGGGTGCTCGGTGCCGGACTGGCCGAGGGCCTCGGCGCCGTCCACACCGCCGGCCTGGTGCACGGCAGGCTCGGACCGGGGGAGGTGATCCTGGCCGAGGACGGCCCGCGCGTCACCGACTTCGCACTCGCCCGCGCCGTCGAGGCGGCCCACCCGTCACTGACCGTCGATGCGGCACTCGGGCGGTTCCTCGCACCGGAGCAGGTCCTCGGTTCCGGGACGGGCCCGGCGGCGGACGTCTTCGCCCTCGCCGGCGTGCTGGTCTTCGCCGCCACCGGGCGCGCCCCCTTCGGCGACGGGCAGGGGGGCGACGCGCTGCGCCGCGTGGTCGAGGACGCACCCGACCTCACCGGGGTCCCGGGGGCGCTGACCGGGCTGCTCGGGGAGTGCTTCGCCAAGGATCCCGGCGCACGGCCCGCCCTCGCGGACGTGCTCTTCCGGCTGTCCGGTCCGGGAGCTCCGGGCGGTCCGGGCGCCCACGGGTGGCCGCCCGGCGTCGCCGCCATGATCAGAGGGGAGCGGGCGCCCGCGGCCCGGCGGCCCGGGCGCAGGACCGTCCTGCTGGCGGCGGGCGCGGGCGCGCTCGCCGCTGCGGCGGTGCCCGCGGGGCTCTTCCTCGCCGGCCGCCGGGAGGACGGCGGCGACGGCGGGACCGGGGGCGGAGAGGGGGGCGGGGAGGCCCCGGCGGAGGCGACGCTCACGCTGGCCGCGACCCTCGACCTCGACGCCGGTGAGGCCTTCGGCCCGATCGCGTTCAGCGGGGACGGCGCGGTGCTGGCGGTCGGCCTCGACGACGGTGTCGCGCTCTGGGAGACGGAGTCCCGGTCCGAGCGCACCCGCCTGCCGATCACCGGGACCCTGGTCCAGGACGTCGCGTTCGGTCCCGGAGGGCTCCTCGTCGGGGGCTACAGGGCCGAGCCGGACATGGACTTCGGGGCAGGCGGGGAAGGCCTGGTGATGGACGTCGGCGAGGTCGCGGTGTGGGAGGTCGCCGCCGGCGGGGAGGAGGAGATCGCCGCCGTGGCCACAGAGTCCGAGGGCGGGACCCAGCTGGAGGTCATGACGGCGGTGGCGGTGAGCCCGGACGGCGCGACGATCGCAGGGGCCCGATCCGGGGGCCCGGCTTTCGGCCAGACCGTTCTGTGGGACGCCGCCTCGGAGGAACTCCTCGAAACCCTGGTCATCGGCGAGGACCAGGAGGGAGGGGACACGGCCACCGCCGGAGCGCGCAGCGTCGCCTTCAGCCCGGACGGCACGCTCCTGGCGGTGGGCTACGGGAACGGGGACCTGGGAGGCGGGGTCGTGCTCTTCGACACCGGCTCCTACTCACCGGTGGCGACCCTGTCCCTGGACGACACCGGCGCATTCGGCGTCACCGAGCTCGCGTTCAGCCCGGACGGCTCCCTGCTGGCCGGCGCCTTCAGCGGGATCGCCCTGTGGGACGTCGAATCCCGGGAACTGGTGCACACGCTCGGCGGCGCCGAGGCCGGGTTTCAGACGGTCGCGTTCAGCCCGGACGGCGCGATGGTGGCCAGCGGCGGCTACCACCGTGGTTCCGGTGGAGAGGCGTACCTGTGGGACGTGTCCTCCGGTGAGTACATCGCCTCCGCCGTCGCCGGCCGCAGTGGCCCCGCCGACCTGGCGTTCAGCCCCGACGGCCGCATCCTGGCCGTCACCACCGACGGCTCCGATCTGGAAACGGTCGTCCAGCTCTGGGAGGTCGCCCGATGAAGCGGCTGAATGAGGCGGACCCCCGGAGCATCGGCCCGTACCGGCTGTTGCGCAGGCTGGGGAGCGGCGGCATGGGACAGGTGTTCCTGGGCCTCTCGCCGGGCGGGCGGCTGGTCGCCGTGAAGGTCGTGGCCCCCGGCCTGGCCGAGGACGAGGACTTCCGGCGCCGCTTCGCGCTGGAGGCGGCCGCGGCGCGCGAGGTCGGCGGGTTCTACACCGCACAGGTGGTGGACGCCGACCCCGATGCGGACCGTCCCTGGCTGGTCACCGCGTACATCCCCGGCCCTTCCCTGAGCCAGGCCGTGCGCGCGCACGGGCCGCTGCCGCACCGGGCGCTGCGGGTCCTGGGATCGGGGCTGGCCGAAGGGCTGGCGGCGATCCACGGCTGCGGCCTGGTCCACCGCGACCTCAAACCCGGGAACGTGATCCTCGCCGACGACGGCCCGCGCATCATCGACTTCGGCATCGTGCGGTCCCTGGACGCCCATCAGGCGACCACGGCCGTGATCGGCACCCCCGGGTACATGTCCCCCGAGCAGGCGCGCGGCCGCCCGACCGGGCCCGAGTCCGACATCTTCGCCCTGGCGTGCGTGCTCGCGTTCGCGGCCACCGGCCGTAGTCCCTACGGCACCGGCGGGGCCGCGGCCGTCGTCTACCGGACCGTGCACGAGAGACCGGACCTGACCGGCGTGCCTCCGGAACTGGCCCCCTTCCTGAGCGCGTGCCTGGCCCGGGAGCCGGAGGCCCGGCCGGGCGTGGCCGAGGCCCTGGAGCACCTGTCGGTGTCGGCCGAGGACGGCGGGGACGCCGGGGACGACGGGCACCCCCAGTGGCTCCCCGCC
>NZ_ANAD01000249.1 GCF_000341245.1 Nocardiopsis halophila DSM 44494
GCGACGGCCCCGGCGGTCCGAGCGGCCGCGGGCTCGGGAACGCGCGCCGGCGGCGCACCGCCGCACTGGCCGGCGCGGGTGCCCTTGCACTGGCCGCCGGGGCCGCCATCGCCTGGTCGGCGGCGTCCGTCCTGGAGTCGCCGGAGTCCACCGCCGCCCCCTCGCCCGAAGCGTCGTCCGCCTCCGCCGCCGCTCCCGCCCCGGGCATCGGCGCCGGCGCCGATCCGTGCGATGTGATCGACAACGACCTCATCGGCTCCTACCAGCTCGTGGACACCGGTACACCGGGCGGCCACACGGAGGAGACGACCAGCGTGAAGACCTGCGAATGGGGGTCGGCCGCGTACACGGACGGCGGCTTTTCGCTGACCCTGGCGTACGGGTCGTCGCCGTTCAGGATGTTCCCCGAGCGCGCGGACCCGGAGGACGCGGTCGACCTGTCCGGCCTTCCCGACGGGACGGTCCACGTCGAGTCCGCGTCCGAGTTCACCCCCGGCGACTGCGAGGTCGGGTGGTCGTTGCAGGACGGCCACGCGGCCGTCCTCGCCTCCTTCGAGGCGGACGGGGTGCTGGGCGGTGCCCCGTGCGACGTCGCGGCGGACTTCGCCCGAGACGTCTCCGCGAAGGTGGCCGATTAGCCCCCGGCCCGATGGTCTCCGTCCCTCCGCATGAGGGGCGCGGACCGCCCACGGTCTGTCCGTCCCCGGCCCTTCCGCCCCTGGTGGTGGGCGGCCCCCGGTTTCGGGCGCCCTCTGGGGCGGTGGCCGGTGCCGGCGGCCTGGAGCCGCCGGATCGGGGCGTGGTCGCCTGCACCGATCGGCGCCCCAGAGGGCATCGTGGGCCCCTCGGACCGCGCCGCCCGGTACTGCGGCCTGACCCGCAAGCCCTGGCCCCGGACCGGCGGTGCAGCGCAAGGCGGGTGGCGTCCCACCCCGCCGTCGCCGGTGCGGGCGGACGGGTGAGAAGGTGTCTCCCCGCCGCCGGGAACATGGTCAGGCACGTCCGGGCGGCCGCCCACGTCATCGAGTTGCCGCGGAAGGTGAGATGGAGTTCGTCGTCGGTTTCTTGTTGGGCCTCCTCCTCATGGCGGTCGGGCGCTTCATCTTCTTTCGCTTCGACCGCTACATGGAGATCATGACCCTCTTCGACACCTTTCCGCGGGGTGGGCGCTTCAGCCAGGCGGTGCACCGGTACTGGGGAGGCGGGTTCTGCTTCGCGACCGGGGTCCTGGCCGTCGTCTGCTCCGTGGCCGTACCGATCGCCATGCTGCTCGACGGCTGATCCCGGCCCACGACCCATGCCTCCTGACTCCCCGCCTCCTCTGGTCTGGGGGGCGGTGATGGCGCCGGTGGTGGCCGTCCTCCTCGGAGCCGTCTCCCCCCGCTGGTGGGCGCGGTCGGCGCAGCGCGACAGCCTGGTCATGACGGCGCTGGCGTGCGCGGCGGCCAGTGCCGCCATGGCAGGGGGCGCGGGGGACCCGAGCCTCATCCTGCACCCCGGGATTCCCGAGGCGCTCTTCGGCTTCGCCCTGGTGGCGTTCCCGACCGCATGGCTGCGGAGCCTGGTCGACCCGTGCTCTCCATGCCGCCTCGTCGCCGAGACCGTGCTCTCGGTGGGCCTGGCGACCGTGTCGCTGCTCGCCTCGTTGCCCCTCCTCTTCTTCAACCTCCCGGGAGCTGCGGCGGGCGGCTCGGTGACCGCGCTCGCGGCGGTGTACTGCGCCCGTGCGGTGTTCGACCGCATATCCCGGACGTGGGCGGCGTTCTGCGTCGGCGGGGCCGTCGGAGTGATCGCCTCCGCGGTGCTGCTGATCCCCCTGGCCGTGGTCTGCAGCGTGCTCGTCGTCCTGCTCCAGGAATACGTCCGCGGGTGAGCAGGCCGACCCTCTCCTCCCGGCCTGGTGGGTCCGGGAGGTGTCGGCCTCCCAGGCGCCAGCGGCCTCGGCGCGTCAATGTCAAAGATCCTTGACATTTCGGGTGCTTTGTGCTTTCGTGGCGCCTCCGGTCGGCGGGGAGAAGAGTCGGGAGGCGGCCATGCCCTACGGGGAGCGGCGCACGTGGGCCTACCTCGTGACGGCCCTCTTGGTCCCCTCGCTCTATGTCGCCGCCGTCCTGGCCGGGCCGGGCCTGGCCCGCTCGGTCGAAGGCGAATTCCAGGCTCCGTTGCTGGTCGCGATCGGTGCCGGACTCGTCGCGAACATGTTCTTCGTCCGGCCGCCGCGCAAGGGGCGGGACCGCCGTGACGAGCGCGATGCCGAGATCGACCGCCGGGGGGAGCGCGTCGGCTTCATCGTGCTGGGCGCGGCGATGATCGCACCCCTCGCCCTGGCGATGCTCGAAGCCGCGTACTTCTGGATCGCCCACGCCGCCTACCTCGCCTATGTGCTTTCGGCGGCCGTGTCCTCGGCCGCGAAACTCGTGTTCTACCGGCGGGGGCTGTAGCCGTGGCCAGGCCGACCAAGGTGACCAACCGGATTCGGGAGCTGCGGTTCGCCAACGGCCGGATGACCCAGGCCGAGCTGGCGGACCGCGTCGAGGTGACCCGCCAGACGATCATCGCGATCGAGCAGGGGCGCTACTCGCCCTCCCTGGAGACGGCCTTTCAGATCGCCCGGGTCTTCGGTGCGACGGTCGACGACGTGTTCGCCTATCCCGAACAGGAGTGAACGCGGACGGGCAGGACGACGCGGGTGCCCCTCGCGAGCAGCCAGACGATGAGGGCGATCTCGCCGACGAAGGTCAACACCGCCGCCTGGAACGCGTAGCCGCTGAACAGGACCGCTCCCAGGCTGTCGGCGAGGTATCCCAGACCGGCCACGACCAGGAGCACTCCGAAGGCCGCGTGGATGAAGTCCGCCTTGACGGCGAGCCACCCGATGATGAGCAGGTGGACCCCGAAGACGCCGAGTGCCAGCCCCCACACGGAGTCGAACACCTCGGTCGCCGCCAGCACCGCCTCGGGTTCGTCGAGCCGGTCCACCACCAGCGCGAGGTGTCCGGTCGCCGCCATCAGAACAGCGGCGTAAGCGACTCTGAACCACGCGGCCGCGGTCGCCACCGCCCGGTTCACGTTCTCGAAGACGGAGTACAGGGCCGCCGCCACGACCACGTCGAGCACCGCCACGGCGATCAGGGCCGCAACGCCAGAGCGGAACAGGGTCTGCGCTGCGGCGATATCGGTGGCGGTGCGGACCGCGTCGCCGGGGGTGACCAGCCCCTGCACCACCACGACGCTGCCGAAGACGCCGAGGACGGCCATGAGGATCAATGCGGCGCCGGCCGTGAGGGACGGGGCGCGCAGGGTTCGGGCGGGAGGGGCAGAGGTGTTCACGGGGCTCCTCGTTCAGTGGTGGAGGGAACACCGTCAATGTAAAACACCTTTGACACGATGTCCAGATTTTTTTACATGCGTCGGCTGGGGCGGGGGACCGTCGTGCCTACGCCTGCACCAACGAGGGCCCCAGGGGGCGTTCGGCGCGCCGCGACGGCCGCCGGGCCGGACCGGGAAGGACGGCGATTCCGCCGCACCGCCCCCGACCTGGCGGGTCCGGCGGGCGTCGGCCGAGTGAACCGTCCCGTCCTCCACCCGTTCATCCGGGATTACCCCGCCCTCCTTACCGTCACGTAGGACCGCATCGCCCCCGTGTGGATGAGGAGACATGGCCCTATCCCCCCTGTCCCGCGCCGGCGCCCGGCGCGGGGCCGCAGTGACGACCGCCCTGACGCTCGCGCTCGCCGCCGCCTCCCCGGTCCAGGCCGCCTCCGCCCCCGAGCGCACGACCCTGACGCCCACTGCCGACCAGTCCACCTCCCAGACCGTCACCTGGCGCTCCGCCGAGGACTACGCCCCCGTCCTGGAGATCGCCCCCGAGTCCGACCCCGGGCAGGTCCGCCGCGTCGAGGGCGAGCGCACCGGCAGCACCGAAGGCGTGCACTTCCGCGCCACCGTCGACGCCCTCCAGCCCGGCACCGGCTACCGCTACCGGGTCGGCTCGGCCGACGGCTCCTCCTTCGGCGACTGGCTCACTTTCACCACCGCGGCCGAAGAGCACGACCCGTTCCGCTTCCTCTACTTCGGCGACGTGCAGAACGACATCACCAGCGGCGCCGCCCCCACCGTCGAGGCCGCCCTGGCCGACGCCCCCGACGCCCACCTGGCCGTCCACGCCGGCGACCTGGTCAACTCCGGCGGCAGCGACGACGAATGGGGCGAGTGGTTCGGCGCCTTCGGCCAGGAGGCCACCGGCACCATGAACCAGGTGGCCGCCCCGGGCAACCACGAGTACTCCGGGTGGAGCGTGACCGACCACTGGCCGCTGCAGTTCCCCGGCGCCGGCAACGGGCCCGATGACGACGACCTCGAGGACACCGTCTACTACACCGACCACCAGGGCGTGCGGTTCGTCGTGCTCAACGCCAACTACCGCAACGCCCCCTGGTTCGACACCAAGGACTGGCTGGAGGACCAGGCCGCCTGGCTGCGCGGTGTGCTGGAGGACAACCCCAACCCCTGGACCGTGGTCACCTTCCACCACCCGGTCTTCTCCAACACCCCCGGCCGCGACAACGGGAAGTTGCGGGACATGTGGCTGGACGTCTTCGAGGAGTACGACGTCGACCTGGTGCTCCAGGGGCACGACCACAGCTACGGCCGCGGCAACATGGTCGCCAACCGCACCGACGACCCCGACGTGCAGACGGGGCCCGTCTACGTCGTGGCGGTGACCGGGCCCAAGATGTACGGCGTCACCGACGCCAATTGGACCGACAACGGCGCCGAGGCGCGGGTGCAGCGCGGGGAGACGCAGACCTACCAGGTCGTCGAGGTCGACGGGGCGCGCCTGGACTACGTCTCCAAGACCCGCGAGGGCGAGGTCATCGACCGCTTCAGCATCACCAAGGACGCCGGCGGCAAGCAGGTCACCGACCGGCCGATCTGACGGCGACGCCTTAGGGCCGCCCGCCCGCGCCCTGGCAGGGGCGGGCGGCCCGGGGCGCCGACCGTCACCGCTCGCCCGTCTCCACCGGGACCCGGGCCGGCTCCGCCCGCTCAGCCGCCCGCCACCGGGGCCGGGCGGCCCCGGCGATCACCGCGACCACCGTCACGGCCCCCGCGGCGGTCGCGACCAGCAGAGCGATCCATGCATCGGGAACCCACACCAGCGGGATCGCCGCGCCGACGGTCGCGACGACGGCGGCCACCGCGGCACCGGGCAGCGCTCCCGCCAGAGCCACCAGGGCGGCCGGGACCGCGCGCCGCCACGCGGACGCGGTCCCGGCGGGACGGCGGAGCAGAACGAGCGACCGCACGGCCGCGACGACCATGAGCACGGCCAGCGCAGTGGAGCACCACACCACGGCACGGTGGAGCGGGGCCGAGCCGGCGTCGACGGAGGGCTCCGCCCCGGCGAGGATCCGGGCCGCCCCGAATCCGACCTGCATGACCGACCGGTCCTGGAGAAGCGCGTAAAGGTTCTGCTGCACCACCAGGGCACGGTCCTGCTCCGGCAGGAGGAACAGCATGCCGGAGTAGCCGGGGGATGCCCCGGTGTGCCAGACCGCGTCGTCCAACGGCGCGTCGAGTCCGCCGACCCTCCAGCCCATCCCGTAGCCGGACCCGCCTCCGTCCGGCCGGAGGCGCCCCTCCTCGCGCATCAGGTGCACCGACTCGGAGGTGAGGACCGCCTCCCCGTCGGCGGTCTGCGCCCCTCGGAGCTGGAAGGCGGCGAAGGCCGCCAGGTCACCGAGGTCGCCCCCGGTGTACCCGTAGACCGCGCCGCCGTCGTCCACACCGTCGGCGACCGGGGCCGGCACCCCCCACAGCGGTTGGTGCCCCGGCGCCAGTCCGCGCGTGCGGGCCGAGGCCCGGTCGGCGATGGCGCCGTCCATCCCCGCAGGTTCGAACACGGTCGCCCGGACGTGCTCGGCATAGGAGCGGCCGGTGGCCGATTCCATCACCGCCGCCAGCACCAGGTAGTTGGTGCTGGAATAGGCGTACTCGGTGCCGGGAGGTCCGAGCGGGTCCACAGCGTCCAGCGTGCCGATGCGCGCGGCCGGGGGCGGGCAGTCGGCGTCGAGGCAGTCGACCGCGCCGACGGCGGATGCGGGGATGCCGGCGGTCTGGTGCAGCAGGTGGCGCACGGTCACCTGCGGCGCGTGCTCCGGTCCGCCGAACCGGAAATCCGGGAGGTGGTCGACGACCCGGTCGTCCAGGCCCAGCACCCCCTCCTCGACCAGGGCCATCACCGACGTCGCGGCGATCGGTTTGGCCACCGACCCCCACAGGAACGGGGTTCGGGCGGTGACCGGGTCGCCCCGCCCGTCGGTGCCCCAGGCCCGCTGGTGGACGGTCCCCTCCGGGGCGACCACGGCGTAGGCGAGTCCGGGGGTTCCGGTGGCCTCCATCCGGTCGCGGATGTAGGCGTCGAGCCGGGCGTGGCTCCCGGCCCCGGCGTCCGCCCATGCGGGAGCGATCGGGGCGCAGGGCAGCAGGACGGACAGGAGCACCGCCGTGCTCGCGGCGGCCCNTCCTCCTCAGGGGAGTCCGAATAACCGTATGTGTATATGGTTTTTACCGTATGCTGGTACGGTAATCAAGTGCCGCGAACCGCCGACCACGAACAGCGCCGACGCCAGATCGCCGACGCCGTCTGCGCCCTCATCGCCGACCACGGCCTCGACGCCGTGACCGTGGCCCGCACGGCCGCGACCGCGGGGATGTCCGTCGGCCTGGTGCAGCACTACTTCCGGACCAAGGACGACATGCTGCTGCACGCCTTCCGCACGGTCAGCGCGCGCATCCGGGAACGCGCCGAGGAGCACATCCGGGCGGGGACCGAGCACCGTCGGCCCATCGCGCAGGTCATGGCCGCGGTGATGGCCGAGTTCCTCCCGCTGGACGAGGAGCGCCGCACCGAGCACCGGGTCTCCCGGGCCTTCGCCGGCCGCGCCCTCGACGCCCCCGCCCTCGCCGAGGTCGACCTGGAGACCGCCTGCCGCCTGCGCGAGGACATCGCCCGCAGCGTGCACAACGGCAAGGAGTGCGGCGAGGTCGAGCCGCACCTCGACCCGTGGCCGGCCGCCGTCCGGCTGACCGCCGTCGCCGAGGGCCTCGCGGTGCAGGTGTACCGCGACCTCTCCGGCGGGGACACGCGCGCGGCAGAGCTGTCGGCATCGGTCATCGACGCCGAACTCGCCGAGGTCTTCACCGGCCGATGCCGGCAGTACGCAGAGGCGGCCGACTCCGTCTGAGTCCCCTCAGCGCTCGTGGGCTTCGGTCCCGTGCCGAAAACCGGTGCGCATCCGCGAGGCCGTCCCGCCGTGGCGCCATGCGCCCGCGGAGCGCATCGGCCCCGCCTCTGCTACTCCCCGCTCTTCTCCCAGGGGGACGGGAACGGGAAGTACTTCTCCAGGAACCCGCGCACCATGCGGCCGACCTCCTCCTGGCGCTCGGGCGGGGTGTCGACGTCGTTCAGGCAGAAGAAGTCGTGCGCGCGCTCGGTGCGCAGCTCGTTCAGGCGGTCCGGCGCGTCCGGCGCCGACAGGTCCACATACCGCAGACGGTACCGCCCGGGGACGGCCCGCCCGGTGAGCAGTGCGTGGTGGTGGTGCAGGGTCGCGGTCATCGCGATGTCGCCCGTCGAGCGGAAGCGGGAGGCGGCCGTCGCCTGTACCGATGCGGCGAACGTCTTCTCCAGCTCGTTCATCACCTGGCGGATCTGCGGCTGGGGCGCGTGCTTGAACTTGTGGGTGATGAACCGGCCGTGCTCGGCCTCCATGAGCGCACGCACGTTCTTGCCCGCCGAATTGGGAGCCGGCTCGTCAGGGTGCGGTTCCCCAAAGCCGAACTGGAAGGGGGAGAACGGTACCTTCGCGATCCCGTTCGCGTAGAAGAAGTCCTCGGCGGCGGCCGGTCGGCCCAGGAAGAAGTCGTCGTTGAGGTAGAGGTAGCGCTCGCTGAGCCCGGTGATGTGGTGCAGCTGGGTCTCGATGGCGTGGGAGTTGAACACCGGGAGCGCGTCGGGGTCGGTGAAGATGTCGCGGTGGTCGACCACGGTGACCCCGCCCGCCGAGGTGTCCAGCCAGTCCGGTGTCTGTCCGTCGGTGACGATGTAGACGTGCCGGATGAACGGCGCGTAGGCGTGCAGGGAGCGCAGCGAGTACTTGAGCTCGTCGCGGCTGGTGTACCGGGAGGCGCCGGCTCCGTGGGCGGTGACCTCCGATGCCTCTCCCCGGTGGTGCGCGCGTTTGGCCGCCAGGTCCGGGTCGTCCCCGTCGACCCAGGTGTAGACGGCGTCGATGGGGAAGTCGACCTGGTCGACCCGGGGGCGGGTGAAGGGCTCGAAGGTGGGGTGGGGACGGCCGGCGACGGGCACCGTGGCCGGTACGCGCTGGTCGGCGGGGAGCACGTCGGCGACCTTGTTTCGGCGCGGCGCCACCCACGAGCGGAAGAGGACATCCTCGGGGGCCTGGACCCGCAGGCGTGCGCACTTCTCCTCGAAGGCGGGGTCGGCCAAGAGCTTCTCTCCGTCGCGCCAGAACTCCACGTCGCACCCGTGCTCCAGGCCGGCGAGGAGCTGCCCGGCGGGGCCGAGGAGGTAGCGGCCGAACCGGATGACCGCGGACTTCTTGACCTCCTCGGGGAGGGCGCCCTCCGCGTAGAGGGCGGGGCCGGCCTCCAGGGCGCCGCCCGAGGCGGGCTTGGCCGCGTAGACCGGGGCCTGGCGGTACAGCTCGCGCATGGCGTCCAGGAACGCCTTCTTGTCGGCGCGGCGCAGGCCCACCACGTGCCGGGTCCGGGAGCGGCCGGGCACCAGGAAGTAGTCCACGTCCGCGCGCACGGCCGCCTCGGTGACCAGGCGGAGGTTGTCGGCGGAGGCCTGGCGCGAGGTGAAGGAGTCGGTGGCCAGCCCGATCAGGCCGTCGCCGTCAGGGCCGCTGAAGGTGCCCAGACGGTCGTCGGAGTCCAGCAGGGCCTGGCGCTTGCGGGCGATGCGTTCGGCGCGCTTGCGCTCCTCGGCGGCCGCGCGTTCGCGGCGCCGCTCCTCCGCGCGGCGTTCCCGGACGGAGGAGGGGAGAAGCCGCGCCCCGGCTCTCCTGATACGCGTCTGCACGCCCATACGGCTGTCCTTCCAGAGGCGGAGTGGGGGCGCTCCGACGTGTCATCTGTGGCCTGGCGACCGAGCAGAACTGCGGTTGACCTGCGGTTATGCAGATGATCGCCAAGACCTACCGGACGGTAGGCGATCAAGGTCAAGCGGACATAACGGGAATCACGGGCTGATCTCGTTTGTGGCCGGGGGTGGTCACGGGGGGCTTGAGAACCCTGGGAGGAGCCTGAGGGAAGTCTCAGGTTCGCAGTACACGGCGCCCTTGATCCGCCAGGAAAGTTTCTTGTGTGACCTCGGTCATGGGTTGCGCGTTCTGAGGCGACCTGCCTAATTTCGACGGCGCATGACATGCCGTCCACCACACCCGCTCCGGGTGGGCGCATCCCCCGACCTGGAACAGGTGTGTCCGAACGCCGTCCGGAAGACCCGCGGGTGCCGCCGCGTTGGGCCTCGCGCCGTCCGCGTCGCCGTCGGCCGCTCCGGCCGTCGCCCCCGATCGGCTTCTCTCCTGGAAGGCAGGGGGCTCCGCCTGAACGATCCCGTGTCTTCGGGTGAAGGCGTTCGGCGGGGAGTCGTGTCCCTGGAATCTGCTGTTCCTGGAAGAAGGATGTGCAAGGTGGTGAACATGTCAGGTTTGGCAGGGCGAATGATCGCCGTATCTGCCGCCACAGCGCTCGTGAGCATCGTGCTCCCCGCCGGCCACGCGCCGGCCGTCGCGGACGACGGGGACTCCGGCCCTGAGCGCGGACCCGAAGTGACGTCCAGCGACTACCCGGAGGGGCATGTGGCGGGCGGAACGATCGGTGACACGGGATCCTTCACCTTCTCCGCCAACGGCGTCGAGGACGCGGCCGCCTACTACTACGGCATCAACACGGGGGCCTGCACGACCGAGCTCGAACCATCGGTCCAGGGCGGTGACGCCACGCTCGAGTTCACGCCGACCAATGACGGACCGCACACCATCAAGGCGCGCACCGTCGATAGTCAGGGCCGGTCCTCTCAATGCGAAACCGTGTACACCTTCATGGTCGCCCCTCTCTCGCATCCGTTCGCCCTCTTCGAGTTCAACGAGAGCGAGGGGGCCTCGGCGGCGGACACCCTGGACAGCGGGGCGACTCTCGAAAGAGAGGAGCCCCTGACCTGGACGCGTGGCCGTGTGGGCGAGCGCCAGCGCCTTGAGGGGGCGGCGGTCCGGTTCGACGGGCACGGGGAACCGCTCATGACACGGGAGCCCGTCATCGACACGGAGCAGGACTTTTCCGTGTCGGTGTGGGCGCGTCTGGACGGCAAGGACAGGGACCGTAAGGCGGTCGCCCAGGGGGAGCCCGGCAACGCCTTCGAGCTCGGCTACCGGTCGTCCTCGGGACTGGACAACTGGGTGATGGAGGTTCCGGTGCGCAACGCGTCCGGAAGCCTCGACAGCATTCAGGTGATCTCGACCGAGCCGGCCCAGGAAGGCGTCTGGACGCATCTGCTCGGGACAGTGGACCAGTCCGAGGGGACGGCGGCACTGTACGTGGACGGTGTCGAGCAAGCGGACGCCGGGAGTCTGCCCAGTGCGGCGGCTGCCCAGGGCCCGCTCGTCGTCGGGGCGCAGGGGGCCGGGGACCAGACGGCCGGCGCATGGTCGGGTGCGGTCGATGACCTTCGCATCTGGGATCGCAGGGTCTACGACGACGGGACGGACGACCGGGGGGATCCTTACACTCTGGCGAGTGACCCGTCTCTTCAGGGCAGATGGATGCTGGACGAGACCGAAGGCAGCGTGGCGGCCGATTCCTCTGACCGCGGCCTTGATGGGTTGCTGGACGGCGACCCCGACCCTGTGTGGGGCGGCGAGATGAACGACGGCACGTTCAGCGATGCCGCCGCCTTCAGCGGTGTCGAGCGGATCACCGTCGGCGAGCCCGTGGTCAGGACCGACCGCAGTTTCAGCGTGGCGGCCTGGGCGCGACCCGACGACACAGGGAACGCCGCGTCAGTGGTGTCGCAACGCGACGCGTCTGGTACAGGAATGCGCCTGGGCATGGCTCCGGTCGACGGGCGTATGCGATGGGTGGTCTCCATCCAAGATGGAGACACGGTGACGACGGCCTACTCCGAAGGGGCGCCGCTCCAAGGGGACTGGGAGCACGTCGCCGGCGTGTACGACTACGCCCGCGGTGAGTTGATGATCTACGTCGACGGCGTGGAACGCGGGGCGGTGGAGCTCGAGCGTTCCGTTCACGCAGAGACTCCGTTCGTCATCGGTGGAGTCTTCGAAGACAGCGACGAAGGCGCGTGGAACGGTGGCGTCGATGATGTCCACGTGTACCAGGGTGTGCTTTCCAAGATGGATATCGGGGCTGTTCAGTTCGGATCCCTGCCGTCCTGACGTCTGAAGCGTTCAATCCAAGGGCCCCTTGTTATGTGGTGCCCGCCGGTCGCGCATGAAGCTCGTGGGGTCCCCGGTGGGCTGGTCATCTTGGTGATTGGCCCTCCTGCCAGGGATGTCACGCAGCCTCGTTCCACCGACTGATCGCCATCATGGTGGCATCGGCTCGACGACCCGCCCGGAACCGGACACCTGCCCATCGGGGCCGGGATCGCCGCCTTCCCTCCCTCCTGCCGGGGCCGGGTGGCTCCTGGGCTGGCGGTGAATCTCTCTTGGGAAAGCTGTTCGAATATCCGCCCTATGAAGGGCAGTCGACAATTATCCCGGTGAGTTCAGGGAGGGTGTGGAGTGTATCCGTCAGGGAGAGGGGAGGTGACGAGGTGGCGAATGATCAGGTGGGGGGCGCTGGACTCCGGCCCGACTGAGGCCTGAGAACGTGTTCGAGTGGTTCTTTGGTGTGATCTGTCCGCTGGTGAGAAAGCCGCTGTGGGAGATCGCTCGAGCGAAGAGTGCCGTGTGGGAAGGCGGACTGAAAAAGAAAGAATTCCCCGGTATTCTGAAGGCGGGGAGCGGAATGGCTTTCGTTTATGCTGTCATCTTCTTTATTCTCTTCCATTTTTCCGCGGAAGGGGCCGCCTGGGCGGGCTTTTCGAGTGTCGCGGAGCTGCTGTCCGCTTGCGGTTTGGTGGGGGGGATACACGGCAATCGGCTTGTCCATGTTCTGGCAGATCGAGTGGGCGAGGAGTGATATTGCGGGGCAATGGGGAAAGGCGTTTTCGATGGCATCGAGATGGGTGATGCTGGTTTATGCGCTTCCAGGGGCTGCGCTGGGCATCGTTGTGGTGCTGTAGAGCGAACCTTGTCCTTGTCGGCTGAAGTTTCGCTCTTCCTGTGCTTTTCGCTGTCCGCCCGTGGGCTGTCCGGCGGAGGCCAGGAGGGGGAGGAAGCCTCTCGTTCCCTTTTCTGCTGGGACCGGTGTTCCTGCGTTGTCAGCTACTACGCACAGGACGGCGGCCCACGTCCATGCCGTCGGCATCGCCCCGAGCAGCGGCAGGGGTCGGCAGTTTGGGATGCCGCGAAGAGTGGGGTATCAGCAGCCAGGAGTGGGACCCGGCATGGCCCGCCAGACGTGCGAGGGCGACCGGCTCTGGTGAGGAGGACAGAAAGATTGCCAGGTCGTCCGGGTGATTTGGGCCCCGGCGTGTCGGCAGGCGGCGGTGGTGCAGGTCGGCGGTGGCCCCGGGGGCCCAGTCGTAGAACCGTTCGCCTCTTGGATCCTCCCTCGCACGCTCCCCGTTCTGAGGTCTCGGTGAACACCCTCTGCGGAGGGGGAATGTGTGAGGAACTGAAAGTGGTTCGTCAGGTTGCAGGCAACCCGTCCTCCGCCATCTTTTCCTGCTAGCTGCTCTCCTGCTGTACGGGCCGTTCGCGCTCGCTGCCGCAGTGGATGGAAAGAGCATGCTCAATTGGAGTCTGGAAGGGAAGCTACTCCTCCCGGGGTTGTTGCGGTGGGGTGGTGGAGTTTCAAAATGGGGTGGCTGTCTCGCATTGAACTCCATGATGGGCGGGTCACCGTCCGAAAATTTCTGAAAAGGGATTCGGTGCCCGCCTACATGGTAGATCGGGCGATCGCGGATGGTGGTGTGGAAATCCACCTGAAAAACAATGATGTATTGTGGTGCATGCCGCTCACGTCATCGCTGGTCGGGGATCTGTTTGGAAACAGGACGAATATTCGGTGTGCCATCGCTGTCGATGAATATACGAGGAAGCATCGAAAGGAAACTTTGAAGGCTGGAATGGAGAGGCGCGTTTCAGTCGACCTGAGCCTCGGCCTCTTCGCCTGCTCGTACGTTTTCATCTCGGGGTCTTACCTGGCGCTCGCTGTGTACGTGGCGCCGTGAGGGTGTGGTGGGGGTTGCTCGGTGGAATGTGAGCCGATGATCCAGGTGGAATTCGCGGGGGAGCTGGGCTGGTGTGTGTAGGTACGTCCCGGATCGGTGATCGGTCTGATCGCGGGGCTCGACGGGTGAACGCCGACGAGGTGGAGGTGAACGAGGAAAGAAGAGCGGAATTCATCATCGATCCCTGCAGTATGCGGACACTGTTGTGGAAGCCGACCGTCCCCTTCGTCGGCATGTTCCTGGGGGAGCGTGGTGGTCGGTCATTTCCGTGAATGGGGATTGGCCGAGTCCCTGCTCATCGGTGCGGGGTTCATGGTAATGGGCGTCCTTCGCTCCTGTTTCTGGGGTGTGGTGTACAGGGGAACGGGTTCCGCATGAACCGAGAATTTGCCACTGCTTTTTCCGTCTGGAAGGAGAGAGTGGTTCCGATGCGGGAGGTGTCCGGCCCAGGTTCGTCGTTCCGGCCTCCGGGCCTGAATATCAGAACGGCGGCTTTCAGGAAGTCGAGTTGGAGTCGACGACCGGTGAGAAGGTCAAGCACAAAGTGGCGCTATTTAGAAAGGGGTGTGTCAGGAAGGGTGGGGAATTAGACGAGGTCGCTCCCTTACTCAGTTTCGAGATGGGTGAGCGGAGCTTCAAGGACGTAGGGTTCTGGAGAAAGTAGGTGCGGGTGCACCGCCCTGGGCTCCATGCGTGTGTCGGCGTGCGGCAGTCCGCGTGACCGGGCGTGTTCGAATGGTCGTGTATTCATGATGTTTCGAAAACGGAAATGTTCTGCGCTCTCTCCTTGCAGGCGAAAGGGGGTGGTCCTGCGTAACTGGTATACTGCGACGTTCGCGCTGGCGTGCGGGACGAGTGAATACATTGCGTTCACTTGGGTCACCTCGAGAATGAAAAATACTGAGAATGTGCTTTTGGAGCTGCTGCTCGTACCTCTGATCGGGGTTGCTTACCTGGTTCTTTGCATGCTGATCGGAGTATTTTCCCGCGTGGTTGTGACGCTCAACGGGATCGTGGTCACCAATTTCTTCGTCAAGCACGTGATTCCGTTTGCCTACGTGAAAGCCCTTGGGCCTGTGCACGATATGTACATCGATGTCAGAGGGGGCGGGCGGGTGGGCATGGTGATCATGGCGAATTCTCCTATCGGGTTCCTGGCCGGGCAGCCGACCAATACGAAATCCAGGCGCCGGCTGGAGGAGGCGGTCAGTTCTGCTTGTCCGGATAAGACCGCCGGTGTGCCGCACAAACACGTGTGGTTCCCTTGGCGCTTCACTCTCGCGGCGTACGTCCTGAGCGTGCTGGTGGCCGGCACCGTGTACAGCATCACCGGCGGAGTGGAATGAGTCCACTGCGGTGTGCGGGAGGTGAAGTTGGTCGATGTCCGTGAGATCGATCCGCTTCACTACGGTGGAGTGCTCCTGGGGTAATTGCTCAAATATCCGACGCACGGACGCATGGTCGACGACGCTCGCCGTGTGATGGGGCATGTGCGATCTGGGAGTGAGGCTCCGGAGTGGAGCGCGGGATCCGTCTTCCTGCGGTCAGGGGTTCTTGTCATCCTCCTGGTGTTCCAGGTTCCGCAGGTTAAGTTCTTCGCAGAGGGATGGGGCGGCCTGAGCTCGCAACGGCCATCAGGCTCGGGGCCTTGGGCGAGGGGACAGCATGTGCGGGGCGGAGCGCTGGGGCCTCGTCGGCTGGGACCTCCGGCGCCTTCCCTTGGGTGATGGCTGCGTTGTCGCCGTCAGGTGGGGTTACTCGGGACCTTCTGTAGCCTCGGTGGTCTGCTCGCGCTGTTTGCGCTGTTCTCTGCGCTGCTGGGATCGGGTCGCCCCCGCGCTGGCGGCCACCACGCACAGAACGGCCGCCCACTGCCACACCGTCAGCATCTCCCCGAGCAGCGCCAGGCCGATCAGGGCTGCTGCGGCCGGTTCCAGGCTCATCAGGATTCCGAAGACTCTCGGGGGCATCTTTCGCAGGGCCTGCATCTCCAGGGTGTAGGGCACTACGGAGGAGAGCACTCCGACCAGCAGGCCGAACAGCAGCAGCTTGGGGTCGAGGAGGGCCGTGCCGCCTTCGGCGATGCCGGCCGGGGCCACGAGGATCACGCCCACCAGGCTCGCGATCGCCAAGCCGGACGTGCCCGAGAAGCGGCGCCCGGTGGCCGCGCTCAGCAGGATGTAGCCCGCCCAGCCCACCGCCGCCAGCAGCGCGAACAGCACCCCGGCTAGGGTGACCGTGCCCGAGCCGTCATCGCGGCCGAGGAGCACCACCCCGACGGCCGCCAGCCCGACCCACACCACATCGGTCTTCCGCCGCGACCCGGCGACCGCCACCGCCAAGGGCCCCAGGAACTCGATCGTCACCGCGATGCCCATCGGGATGCGCGCGATCGCCTGGTAGATCGAGAAGTTCATCAGCGCCAGCGACGCGCCGAAGCCCGCCACCACCGCCCAGTCCGCCCACGTGCGCCCGCGCAGCGCGGGCCGGGCCAGCACCAGCAGCAGCGCCGCCGAGGTGAGCAGTCGCAGCCACACCACCGCGCTCGGCGGCAGCACCCCGAACAGGTTCTTGGCGATCCCCGCCCCCGCCTGGACCGAGACGATGCCGATCAGCACCATCCACGTCGGCGGGATCGAATCGCCCAGGTCGCGCAGCCGTCCCGGGGCGAAGGGGTTGGCGAACCGGGGGGAGCGGGGGAGGCCGGCGGAGGGCTCGGCCGCGGCATGGGTACTCACATCCGACCATCCTAGGTATGGTGCGCCACCTCTGGGCCGTGGTCCCCGGGTTCCGGCCGCCTCTGCGGGGGAATGCAGCCTGCGTCGGAACTCCGGAGACGGGGAGGAACGGGCGCATGGTCTTCCGCGTGGACTCCGAGGTCGGCCGGCTGCGGCAGGTCATCGTGCACCGGCCCGACCTCGAACTGCGCCGACTGACCCCCTCCAACAAGGACGACCTGCTCTTCGACGACGTGCTCTGGGCCCGCCGCGCATGCGAGGAGCACGACGCCTTCACCGCCCTCCTGCGCGACCACGGCGTCCGCGTGCACTACTTCGACCGGCTCCTGAGGGAAGTCCTGGCCGTCCCAGAGGCGCGCTCCTTCGTCCTGGGGGAGGTCATCGACGAGCGCTTCCACGGCCCCCAGGCCGCAGGCGCCATCCGCGACGCCCTCGACACCATGCCCGACGCCGAACTGACGCGCTTCCTCATCGGCGGCATAACCAAGGCCGAGGTGCGCGAGCGCATCGACGACCCCGCGTCGCTGTGGCTGCACTCCCTGGGCGACGACGACTTCGTGCTCGACCCGCTGCCCAACCACCTCTTCACCCGCGACACCTCGGCGTGGCTGTACAACGGCGTGACCATCAACGCCATGCGCAAGAAGGCCCGCCGCCGCGAGACCATCCACTACGAGGCCGTCTACCAGTGGCACCCCATGTTCGCCGGGGCCGGCTTCGAGGTGTGGAACCGGGGCCGTGCCCACGCCCCGGCGACCCTGGAGGGCGGCGACCTGATGCCGATCGGCGGCGGCGCGGTCCTGGTCGGCACCAGCGAGCGAACCCGGCCGCAGGCGGTGGAGCTGCTGGCGCGTGAGATGTTCGCCCGTGGCGGCGCCGAGCGCATCCTGTGCCTCCGCATGCCGCACGCCCGCGCGGTGATGCACCTGGACACGGTCATGACCGAAGTGGACTACGGGGTCTTCACCAAGTACGCGGGCCTGGGGATGCTCCCCTCCTCGACCCTTGAGCCCGGTGACGGCGGCCCCGGAGGCAAGGAACTGAAGGTGACCGACCATCCCCCTGAGGACATGCACCGCGCGATCGCCCAGTCGGCGGGCCTGGAGGAGATCCGCGTCCTGACACCCACACAGGACGTGTTCTCCTCTGAGCGTGAGCAGTGGGACGACGGATGCAACGTCTTCGCCCTGGAACCCGGGGTCGTGGTCTCCTACGAGCGCAACGTCACGACCAACGCCCACTTGAGGGCCAATGGGATCGAAGTCCTGCCCATAGCCGGAAGCGAGCTGGGCCGGGGGCGGGGAGGCCCGCACTGCATGACCTGTCCCGTTCAGCGGGAGCCGTGACCGAGCGCGCGGGTGGCACCCGTGCCGGGTGCCACCCGCGCTGCGGTGCGAACGGTCAGGCTACCGGAACCGCGTCTTGGTCGAGGGAGCCGCGGGGAGGCCGGTCTGTTTCGCTGCCCTCTCCGTGCCCGTAGTAAGCCATGAGCATGAGGCGCTCCATGTCGGCGAGCATCGGCATCCGGGGGTTCGCCGGGGCGCACTGGTCGTTGAACGCGTTCATGGCCTGCTGAGGCAGGGACTCCTTGAAGCGGTCCTCGTCCACTCCGGCGGCGCGGAAGGAGGATTCGATGCCCACCCGGTCGCGGAGGTCCTCCACGGCACAGGCCAGCTCGGACACGCCCTGAGCCGGCGCGGCAGCGGGGCGGCCCAGGTGGCGCGCGATCTCCTGGAACCGTTCAGGAGCCGTGTGGACCTCGTACTTCGGCCACCCCGTGAGCTTGCTCGTCACGGTCCCGTTGTAGCGGATGACGTGCGGGAGGAGCAGCGCGTTGGTCCGGCCGTGGGAGGTGCCGAACGTGGAGCCCAGCGTGTGCGACATCGCGTGGACGATCCCGAGGAAGGCGTTGCCGAAGGCCATCCCCGCGATGGTCGCCGCGTTGTGCATGCGCTCCCGGGCCTTGGGGGCGTCCGCTCCCTGCAGCACCGCCTGCTCCAGGTTCTC
The DNA here is from genome assembly GCF_000341245.1 of Nocardiopsis halophila DSM 44494. GTDB lineage: Bacteria > Actinomycetota > Actinomycetes > Streptosporangiales > Streptosporangiaceae > Nocardiopsis_A > Nocardiopsis_A halophila. The sequence continues at coordinate 18,136 of NZ_ANAD01000249.1, forward strand.
GAAGACCAGCTGGATCGCCTTGAGGCACAGGCCGTCGGTGAAGTCGTTGGCGTAGACGGACACATAGGCCTCGATGGCGTGGGTGAGCGCGTCGAACCCGGAGTCCGCGGTGACCGTCGGGGGCAGGTCGGTGGTGAGCTCCGGGTCGCAGATGGCCACACTGGGCGTGAGTGCGTAGTCGGCGACCGGGTGCTTGAGTCCGGTCTCCGGATCGGTGATGACGGTGAACGGCGTCACTTCGGCGCCGGAGCCGGCGGTGGTCGGCACACACACCAGCCGGGCCCGGGAACCGACCTCGGGGAAGGCGAATGCGCGCTTGCGGATGTCGAGGTACCGGGCGCGCATGTCGGTGAACTCGGTCTCGGGCGCTTCGAAGAGCAGCCACATCGCCTTCGCCGCGTCCATGGCCGATCCGCCCCCGAGGGCGATGATCGTGTCGGGGGCGAACTCGGCCAGGCGCGCTGCGCCGCGCCGCACCGTGTCCAGCGTCGGGTCGGGATCCACATCGTCGATGATCTTCAGGTCCACGGGCTTCTCGCGGCGCTGCAGCGCCTCACGCACCCGCTGTACGTGTCCGCGCCTGCGGGCCCCGGGGCCGGTGACCAGCGCGGCCCGCCGGACGCCGGGCATGTCGGCCAGGTAGCGCAGGGAGTGCCGCTCGAAGTAGATCTTCGGCGGGACCTTGAACCACTGCATGTTGGAGGTTCGGCGTCCCACACGCTTGATGTTGAGCAGGTCGGCGGCCTGTACGTTGCCCGAGACCGAGGTGCCTCCGTAGGAACCGCCGCCGAGGGTGAGCGAGGGAAGAAACGCGTTGTAGATGCCGCCGATCCCCCCTTGCGTGCTGGGGGAGTTCCACACGATGCGCACGGCGCGCACCCGGTTCCCGAACTCCTCTGCGAAGGCCTCGTCCTCGGTGTGCACCGCCGCGGTGTGGCCGAGTCCGCTCCGCTGCAGCAGGCGTTCGACGTGGGAGATCCCTTCCTCGCGTCCGTCCGCCGAGGTAAGGGCCAGCACCGGGCACGGCTTGGCCAGGGTGATCGGGCGGTCGAAGTCGCCCGGGGCCACCGGGGCCAGGATCGCCGGGGTCCCATCGGGGACCCGGAAGCCCGCGCGCTCCGCGAGCCGGGCGGCCGGCTGCCCGGCCCCGTCCGGATCGAATCCGGAACTCCCGTCCCCGTCGGCGGTGAACAGGGAGCGTTCGAGCCGTTCGACCTCTTCGGGAGAGGCGACGTAGGCGCCCAGCCGCCGCAACTCCTCCATGGCGGCGGCTTCGACCTCCCGGTCGACGACGACGGTCTGCTCGGCGGAGCACACCATGCCGTGGTCGAAATTCGTGGACATCACGATGTCATGGGCCGCACGGCGCAGATCTGCGGTGCGCTCGACGTAGGCGGGGGTGCTCCCCGCCCCGACCCCGAGGGCCGGTGTTCCGGAGGAGTAGGCCGCCTGCACCAGGCTCCGTCCCCCCGTGGCGAGGATCAGGGCGACGTCCTCATGGCGCATGAGGGCCGCGGTCGCCTCCCGGGAGGGCTCGTCGAGCCATTGGACGCAGTTCGCGGGGGCGCCTGCGGCGACGGCGGCGTCCCGGACCGCGCTCGCGGCCGCCATTCCGCACCGGCGTGCGGCGTGGTGGAAGGAGAAGATGATCGGGTTGCGGGTCTTCAGGGCCGCCAGAGCCTTGAAGAGCACCGTGGAGGTGGGGTTGGTGACCGGGGTGACGGCGCACACGACCCCGACGGGTGCGGCGATCTCCACGATGCCGTCGATGGTGTCGCGCCGGACGACGCCGGCGGTGCGCAGCCCGCGCATGTGGTGCGTGACGTGCTCGCAGGCGAACACGTTCTTGACGGACTTGTCCTCGACCACTCCGCGGCCGGTCTCGGCCACCGCGAGCCGGGCGAGTTCGGTGTGGCGGCGGACCGCGGACGCGCCCGCCTTCGCGACGATTCGGTCGACCGCCGCTTGGTCAAGGTGCTCGAATTCGTTCAGTGCCTTTCTAGCTCGCTCTACCGTCTGAGCGACAGATGACACGGCGACAGGATCCTTTCCCGGGTCGTCGGTGCTGCTTCTGGCGCACTGAAACACATTCCCGTCGATGGATGGTGTATTCGACGGTCGGAGGGATAAAGGGAAGAATATCCGTGGTTCTAATAGTAAGAAATAGGCCTGAGCAGTCGTTTTGTGTCCGCAAGCGGCCTCCTTGTGGCCCGAATCACATTCGGTTGTCGCTTCGGCGGGCTTCTCGGGTGCGGTTCTCGGTGAGGAAGGGGGAGGGAGGCGGTGCCTGTCGGAAAAACTCGGAAAAGGCCTGGGCGGTGTGCTCGCTTCCGCGCGCATTGGGGCGGTTCCCCGAACGGGTGTTCGCAGTTTCCCTGTCCGCTAGGGCTTTTCAAGGGCATGTGCCGGGGAGGAGGGGAGCGCCCGCACGTTTCCGGGAAGGCCTCGGCTTCAGCGCGGCCGAACGGCGGGGGCGCGGTCCCGTCCGCGTGGGGCGGAGGGCGCGGAAGCGGCATCGCGGGGCCGGTCGTCGCGCCGCGTGAACACCGCCCCCAGCACCAGCAGCCAGGCGCCGAACTCCACCGCGGGCTGGAGGAGGGTCATGATCAGGCCGACCAGGGTCGTCCCGGTGACCCCCGCCGTGGCCTGGAGCAGCAGCCACCCGTACGGCAGCGCCGCGGCGGACAGGTGCGCCAGGACGGCGGCCCACAGCAGGCCCGGGCGCGCAAGGCGCCGGCGCCGGATCAGGACCGCCACCACGGCCAGCAGCACCAGGGGAGGGCCGAGCGAGCGGACGAGCTGGTAGGCCGGGACTCCGATCAGCTCCACGCGCTCACTCCCAGCGGAAGAAGCGGGCGGCCAGTGCGGCCCCGGCCGCGGCCCACACGGCCAGGACGGCGACAGGCAGCAGCGACGGCGCCGCACCGTCGGCAAGGACGGCGCGCAGCCCGCCGGCCAGGGCCGTGATCGGCAGCGCCTCCACCGCCGTCTGCGCCGCGCCGGGGAAGCGCCCGGTGTCGAACAGGACCCCGCCCAGTCCCAGAAGAACCACGTAGACCAGGTTGGCCGCGGCCAGCGTCGCCTCAGCGCGCAGGGTGCCCGCCATCAGCAGGGCCAGCGAGCTGAACGCCGCTGTGCCGAGCAGGACCAGGAGCAGGGCGTAGGCGAAGGCCGCGGGGCCGCCCTGGGGATCCCACCCCAAGGCCAGGGCCACCGAGCACAGCACCGCGATCTGGATCGCCTCCACGGCCAGCACCGCCAGCGTCTTGGCCGCCAGCAGGCCGAACCGCGGGAGGGGCGTCGCTCCCAGCCGCTTGAGCACCCCGTACCGGCGCTCGAACCCGGTGCCGATGGCCTGCCCGGTGAAGGCGGTCGACATCACCGCCAGGGCCAGGACGCCCGGCGTCAGGAAGTCCACCCGAGGCCCGTCGCCCAGCTCCACCACGTCGACGGTGCTGAACCCCACCAGCAGAAGCACGGGGATGACCATGGTCAGCAGCAGCTGCTCCCCGTTGCGCAGCATGATGCGCAGCTCCATGCCGGCCTGCGCGGCCACCATGCGCGCCATCGGGGCGGCCCCCGGGGCGGGGGTGAAGTCCAGGGCGGGGCGGGCGGTGGTCTCGGTCATGAGCGAAGGTCCCGGCCGGTGAGTTCGAGGAAGACGTCTTCGAGGGTGCGGCGCTGCACGCGCAACCCCTCGGGGTGCACGCCGTTGGCGGCGCACCAGGTGCCGACGGTGGCCAGCATCTCGGGCCCGATCTCCCCGCCGTCGGCGCGCGCGACCGCGCACTCGGCGGCGCGCCCGGCGGTGGCCGGACGGGCCTCCACCCGCACGCCGGAGGGCAGGGCCGCCTCCAGGGCCTCGGTGTCCACCGCCTCGCGGGCCTCGAAGCGCAGCTCGTGCCCGTCGCAGGTGAGCTCGCCGGTGGCGCCGTCGGCCACCACCCGGCCCCGGTCGATGATCACCACGCGGTCGGCCAGGTTCTCGGCCTCCTCCATGTGGTGGGTGGTCAGCACGACGCCGACCCCGGCCGCGCGCAGCTCGGCCACCAGCTCCCAGGTGGCGTGGCGGGCCTGCGGGTCCAGCCCGGCGGTGGGCTCGTCGAGGAAGACCAGCTCGGGGCGGCCGATCACGGCCGCGGCCAGGGACAGCCGCTGCTGCTGCCCCCCGGACAGGCGGCGGAAGGGCGTCCGGGAAGCATTGGTCAGGCCCAGGCGTTCCAGGAGCGTGTCGGGCGAGAGGGGGCGGGCGTGGAACGAGGCCGTCAGGCGCAGCCACTCGCCCGCGCGGGCGCCGGTGGGCACCCCGCCGGACTGCGGCATCACCCCGACCCGCGGCTTGAGCCGCGCCGCGTCGGCGGCCGGGTCGAGCCCGAGCACGCGCACGCTGCCGCCGTCGGCCCGGCGGAAGCCCTCGCACACTTCGACGGTGCTGGTCTTGCCCGCGCCGTTGGGGCCGAGCAGCGCCGTCACCGCCCCTCGGGGCGCGGTGAAGGACAGGCCGTCGACGGCGGTGGTCGCGCCGTACCTCTTCACCAGGTCGGTGACCTCGACCGCGGCTGTCTCCATGGCCTCAGAGTCTATGGCCGCCCGTGTGCGGGCCCGCACGGGGTGCGCCTCCGTGGGCGCGCCGCCGCCGGATGAGGCGTTCGTATCGTGAGATGTCCGTCTCGCCATCCGGGCGAATCGGGGGCGTCCGGGGTGCGCGTGCACGGCGCGGCGGTCGGACGGGCGTGCAAAACCCCAGAAAGGTAAGGCTTGCCTGGGTGATCAATGGCATGCATCACGGTTTGCCCGCAGGGAAGCATTTACGCCACACTGATGTTGTGAAAAAGGTGAGCGGCGGACAGAAGACGAGCGGGGGCAGCGCCCCCGGCGTCCCGCGCGCGCCTTCGCCCGACCTGGGCGCCGAGACCGGGACGCGCGCGAGGGTGGCGCGACTCATCCTGGAGCAGGGCCCGATCACCGCCTCCTCGCTGGGGGAGCGGCTCGGGCTCACGCCGGCGGCCATCCGCCGGCACCTTGACAACCTCATGGGCGAGGGGCTCGTCGAAGCCCGCGACGCGCGGCCCCTGGGCCGCCGGGGCCGGGGGCGCCCGGCCCGGGTGTTCGCGGTCACCGAGGCCGGCCGCGACGCGTTCGTGCACGGCTACGACGACCTGGCCTCCAGCGCCCTGCGCTTCCTGGCCGAGCGGGCCGGACCCGGTGCCGTCACCGAGTTCGCCCGGCGCCAGGTGGCCGAGCTGGAGGAGCGCTACCGCCCCCTGCTGGAGGGCGTGCCCCCGCAGCAGCGGGTGCGCAAGCTCGCCGAGGCGCTGAGCAGCGACGGCTACGCCGCCGCGGCCGACCGGGCCCCGGCGCCCGGCGGGGGCCAGCAGCTCTGCCAGCACCACTGCCCGGTCGGGCACGTGGCGGCGGAGTTCCCCGAGCTGTGCGAGGCCGAGGTCGAGGCCTTCGCCCGGCTGCTGGGCACCCCCGTGCGGCGGCTGGCCACCATCGCCCACGGCGACGGCATCTGCACCACCCACGTGACCCCGCAGGAGGGCACGCAGACCAGCACCCAGCACAGCACCGAGGCCGGGGCCGCCAGCGGCACCGCCGACGGTGACGGCAGAGAATCAGGACGTCTGAGTCCAGGAGGATCCGCGTAATGACGTCTATCGCGCACCCCGAGCTCGAAGGGCTCGGCACCTACGAGTACGGATGGGCCGACCCCGACACGGCCGGCGCCTCCGCTCGGCGCGGCCTGAACGAGGAGGTCGTCCGCGACATTTCGGCCAAGAAGGACGAGCCGGAATGGATGCAGAAGGCCCGCCTCAAGGCGCTGAAGCTCTTCGACAAGAAGCCGATGCCCTCGTGGGGTGCCGACCTGTCCGGGATCGACTTCGAGAAGATCAAGTACTTCGTGCGGTCGACCGAGCAGCAGGCCACCTCCTGGGAGGACCTGCCCGAGGACATCAAGAACACCTACGACAAGCTGGGCATCCCCGAGGCCGAGAAGCAGCGCCTCGTCGCCGGCGTGGCCGCCCAGTACGAGTCCGAGGTCGTCTACCACCAGATCCGTGAGGACCTGGAGGAGCAGGGTGTCCTCTTCCTCGACACCGACACCGCCCTGAAGGAGCACCCCGAGCTCTTCCAGGAGTACTTCGGCACGGTCATCCCGGCCGGCGACAACAAGTTCTCCGCGCTCAACACGGCGGTGTGGAGCGGCGGGTCCTTCATCTACGTCCCCAAGGGCGTCCACGTGGAGATCCCGCTGCAGGCCTACTTCCGGATCAACACCGAGAACATGGGCCAGTTCGAGCGGACCCTGATCATCGTCGACGAGGGCGCCTACGTGCACTACGTCGAGGGCTGCACCGCGCCGATCTACAAGACCGACTCGCTGCACTCGGCGGTCGTGGAGATCATCGTCAAGAAGAATGCGCGCTGCCGCTACACGACGATCCAGAACTGGTCGAACAACGTCTTCAACCTGGTGACCAAGCGTGCCGTCGCCTACGAGGGCGCCACCATGGAGTGGATCGACGGCAACATCGGCTCCCAGGTGACCATGAAGTACCCGGCGGTGTACCTCATGGGCGAGCACGCCAAGGGCGAGACGCTCTCCATCGCCTTCGCCGGCGAGGGCCAGCACCAGGACACCGGCTCCAAGATGGTGCACTGCGCCCCCAACACCTCCTCCACCATCGTCTCCAAGTCGGTGGCCCGGAGCGGGGGCCGCGCCTCCTACCGGGGCCTGGTGCAGGTGCAGGAGGGCGCCGACCGCGCCAAGTCCACGGTCAAGTGCGACGCGCTGCTGATCGACACCGTCAGCCGCTCCGACACATACCCCTACAACGACATCCGCGAGGACGACACCGAGCTCGGCCACGAGGCCACGGTGTCCAAGGTCAGTGAGGACCAGCTCTTCTACCTGATGAGCCGCGGCCTGGACGAGGACGAGGCCATGGCGATGATCGTGCGCGGGTTCGTCGAGCCGATCGCGCGCGAACTGCCCATGGAGTACGCCCTGGAACTGAACCGGCTCATCGAGCTGCAGATGGAAGGAGCGGTTGGTTAATGGCCGGCCCGAACCTCGGAGTCAAGGAGCACAGCCACGGCGGCGAGCTCCCGATCTCCAAGCTGGACGTCCACGGGTCCTTCGACGTGGACGCGTTCCCGGTCCCCACGGGCCGGGAGGAGGAGTGGCGGTTCACGCCGCTGCGCCGTCTGCGCGGGCTGCACGACGGCCGCGACATCAAGGACGGCGGCGTCTCGATCGAGGTGACCGCCCCTGAGGGCGTCACCCACGAGACCGTCGGCTCCGACGACCCGCGGCTGGGCACCACGTTCCTGCCCACCGACCGGGTCTCGGCGCTGGCCTTCCGCGACTTCGGCTCCTTCGGCGGCGCCACCGTGGTGACCGTCGCCAAGGACGCCCAGGTCGCCGAACCGGCCTACATCAAGGTCACCGGCGAGGACCAGGGCGACGCCTACGGGCACGTCCTGGTCCGCGCCGAGGCCCACTCCAAGGCCACCGTGGTCCTGGAGTACGCCGGGCAGGCCGTCTACGCCGACAACGTCGAGTTCATCGTCGAGGACGGCGCCGAGCTGACCGTGATCAGCCTGCAGGACTGGGGCCGCGACGCGGTGCACGTGGGTCACCACTACACCAAGGTCGGCCGCGACGCCCGGTTCAAGAGCTTCGTCATCACCCTGGGCGGGGACCTGGTCCGCATGTCGCCCAAGGTCGGCTACACCGCCCCCGGCGGCGACGCCGAGCTGCACGGGCTCTACTTCACCGGCGACGGCCAGCACCACGAGCACCGCTCGCTGATCGACCACAACGTCTCCAACACCCGCAGCCGCGTCGAGTACAAGGGCGCGCTGAGCGGCGAGGGCGCGCACGGTGTGTGGATCGGCGACGTGATCATCGGCGAGGGCACCGAGGGCACCGACTCCTACGAGTACAACCGCAACCTCGCGCTGACCGACGGCACGCGGGTGGACTCGGTCCCCAACCTGGAGATCTTCACCGGCGAGGTGGAGGGCGCCGGGCACGCCAGCGCCAGCGGGCGGCTCGACGAGATCCACCTGTTCTACCTGCGCTCGCGCGGTGTTCCGGAGGACGAGGCCCGCCGCCTGGTCATCCGCGGCTACTTCGCCGAGCTGATCGGCCGGATCAACGTGCCCGAGCTGCGCGAGCGGATCATGGCCGAGGTCGAGGAGAAGCTGGCCGAGCATGAGTGAGGGCACCTTCACCCGGGTCTGCGCGCTGAGCGACCTCCCCGACGAGGGGGCGCTCGGCGTGGAGGTCGGCGGCACCCCGGTGGCGGTGGTGCGCAGTGAGGGCGAGCTGTACGCGATCAGCGACATCTGCTCGCACGCCGAGGTCAACCTGTCGGAGGGCGAAGTGGAGGACGGCACCATCGAGTGCTGGCTGCACGGGTCCTGCTTCGAGCTGACCTCCGGCAAGCCGATCAACCCGCCCGCCGTCAAGGCGGTGCCCACCTACGCAGTCAAGATCGACGGCGACGACGTCCTCGTCTCGCTGGACACCACCGATTCCTGAGGCTTGAAACAGATGACGAAGTTCGAAATCCGCGGGGTGCGCGCCGACGTCCTGATCGGGGCCGACGAGCGCGAGGAGATCCTCAAGGGCGTGGACCTGACCGTCAACAGCGGTGAGACCCACGCGATCATGGGCCCGAACGGCTCGGGCAAGTCCACCCTGGCCTACGCCATCGCCGGCCACCCCAAGTACGAGATCACCGCGGGCGAGGTCCTGCTCGACGGGGAGAACGTGCTGGAGATGAGCGTGGACGAGCGCGCCCGCGCCGGCATGTTCCTGGCCATGCAGTACCCGGTCGAGGTCCCGGGCGTGTCCATGTCCAACTTCCTGCGCAGCTCGGTCACGGCCGTGCGCGGCGAGGCGCCCAAGCTCCGCCAGTTCTCCAAGGAGCTGCAGGGCACCATGAAGGACCTGTCCATCGACGGCTCCTTCGCCGCCCGCGGCGTCAACGAGGGCTTCTCCGGCGGTGAGAAGAAGCGCCACGAGATCCTCCAGCTGGAGCTGCTCAAGCCGAAGATGGCGATCCTCGACGAGACCGACTCCGGCCTCGACGTCGACGCCCTCAAGGTCGTCTCCGAGGGGATCAACCGGGCCAAGGCCAACACCGACGTGGGCGTCATGCTGATCACCCACTACACCCGGATCCTCAACTACGTGAAGCCCGACTACGTCCACGTCTTCGCCGACGGCCGGATCGCCGAGTCCGGCGGCCCGGAGCTGGCCGACCAGCTGGAGAACGAGGGCTACGAGCGTTTCGTGAAGGCAGGCGCTGAGAAGTGACCCGAGGCGAGCACGCGCCGCTCGACGCCGAGGCGGTCCGGGGGGACTTCGCGATCCTGTCCCGGACCGTCCGCGACGGGCGCCCCCTGGTGTACCTCGACTCCGGGGCGACCTCCCAGAAGCCCCGGCAGGTCCTCGACGCCGAGCGGGAGTTCTACGAGCGCCACAACGCGGCGGTCCACCGCGGCGCGCACCAGCTCGCCGAGGAGGCCACCGACGCCTATGAGGCGGCGCGGTCCACGATCGCGTCGTTCGTGGGCGCCGACCCCGGCGAGGTGGTGTTCACCAAGAACGCCACCGAGGCGGTCAACCTGGTCGCCTACGCCATGGGGAACGCGGCCACGGCCGACGAGCCCTACCGCCGCTTCTCCATCGGCCCGGGCGACGAGGTCGTCGTCACCGAGATGGAGCACCACGCCAACCTGGTGCCCTGGCAGGAGCTGTGCCGGCGCACCGGCGCCACGCTGCGCTGGTTCGGCCTGACCGAGGACGGACGGCTCGACCTGTCCGACATGGAGGACCTGGTCAACGAGCGCACGAAGATGGTCGCGCTCACCCACCAGTCCAACGTGCTGGGCACGGTCAACCCGGTTGAGCGGGTCGCCGCCCGCGCCCACGAGGTGGGCGCGCTGGTGCTGCTGGACGCCGCCCAGTCGGTGCCGCACATGCCGGTGGACGTGCGCGAGCTCGACTGCGACTTCCTGGTCTTCTCCGGCCACAAGATGCTGGGGCCCAACGGCATCGGGGTGCTCTACGGGCGCGCCGAGCTGCTGGCCGCGATGCCGCCGTTCATCACCGGCGGCTCGATGATCGGCGTGGTGCACATGGACCACAGCACCTGGGCGGAGCCGCCGCAGCGGTTCGAGGCCGGGGTGCCCATGGCGCCGCAGGCGGTCGGGCTGGCCGCGGCCTGCGACTACCTGTCGGCGATCGGCATGGACCGGGTGGCCGAGCACGAGCACCGGCTGACCGAGTACGCGGTCAAGCTCCTCGGCGGGATCGAGGGGGTGCGCATCGTCGGCCCCACCGACACCGTCGACCGGGGCGGGGCGGTGTCCTTCACCGTCGAGGACATCCACCCCCACGACCTCGGCCAGGTGATGGACGACGAGGGCGTGGAGGTGCGGGTGGGCCACCACTGCGCCTGGCCGCTGCACCGCCGCTACCGGGTGCAGGCCACCACGCGGGCCTCGTTCTACCTGTACAACACGCTCGCGGACGTGGAGGCGCTGGCCGAGGCCGTGCGCACCGCGCAGCGGTTCTTCGGGACCGCCGAGGCGCGCTAGGAAGGGCGGAACGCACCGATGCGCTTGGACGCGATGTACCAGGAGATCATCCTGGACCACTACCGCAACCCGCACAACAAGGGGCTGCGGGAGCCTTTCGAAGGGGAGGCGCACCACATCAACCCCACCTGCGGGGACGAGGTGACGCTGCGGGTGCACCTGACACCCGGATCCGGAGAAGGGGGCGCCGCGAAGGTCGCCGACGTGTCCTACGACAGCATGGGCTGCTCGATCAGCCAGGCCAGCGCGTCGGTCATGACCGACCTGCTGATCGGGCGCACGGTGGACGAGGGCATGGAGATGCTCGAGGCCTTCAACGAGCTCATGCACTCCAAGGGCCAGGGCGAGCCGGACGAGGACGTTCTGGAGGACGCGGTGGCGTTCGCCGGGGTGTCGAAATACCCTGCCCGTATCAAGTGCGCCCTGCTCGCCTGGATGGCGTGGAAGGACGCGACCGTGCAGTCCCTGGAGAGCGACCCCCGCACCAGCGGGGAAGGACCGGAGGGTGTCTCATGAGCGAGAACGAGACCGTGGCCCCGGCCCCGGAGCAGGGGGCCGCCGAGCAGCAGTCGGAGCCGGCCGAGCAGTCCGGGCAGGCTGCGCAGGGGGCCCAGGGCGGCATGAGCCAGGAGGCCCTGGCCGAGGAGATCAGCGAGGCCCTCAAGGACGTCATCGACCCTGAGCTCGGGGTCAACGTGGTCGACCTGGGGCTGCTGTACGGGGTGAACGCCGACGAGTCGAGCATCACCCTGGACATGACGCTGACCAGCGCGGCCTGCCCGCTGACCGACGTCATCGAGGACCAGGCGACCAGCGCGCTGGACGAGTTCGAGCGCGAGGTCAAGATCAACTGGGTCTGGATGCCGCCGTGGGGTCCGGACAAGATCACCGAGGACGGCCGCGACCAGCTGCGGATGCTGGGCTTCAACGTCTGATTCAACGTCTGACCGGTCCGCCGGGAGACCCCGGCCGGACCACCCTCCCTCAGGAGCGGACACCGAGGGCCGGGACGCCGAAGGGCGTCCCGGCCCTCGGTCTTTTTCCTGGGGCGGGGCGGCGGGGCCCTTCGGTGCATAGGGGGGAGGGCAGCGGCGACGAAGCGGGGTGGTTCCCCGGGGTTG
>NZ_ANAD01000250.1 GCF_000341245.1 Nocardiopsis halophila DSM 44494
CGCGCCCGGGGCGGGGCCGCCGATCGCGCTGCTGCGGTCGCACCGCTCACAAGGACGCGGCCGAGAGTTCCACCACCCCAGCGGACACGACCGGGACACCGCCTGAAGGGGACGGAGCGGGCCCGACGCGCGGTCAAGGGGAACAGGGCGTGGCGGTCCCTTCCTCCGATTCTCTGTCGGCTTCTCCGCCGGCGGGAAGCCGGGAAGCGTTCGGCGGGTCGCCTCCGGGGCGCCGTCGTGCCCTGGAGGGGTGATGGGGCCGACCGGATCGGAACTGGGGGGTCGGCCGCCCAGGCGAGGGGTCGGGGGTGCAGGGAACGCTCCGCCTTCCGCACGCACACGGAACGCGGACGGCCTTCCGGGCCTTCAGCGGCAGACCGGCCGTGGACGTCCACCGCCGCGCCCGGCGGCACTCCTAGGAAACCCCTTCTAAGCCTGGGCCGCCGCCTCCTCGCGGATCCGGTCGAACTGCGCCCCCATCGCCTCGGCCAGCGCGTTGGCCCCTGACAGCGGACGCACCATCACCGTCAGCTCGTCGATCAGGCCGTCGTCGCCGATGTGCACGAAGTCGCACCCCTGGAGCCGCCGGTCGCCGATGCCGGCCGTGAACTCGAAGGCGTGGTCGCGCCCGTCCGCGCTGGAGAACTCGCGCACGTAGCGGAAGTCCTCGAACACGCGGGCCACCCCGCGCAGGATCGCCGCGGTGATCGGCCGGCCCCGGTACGGAGCGAACACCACCGGGCTGGTGAACACCACGTCCTCCGCGAGCATCGCCTCGACCGCCGCCATGTCGCCGGCCTCCACCGCCGCGCGAAAGGGGTGCATGCGCCACCTCGAGGCAAATAGTTGAATAGGTGAAGAAGATAATATGTTGGGGTGGGCGTGCCGTCCAGGGGTGTGTCGAAAAAAACGTTTCAAAACAAAGGCGGACCCGTGTGTCGATATTTTCAGGAGGCGTGCCCGTTCTGTGTGGCGGTCCTCCGAGCGATGCGGCGTCCCCGTGATTGACACGTTTCAATACCCGCTGGAATGATCGAACGGCACACTCATGACCCTCGACCGTGGCGTCGTGACGGTGTCGTCCTGGAAGGGCAGCGGTGGAACCGAGCGAACGCGCCGACCGGCCTGTCGGCATCAACGACGTCGCGGCGCGCGCGGGCGTCTCCGCCGGGACCGTCTCCAACGTGCTCAACCGGCCCGAGCGCGTCTCGGAGGCGACCCGCATCCGGGTGGAGCGCGCCATCGAGGAGCTCGACTACGTCCGCAACTCCTCCGGGCGCAACCTCCGCTCGGGCCGCAGCGATTCGGTCGGCCTGGTCGTCCTGGACGTCACCAACCCCTTCTTTACCGAGGTGGCCCAAGGAGTGGAGGACGTCGCGGCCGAAGACGGCCTGGCGGTGGTGCTGCTGAACTCGGCCGAGCGCCGCGACCGCCAGCGGCGCTCGGCACGGCTGCTGGCCGAGCAGCGGGCCGCCGGGGCGGTGGTCATGCCGGTCGACGGCGACACCGAGGACCTGCTGTGGCTGCGCAAGCAAGGGGTGTGCGGGGTCCTGCTGGACCGCGGCGACGTGGGCCCTGAGACGGCGTGCAGCGTCTCGGTGGACAACCGCGCGGGCGGGGCCGCTGCCGCGCGGCACCTGATCGGCCTCGGGCACGAGCGGGTGACCTTCCTCAGCGGCCCCGAGGGCCTGGAGCAGTGCCGCACCCGCCTTCAGGGACTGCGCGAGGGCCTGGCCGAGGTGGGCATCGACCCCGAGTCCGCGGTGCGGGTGGTGCACACGGCCCAGCTCAACGCCGAGTCCGGGGAGAAGGCCGTGGAGGAGGTCCTGGCCGGAGGGCCGGGGCGCCGTCCGACGGCGGTCTTCTGCGCCAACGACCAGCTCGCACTCGGGGTCCTCAAGGGGCTGGGGGAGCGGGGCCTGAGCGCCCCGGCGGACCTGTCGGTCGTCGGGTACGACGACGTGGCGACGGCCTCCCTCGTGCACCCGGGGCTGACGACGGTGGCCCAGCCCAAGTACGAGCTCGGCTGCTCGGCGATGCGCCTGCTGCTGAGCGAGCTGAACGACCCCGGGCACCGCCACGAGCGGCTCCGCTTCACCCCTGAACTGGTGGTGCGCGGCTCGACCGCAGTCAACCGCGGCTGAGGGCCCGGCACGGCGCCTCGGACCCGCGACGGATCGGCACCCTTGCCCGGTCGGCCCCTGGTTCGGTGAAAGGGGCGCCCGTGTGTCTGTGCGTCCGACCTCGTACTCCTCCAGGGGCCGGGTGCGCCGGCGCGGTCGCGGAGGGCGCGGAGCGTGCGGCCGGGGAAGAACTCGGTCGCCGCCCCGGTCCCGGGCCGATCGCAGGACGGCGGCCACACACGGAACCGATGGAGACCTCGGCAACGCAGAGACCGACGGCGGACAGGGGGGCAGTGCCCCGTTGCCGCGACTGATCGGCCGACCGGCGACGCCGGTCGAGGGTGCCCTGCGCACCTGCCCCCGAGGCGCCTTGGTGCCGGTGCGCGCCCTCGGTCATGGGGGATGGAGTCCTCCCTGAGCCGACCCGCCCATGGGCGGCGGCGCTTTGCGAAACCCTCTGAAAACCGCTTCGATGGGACGCCCCCTGGGCTTTCAATGGAGGCGCGACGGGATCCCCTAGGGCGCTCTGCGCATTCGATACAGGTGGGGCGTCTCGGGTGTGCCGGGCACGGGTGTGCGGTCCGACCTGCTGGGAGCACAGGACACGGCACGCAGGTTCCCGGGGGCGCGGCTGTCGGGACGTGAGCATCGCGACGAGGGAGAGAGGCAATCGTCCATGGCTGAACAGGGCAAGGTGGCCCCCGCTAGACGGCGGGGACTGGCCGGTGAGGTCGCCGACCGCATTCGTGAGGCGATCTTCAACGGCGCCTATGCCCCGGGCGCCCAGTTGCGCGAGGTCGAGCTGTCGACCGCGCTGGACGTGAGCCGAGGGCCGGTCCGCGAAGCCCTGCTCCGGCTCGAACGCGAAGGGCTCGTCCACAGCGCCTGGCATCGCGGGGTGACCGTCACCGAGCTCGAACCCCGGGACGTCGCCGAGTTGGACAGCCTGCGCGACGCCCTCGACGGCCTGGCGGTGCGCAGGGTCGTGGCCGAGGCCGGGGAGGAGGAGCTGGCCGCGGTCGAGCAGGCGGCCGAAGGGATGGCGCGGGCCGGGGACGAGCACGCCATGGTGCGGTGCGACATCGCCTTCCACGACGCGGTCTACGCCGCGTCCGGGCATAGGCGCCTCCAGGAGGCCTGGCAGGCGATCCGCTCCCAGGTGTACCTGTTCCTGCTGACCCGGATCGGCCGGGACACCGACGGCTATCTGGCCCACGTTCCCAGGGAGCACCGCGAGCTGGCCGCGGCGCTGCGTGCGCGCGATGCCGAGCGCGCGCTGGAGCTCTTCGCCGAGCACCGACGGCTCGCCTTCGACGTGGTGACCGGCCGGGGAGTCGAGAGCGTCGAGGGGGCCGAAGGCGTGGAGGGCACGGAGAACGCGGAGGCCTCCCCCACGGCCCGGAGCTGAAGGCCGGGGCCGGCGCCCTCGGTCCCGGGTCCCGAGACGCCGGACCGGGTCGGCCCTCGACGTCTCCCGGTGCCACGACTCCGTTCCGCCCTGTCGCCGTCCCGCCCTGCCTCCCTGTCCCGTCCTGTCGGCGGCGCCCGCCGCGCCGCCCCCGCGATCCGGCCCGTCCTGCCTAGGATCGCCCTAGGAGAGCACACCGGCCGTCGAGGAGGCGGTATGCGGGCGAACAGGGTTCCCACCGAGGAGATCGAGCGCGAGCCGGCGGCCTTCGCCGAGCGGGTCACCGCCGACGGGCGCTTCGGGAGGGCCGCCGAGCCCGGGCGGTACCGCCTGGTGGTCAGCAGGGCCTGCCCCTGGGCGCACCGGGTGGTGATGGTCCGCAGGCTCATGGGGCTGGAGCAGGCGGTATCGCTGGCGGTGGCCGACCCGGTCCAGGAGGTCATCGACGGCGACCCCCACTGGGTCTTCACCGAGGAGACCGGCAGCCCGGGCGGCAGGGACCCGGTGCTGGGCATCCACGCCCTGCGCGAGGCCTACCGGGCCGGCGACCCCGGCTACGACGGCGGGGTCAGCGTGCCCGCCCTGGTGGACGTGGGGACCGGGCGGGTCGTCTCCAACGACTACGACCGGCTGTCGACCGACATGGCGACCGAATGGGGCGGCCTGGCCAGGGCGGGGGCACCGGACCTGTACCCGGAAGGGCTGCGGGAGGAGATCGAGGACATCGGCGAGCGGGTCTACCGCGACGTCAACAACGGCGTCTACCGTGCCGGGTTCGCCCCCGACCAGGCCCGCTACGACGCCGCGGTGGCCCGCCTGTTCGAGCGCCTGGACGAGATGGAGGAGCGGCTGAGCGCGCGGCGCTACCTCGTGGGGGACCACATCACCCTGGCCGACGTGCGCCTGTGGTCGACCCTGCTCCGGTTCGACGCGGTCTACCACGGCCTGTTCAAGTGCAACGTGCGCAAGATCAGCGAGTACCGGGCGCTGTGGGGGTACGCGCGCGACCTCTTCCAGACGCCCGGTTTCGGTGACACCGCGAACCTCGACCACATCAGGGCGCACTACTACCGGGTGATGACGGGCATCAACCCGACCGGGGTCGTCGCGGCCGGCCCGGACCCGCGGGGATGGCTGACCCCGCACCACCGCGAGGAGCTCGGCGGCACCCCGTTCGGCGACGGCGCCCCGCCCGGCCCGGTCCCGGAGGGGGAGCAGGTCCCGCCCCTCGGCCGACGCTGCTGACGCGGCGCCGGATGTGCCGCCGGGCCGCAAAGTACGATAAGCTTCCCAACGCCTCGAGGGCAGCACCCGAGGGGCACCGGGACGTGGCGCAGTTTGGTAGCGCACTTGACTGGGGGTCAAGGGGTCGTGGGTTCAAATCCCGCCGTCCCGACACAGGTCCGAAGGGGGATCCGAGATCATCGGGTCCCCTTTTTCCGCGTTCGGGGCGGTCGAAGGCCCTTGCGCTCCCGGCCCCTTCAAGAGCTCCCCACCGGCCCGGCGGCCCGCCCGTGTACCGGCGACCGGCGCCGGTGGACCGGGCGTTCTGATCGCGTCGTCGGCCGGCAGCGAAGCCCTTTCGACGCGGGCCCTCGGAGCCGACGGCGGCTCCCGACGGCCGAAGNCGGCGGTCAGGCGTCGAGTTCGGCCGCGGGGGTGACGTGGACGGGCGGCGCCTGGATGCCGAGTTCCCGGGCGATGGCGGGAACCTCGGGGTCGGCGAGGAACCCCTCGTAGTCCTCTGCGTCCCAGTCGAAGACGGACCACACCCGGTGGGCGTCCTCGGGATCGAGATAGGCCCGGGCGGACCGGCAGCCGTGCTCCCGCCGCTTCTGTGCGCCGACGGTCGCGAAGACCTCCAGGAACCGGTCGGGGTCGGCGACCCTGGCGATGGTGACGATCATTGCCTGCTCCTCGGGTCGGCGGGGGGGGGCCCGCCGGGNGAACCTGGATCCCGGTCGAAGTCAATCGCCGACGGCGGCCGTCCGGAGGCGGTTCTCGTGGACGGTTCCCGCGGTGTCCTCGCTCTCGTCGTTCCCGTCGTTCGTTTCCGGGCCCTGCGACGGACGGCGTCGTCAGAGCGCGGCCCATGGGCGCCCTTCGACGCGGAGAACAGTCGGCCTGGGGCAAGTGGCCGGAGCTGCGGAGCGGCCGCCCCGGTGGCGCCAGGAGGCATCGGCACGGCGGCGGGGGCGAGCCCCGCCGTCCCAGAACAGACCCTCCGCGCCTCCGGACAGCGTGCGGAGTACGTGGAGGCGAGCCGTCGTCCGGGTGACCCTTCGCCGACGCGGCGGGGAACTTCCTCGGACGGCCGTTGACCTCGTCCGCAGGGAGACCGCCCAATGGTGGGCATGCGAACTTTCCCGCTGATTTCGCGTATCTGCGGCGCCGCCGTCCTCGGCGCGGCGCTCCTCTTCGGCGGTGCCACCGCCCCTGCCCTGGCCGGCGTCGGACACGTCTGCTCCACGGCCCTGCCCCCGGAGGCCCACGACACCCTGGACCTGATCGAGGCCGGCGGCCCCTACCCGTACCCGCAGGACGGAGGGACCTTCTACAACCGGGAAGGCCTCCTCCCGGACCAGGAGACCGGCTACTACCACGAGTACACCGTGGAGACGCCGGGCTCGCCCGACCGCGGCGCCCGCCGCATCGTCACCGGCGAGTCGTACCAGGAGGACTACTACACCGCCGACCACTACGCCTCGTTCCGCCTGGTCGACTACGGCTGCTGACCCGCCGGGGCGGCGCCTCCGACCGCCCCTGCGCCCCTGCCCGAGGAACCCCACTCCGAGGAAGGAAAGGACGGGTACCCTCCGCTCATGACGGCGACCTACGTGATCGAGGGCCGCGAGGTGACCAGCCTCGACCGCTTCTGGCAGGTGATCGGCGAGGCCGTGAACGGCCCGGGCGGCCACTTCGGCACCAACCTGGACGCGTTCGCCGACTGCCTGAGCGGGGGGTACGGCACCCCCGACGACGGGGACTTCATCATCGAATGGCGCGACCACGAGGCGTCCCGCCGCGCCCTGGGCTACGACGAGACGGTCCGCCGCCTCGACGAGCGCCTGGGCAGGGCCCACCCCTCCAACCGGGCCGCCATCGAGGCCGAACGCGACCGGGCGGCCGCAGGCGAGGGGCCGACCGTCTTCGACTGGATCGTCGAGATCATCGAGGAGCGGGCCCCGGGCAGGCTCCTGCTGGACTAGCGTTGAGCGGCCCCACCGGTCCACCCGGTCAGCGCCTCGTGAGCCCCAACTCCTCCCGGAGGCGTTGCGGTGCGTCGGCGAGGGACGGGCCGTACCAGGTGAGCAGGCGGCCGGTCACCAGCCGGGCGCGCGGGCCGAACTCCTCGGGGCCGTCGCCGGCCGCGAACGGGTAGGGCTCGTCCGGCAGCACGACCAGGTCGGCCTCCGCGCTCCGGATCCCGTCGAGCGTCAGGCGCGGATAGCGGTCGGCGTGGTCGCCGAAGGCGTTGGACACCCCCAGGTGCCGCAGCACGTCCGACGCGAAGTTGTCCCGGCCGACCGCCATCCAGGGGTCGCGCCAGATGCAGACCACCGCGCGCGTCCGCGGC
The DNA here is from genome assembly GCF_000341245.1 of Nocardiopsis halophila DSM 44494. Taxonomy (GTDB): domain Bacteria; phylum Actinomycetota; class Actinomycetes; order Streptosporangiales; family Streptosporangiaceae; genus Nocardiopsis_A; species Nocardiopsis_A halophila. The sequence goes on from NZ_ANAD01000250.1 coordinate 7,109, forward strand.
GCGGGGGGAGCGCCGCCGAAGGCGTCCGCGGCCGCCTCCAGCCATCCGGGGGCCGGGACGCCCAGGGCCGTCTCGAAGAGGCGGCGCAGCGAGGACAGTGCCTCACCGACGCTCTCGACGACGGTCACCCAGACGGGGACGCCCGCCTCGCGCAGGCGCCGCACGTCCAGCTCCCGGTTCTCCTCCTTGTTGGCGATCACCAGGTCCGGCGCCATCTCCTTGATGCGGCGCACGTCGGGGTTCTTGGTGCCGCGCACGCGCTCGACGCGCAGGTCCGGCGGGTGCGCGCACCATCGCGTGGCCCCGACCAGAACTTCGGGGACGGTCGCCGCGACGGCCTCGGTCAGCGAGGGGACGAGGCAGACCACCCGCCGGAGGGGCCGGCGCAGCGGAACGGGCGCCCCCATGTCGTCGGGGGCTTCGCGAACGGTCACATTCCCTCCGGGGTTCGCGGATCCGTGGGCCGGCAGGCGCGGCCGGGCCACGGGAGGGCATCGTCCACGAGTCGGCGGCCCCGCACAAGGCGGTCCGTCCGACGGGCGGCCTCCCGCGCACCGGCGAGGCCCAGATCACGCCGCGAGGGGAGCGGTCACGGGGCCCTCCCGGCCGGAGACGGTGGAGAATCTGGCACCGAGCCACCCAACCGAGCCACCCCACGGACGCGAGAGGCCTGACAGCATGCGGCAGCTCCCCATCATCGCACTGACCGGACACCTCGGCGCGGGCAAGACCACCCTCCTCAACCGGCTGCTCCGCGCGCCCGGGGCGAGGATCGGCGTCGTCGTCAACGACTTCGGCTCCATCAACGTCGACGCGGGGCTGGTGACGGGGCAGGTCGACGACGCCGAGGCCATCAGCGGGGGCTGCGTGTGCTGCCTGCCCGACGCCGGGGGCCTGGACGCCGCGCTGGAGAAGCTGGCCCGGCCGCGGCTGCGCCTGGACGCGGTGATCGTCGAGGCGAGCGGGGCGGCGGACCCGACCGCCCTGGCCCGGCTCATCCGGTTCAGCGAGGTCGGCGGGGTCCGGGCCGGGGGAGTGGTGGACGTGGTCGACGCCGCCGAGCACTTCACGACCGTGGACACCGGCGTCCTGCCGCCCGAGCGCTACGCGTCGGCGACCCTGGTGGTCGTCAACAAGATCGACCGCATCGCCGAGGCCGAGCGGGAGGCGGTCCTGGCGCGGATCACCGGGCGGGTGAAGGAGCGCAACCCCCAGGCGCACGTCATCGCCGCCGAGCGCGGGCGCATCGACCCGGCCCTGGTCTTCGACGCGGCGGCCGAGGAGGCCGCCCAGCCCGAGCTCCCCTTCGCCGAGGCCGGGCAGGACGGCGCGCCGCACGTGCACGCCGACGCCGTGACCGTCGCCGCGGACGGGCCGGTCGACCCGGGCGCCGTCGTCGACCTGGTCGAGGATCCGCCCGAGGGCGTCTACCGCCTCAAGGGCGCGGTCACGGCGGCGACGAGCGGCCGGAGGCGCCGCTTCACGGTCAACGTGGTCGGCAGGCAGGTGCACGTCGCCGCCCACCCCGCGCGGGGCGGCACGGACGGCCTCGTCGCCATCGGCATGCACCTGGACACGGCCGAGGTGCGGCGCCGGTTGAAGGAGGCCCTGAGCCCTGCTCCGGAGGGCACGGAAGGGGACGGCCTGCGCCGCCTGGACCGGTACCGCCGCCTGAGCGAGTGACCCCCTGCCCGCCGCAGGCCGCCGGGACCGCCTGCGGTGCGGTTCCGGCGGCGGTCCGATGCCCGGAGGCCGTGCCGCCGGAACCGGATCACCCGTGGAACGCCGAAGGGGACCCGCTGAGCGCGGATCCCCTTCGGTTCACTGTCGGGACGGCGGGATTTGAACCCACGACCCCTTGACCCCCAGTCAAGTGCGCTGCCAAACTGCGCTACGTCCCGTGTCCTGTCGCAGGGGCGGTGTTCCGTTCCCCGTCGACGCGTAAGACTCTATCGCACTCGCGCCCGTGGTCGTGACAGGTTTCCCGGCGCGCAGGCCTTCTGGGGACTTTGGTCGCTCTGCGTGTATGTGCTGGTGACATCGGGCGATCGGTGGTGCACCATGAAGCATGGAGCGAAGACAGGCTGAACAGGCAGAACAGCGGTTTCCGCCCGACGTTGCCGATGTGGTCGGCCGCATGGCCGGGCTCGTCCCCGGGCAGGCCAGGGCGGTGGCCGTCGTGGTGCGCAGCTACCGGTCCGCGGAGCTGGAGACCCAGGGGCAGCGGGAGACCGCCGACGCGGCCGCCCGCACCGCCGTCGCCGAGGAGATCGAGGAGCGCTGGCCGGGCGCCCCGTACGTGGTCCGCCACGGCCCCGCCGAGGACTTCGCGGGAGCCGTGCCCGAAGCGGCGCACGGCCACGAGGTCGTCATCGGCGTCGTCTACCGCGTCGGCGCCGTGTCCAAGGAGTGAACAGCCCCTGACCCGCGCAGGGGGCGCGGGCCAGGGCGGTGCCGCCGTGCCGGCCGGAGCGGCCGGGGAACGTCGGCGGCGGGCCCGGAGACGACCGGTCGCGAGGGGAGCGCGGGCGTTCCGGGGCGTGCGCGCACGTCCGGTTGCGGTCGACGGCGGCGTGCCGCATGCTCGGGCGCTGGGCCCGGTCCGACGAACCGGGTATAGGGGAAACGGGAGTGGCGCTGGGCACAGCGCGCCTCCCGCCGGAATGATCTTCCGCGGCCGGGGGTTGGCCGCGGAGGACGCGAACGACCGCTACGGGGGAGAGACATGTTCGAGGTGCCTGAGGTCACTCTCAACAACGGCGTACGCATGCCGCAGCTGGGCTTCGGGGTCTGGCAGGTGGGCGGCGCGGAGGTGACCGACGCCGTCGGCACCGCCCTGCAGGCCGGCTACCGCGCGGTCGACACCGCCGCCGCCTACGGCAACGAGGAGGGCGTCGGCGAGGCCGTCCGGCGCTCCGGCATCGCACGCGACGACCTGTTCATCACGTCCAAGCTCTGGAACAGCGACCAGGGGTACGACGCGACGCTGCGCGCCTTCGACGCCTCGCTGCAGCGGCTCGGCCTGGAACAGCTGGACCTGTACCTGATCCACTGGCCGCTTCCCGCGCGCGACGCCTACGTCAGCACGTGGAAGGCGCTGGAGCGCCTCTATGCGGACGGCCGTGTGCGGGCCATCGGCGTCTCCAACTTCAACGCCCCGCACCTGGAGCGGGTGATGGACGAGGGCGGCATCACGCCCATGGTCAACCAGATCGAGCTGCACCCCAGACTCGTCCAGGAGGACCTGCGCCGCTTCGACGCCGAGCACGGCATCGTCACCGAGGCGTGGAGCCCGCTGGGGCAGGGCAACCTGCTGGAGGAGCCGTCCATCGTGAAGATCGCGGAGGCCTACGGCAAGTCGCCGGCCCAGGTGATCATCCGGTGGCACCTGCAGCTGGGCAACGTGGTGATCCCGAAGTCGGTCACCCCGGAGCGGATCCGTTCCAACTTCGACGTCTTCGACTTCGAGCTGTCCAGCGGCGACATGGAGGCGATCACCGGGCTCAACGCCGACCAGCGGTTCGGCCCCGACCCGGACACCTTCGACGTGGCGGACTGACCGCTTCCTGCGGGGACCGAGAGGCCTGGCCCTGAGGGCCGGGCTCTCAGGGCTCGGCCGGATCGCTGACGGGGTTCTGCGTCCTGACCGGTGGTTCCGGTCAACGGGCCTCGGCTGCCGGCGGCCGCTCGGCCGAGGGGCCGCATACGTGGCACGGCGGCGGGTGGTTCCCTCTGATGGGGAACCGCCCGCCGCCGTTCGTATGCGCTTTTCGTTCTTCCCGAGCGCGCGACCGCGCCGCCGAGCGGCGGACGGTCAGGCCAGCTCGCGCCGCTTGCGCGCCGCGGCCAGCACGGCCTCGGGCCCCTTGCGCGCAACGCGCGCGGTGTAGACGGCGAAGCCCCCGAAGATGCTGACGGGGATCGCCACGATGACGGCCAGCATGATCAGGCCGACGATTCCGATTTCACCCATGAGGCCATCCTAAGCGTCCCGCCCGGCCCCCGGCCCCGGGAGGGGGCGCATGGACCCGCCCCTCCGTGCCGGCTCGGACGAGGCGGCCGAATGCGCCTGCACGGCTGTCCGTGGTCACCGGCCGTCCGGTCCGCGTTCACTCGGGAGGCCGGATGGCTGCAGGATGGACGGCCGAATCGAGCCCCTGGCCCCATCGAGAGTGGTGATTTCACCACCCCTTGAACCCGCGGCACATTGGGTGGTGAAACCACCACTCTGAATGCGCCGACCGCCCCTCCTGCACCGAACCGCCCGGGACCGCAGGACCTGCGGGACCGAAGACTCGCCCGAGGGGCGCAAACCCGGCGGCCGCCACGGGGCGCGTCCGGGCGGCCACCGGCTCGGACCGCCGGTTCCATTCCCCCGAGGCGCCGCGGGAGCGGCCCGCCTCAGGCCACAGACCTCCGACGACGCTCGGTCGATGTGGTGTTCGGGGAGGTCGGGAACACGCCCAGCGGGTGTGCGGCCGCTGATCCAGGACGCCTTGCGGATCGAGGCGGTGGTCCGGATGCTGGGCGCGGGCCAGAGCGCTGCACCGCCCGTGCCGCCCGAGCCACCCCGGGGGCCCGCGGCCGCACGTCCGCAGGAAGGGATCTGCGCGCTCGACACCGCGATCCGGCGCCACCGGCCGCTCGGTGCCCGGTCAGGAGGGCGCTGATCGCTGACGACCGCGGACCGACGTGCACGACCCCGTCGACGGTCCGACCGGACCGCGTTGCGGCGGGGGCGTTCGCGACGTCCGGTGTCGAAGGGGTGCTCGGTCGCCGAAGAGGTGTGTCGTGTTCGTGACGGGAGTCATGATCGAGTGATACTTTTCCTTCATGGAGGCTGCCCCCCGACGCGCCCTGGTCTCCGGCGGGGCCGGAGGCATCGGCCGTGCCGTGTGCGCCGAACTCGTCCGCGCCGGTCTCGAGGTCGTCGCCCTCGGGCGGGACGAGCGGAGGCTGCGCGCGCTCGCCGACGAACTCCCGGTGCGCACCCTGGTGTGCGACGCCGCGGACGAGGACCGGGTGGCGGCCGCCGTCGCCGCCCTGCCCGGCCCCGTCGACGTTCTGGTCAACAACGCCGGGGCCGCCGAGTCCGCCCCGCTGCACCGCACGTCCCTGGACTCCTGGAGCGGCCACTTCGCCTCCAACGCCACCACCGCCTTCCTCCTCACCCGCGCCCTGCTGCCCGGGATGCGCGAGCGCGACCGCGGCCGGGTCGTGTTCATCGCCTCGACCGCCGCCGTGGCCGGTGCCCCCTACACCGCCGCCTACGCCGCCTCCAAGCACGCCGTCCTGGGGCTGGCCCGGGTCGTCGCCGCGGAGGTCGCCGGCACCGGGGTGACGAGCAACGCGGTCTGCCCCTCCTTCGTCCGCACCCCCATGACCGAGCGCTCCGCGGCCCGGATCGCCGAGAGGACCGGCCGCGACGCGCGCGCGGCCGAAGAGGCGCTCGCCCGCTCAAGCCCCTTGGGGCGCCTGGTGGAACCCGAGGAGGTCGCCGCGGCCGTGGCCTACTTCGCGTCCGACGCCGCCGGTTGCGTCAACGGCCAGTCCCTCGTTCTCGACGGAGGAGGAGTCCAGTCGTGAGCCCGTTCCGCGCTTCGGCGCCCTTCACAGCGTCCTGGAAGCACTTCGGCTTCGCCCTCGACGCCGGCGTCGCGACGGTCACCTTCGACCGCCCGGACCGCCTGAACGCCCTCACCTTCGAGGCCTACGCCGATCTGCGCGACCTGCTGCTGGAGCTGCCCCACCGGGACGACGTGCGCGCGCTGGTGCTGCGCGGGAGCGGCCGCGGGTTCTGCTCGGGAGGCGACGTCGACGAGATCATCGGCGCCACCCTGGAGATGGCCCCCGACGAGCTCCTGGCCTTCACCCGCATGACGGGCGAGACCGTGCGGGCGATGCGCGAGTGCCCGGTCCCGGTCGTGGCCGCCGTGCACGGCGTCGCCGCGGGCGCCGGCTCCGTGCTCGCCCTGGCCGCCGACTTCCGGGTGGTGGAGGCCACCGCCCGGTTCGCCTTCCTGTTCACCAAGGTCGGTCTTGCCGGGGGCGACATGGGCGCCGCCTACCTGCTTCCGCGGATCGCCGGGCTGGGGCACGCCACCCGGCTGCTGATGCTGGGCGACACAGTCGACGCCGCCGAGGCCGACCGGTGCGGACTGGTCAGCCAGGCGGTCGCCGAGGGGGAGGCGGCCCAGGCCGCGGAGCGCCTGGCGCGCCGTCTGGCCGACGGCCCCGCGTTCGCCTACGCCCAGACCAAGGCGCTGCTCTCCCGCGAGCTGGACATGGGCCTGTCCGGCTCGGTGGAGCTGGAGGCGGTCACCCAGGCCCTGCTGATGAAGAGCGAGGACTACCGGGAGTTCCACGCCGCCTTCACCGGCCGGCGGGACCCCCAATGGAAGGGGAGGTAGCGCGATGGCCGAGAACGCGGACGGGGCCGGGCAGGACACGGTTCGGCGGGAGCTCCGGGGCGAGGGCGCGGACGAGCACGCGGACCGGGGGAGCGGCGGGGAGGCGGTGGTGCGCACCCGCCACCGGCTGGTCGACCCTCCGGAGCTGGCGCCCGCGGTGGGGTTCGCGCACGCCGTGGCGGCGGCCCCCGGGCGCACGGTCCACCTGGCCGGGCAGACCGCCCAGCTTCCCGACGGGACCATCGGGACCACGGACCTGCCCGGCCAGTTCGACCAGGCGCTGGCCAACCTGCTCACCGCGCTCCGGGCGGCGGGCGGCTCCCCGGGCGACCTGGTGTCCCTGGCCGTCTACACCACCGACGTCTCGGCCTACCGGGCCGACCTGGACCGGATCGGCCGCGTGTACCGCGGCCGCCTGGGCCGCCACTATCCGGCGATGGGGCTGTTCGGCGTCGCCGAGCTGTTCGACCCGGCGGCGCGGGTGGAGCTGGTCGGCACGGCGGTCGTCCCCGAGGACGGCGACGCCGCCCCGCCGTAGGGCGCGGAAGGGGACGGCCCAGGGCCGTCCCGCCCGTCGCGCGCTTCCTCGCCCCTGTGCTCGTCCGGTCCCGGGCCGGTAAGGCCGGGGAACGGTCCTGCGGCCGACTCGACGTGGCGCAGCGCCGGTTCCCGGAGCAGGGCGTGCAGGTCACCGAACAGCCGCGCCGCGCGCACGCCCGCCCACTCGGCGGGAAGGACCTCGGGCGGCAGCCCCGGATCGAGGAAGGGCATGCGCCGCCAGGCGTCCACCGCCCGGAGGTGGTCGGCGAACGCCGGCGCAGGGTCGGCGCCCTCCGCACCCTCACCGCGCCCTCTCTCCCCGTGCGCCACCGGGCCGTGCAGGACGGCCCTCCAGCGCGCCAGGACCGGTTCGTACTCGTCCAGGAAGCCCTGGTACATCTCCTGCAGCGCGTCCAGGTCCCACCAGTCGGCGACGGCGTCGGACAGCTCCCCGAAGCCGAGGCGTTGCCCGCTGAAGAGCTGCGCGTACTGACTGACCTCCAGCTCGTTGAGGGCGCGGCGCGCCTCGCCTGCCAGGTGCGCCGGGGCGATCCACACACCTGCCGCCGTGGTGCCGAATCCCAGCCAGGCCAAGCGCGCGCGCAGCAGGTGGCGCTTGCCGCGCTCGGCCTCGGGGATGGAGAAGACCACCAGGACCCACCCGTCGGCCAGGTCGGCCGGGCGCCGGTCGAAGATCCTGCGGTCGCCGTCGGCCAGGATGCGCACGCCCTCCTCTGAAAGCCGGTACCCGGCGGTGCCCCCGCGCCGCTCCGCCTCCAGCAGCCCGCGCCGCTTCAGGCGGGAGACCGCCGAGCGCACCGCGGGCGGGTCGACGTCGAGCCCGCCCATCAGGCCGATGAGGCCCGAGACCGAGACCCAGCCGCCGATGCGGCGGCCGGGGGCGCCGAAGAAGGACACGATCAGCGACCGGGGGCGGCGGTTGCGCCGCTCGCCGCCGGTGCCGTCGGCACCGCCCGTCCCGGTCGCGCCGTCTGCCGCGTTCGATGGGGTCGTCACACCGGCACGATACCGGCGGACCCCGCTTCATGTCGCCCCATTGACGGGCGTCACGAACTCTGTATATTCGAGAGTGGTCCACCGGTCACTCGGGGAGGGCACATGGCGTTCTCGCTCGGCCCGCACCACCGCGGCTTCGCCGAATGGGCGCGCACGGCGGCCGTGCGCGAGTTCGGCCGCGACGGACCGGAGGAGGCCGCCGAGGGCGCGTCCGCCGCACCGCCCGGCCCGGAAGGGCGCGACCTGCTGCGCCGCCTGGCCCGCTCCGGGCTGCTGGGACGCCTCTTCCCCGGCGGCCCCGCCCCCGCGATCGAGATCTGCCTGCTCCGCGAGGCGGTCGCCGGGGTCAGCACCGCCGCCGAGACCGCCCTGGCCCTGCAGGGCCTGGGCGCCTACCCGGTCCTGCAGTCGGGCACCCCCGCGCAGGCCGAGCGCTGGATCCCGGCAGTCGCCTCCGGCGAGGCCACGGCGGCCTTCGCGCTCAGCGAGCCCGAGGCGGGGTCGGACGCGGCCGCCCTCCGCCTGGAGGCGCGCGCCGACCGGGCGGGCGGGGGCTGGACCCTGCACGGGGAGAAGACCTGGATCTCCAACGCCCCGCACGCCGACGTCCTCACCGTGTTCGCCCGCACCGGCCCCGGGGCGGGGGCCCACGGCGTCACAGCGTTCCTCGTCCCCGCCGACCGCCCCGGCCTGTCCGGCGAGCCCCTCGAGATGCTCGGCGAGCACGCCCTGGGACGGCTGTGCTTCGACGGCGTCCCCGTCGGCCCCGCCGACCTGCTGGGGCAGGAGGGCCACGGGTTCCGCGTGGCCATGCGCACGCTCGACCTGTTCCGACCCAGCGTGGGCGCGTTCGCGGTGGGCATGGCGCAGGCGGCGCTGGAGGCGGCCCGCACCCACAGCGCCCACCGGCGGGCCTTCGGCGGGCCCCTGCGCGACCAGCAGACGGTCGCCCACACGCTGGCCGAGATGGCCACCCGCACCGAGGCGGCGCGCCTGCTCGTCTACTGGGCCGCCGACGCCCTGGACTCCGCCGGTGCCCCCGGTGCCGCCGCCGGGCCCCTGCCCCCGGGGCCGGGCGCCACCGAGCGCGCGGCCATGGCCAAGCTCTACGCCACCGAGACGGCGCAGTTCGTCGTCGACGCGGCCGTCCAGATCCACGGCGCCCGCGCCCTCCGCCGCGGGCACCTGCTGGAGCACCTGTACCGCGAGGTCCGCGCGCCGCGCATCTACGAGGGCGCCTCCGAGGTGCAGCGCGGGATCATCGCGCGCGAGATGTTCCGCCGCGGGGACCCCTCCGAGGCGCGCCGCACCGACGGCGCCTGACCACCGCCGGGCCGGAACCGGAGGAGGAAGCACGCAATGGAGCCGACCCTTTCCCCGTCCGCCTACACCGACACCTTCGCCCGCGACCGCCTTCCCCCGGCCGAGGAATGGCCCGAACTCCGCTTCACCCTTCCCGAGCTGCACCGCACCGGCTCCCTCAACTGCGCCGGGGAACTGCTGGACGGCGGTGTCGGGCGCTACGGAGCCGACCGTCCGTGCGTACGGGGGGAGCACGACGGCGTGCGCCACGCCTGGACCTTCGGCGGGCTCCGCGCGCGCGTGGACCGCATCGCCCGCCTGCTCAGCGGCCCCCTGGGGGTGCGGCCGGGCAACCGCGTGCTCCTGCGCGGCCCCAACTCGCCGTGGCTGGCGGCCTGCTGGCTCGCGGTCCTCAAGGCGGGCGGCGTCGTGGTCACCGTCCTGCCGGTGCTGCGCACCGAAGAGCTGGAGGCCATCCTCCGCTCGGCACGGGTCTCCCACGCGCTGTGCGACGCCCGGTTCGCCGACGAACTGGAAGAGGCGGCCGACCGTGCCGCCCCGCACCTGGAGGAACGCACCGGCATCACGCTCTACGGCGACGGCGGGCCGCAGGATCCGGCGGTGCTCGCAGAGCGCGCGGCCGAGGAGGGGGAGCCCCCGTTCGAGGCCGTGCCGACCGCGGCCGACGACGTCGCCCTCATCGCCTACACGTCCGGGACGACCGGGCGCCCCAAGGGGTGCGTCCACTTCCACCGCGACGTCACCGCCATCGCCGACACCTTCTCGGCCCACGTGCTCAAGCCGCGCCCGGACGACCTGTTCGCCGGGAGCCCGCCGTTCGCGTTCACCTTCGGACTGGGCGGCCTGCTCATCTTCCCGATGCGGGCGGGTGCCGAGACGCTGCTCCTGGAGAAGGCCGGCCCCGAACGGCTCGCGCGCGCGGTGCACGAGGAGCGCGTCAGCGTCCTGTTCACCGCGCCGACCGCCTACCGGGCCCTGCTCTCCGAGGCCTCCGGCGCCGAACCGCCCGACCTTTCCTCGCTGCGGCGCTGCGTCTCGGCCGGCGAGCACCTCCCCGAGGCGGTCTGGCACGCCTGGCACGAGGCGACGGGCCTCAAGCTGATCGACGGCATCGGCGCGACCGAGATGCTGCACATCTTCATCTCCGCCTCCGACGACGACATCCGCCCCGGCTCCACCGGCAGGCCGGTCCCCGGCTTCACCGCCGAGGTGCTCGGCGAGGACGGGCGGCCCGCACCCGACGGGGTCCCCGGACGGCTGGCCGTGCGCGGCCCGGTGGGCTGCCGCTACCTGGCCGACGACCGCCAGCGCCGCTACGTGCGGGACGGCTGGAACATCACCGGCGACACCTACGTCCGCGACGCCGAGGGCTACTTCTGGTACCGCTCGCGCTCGGACGACATCATCGTCTCGGCCGGGTACAACATCGCCGCGATCGAGGTCGAAGAGGTCCTGATGCGCTCGCCGCTGGTGCGCGAGGCGGCGGTGGTGGGGGTGCCCGACGCCGACCGGGGCCAGGTCGTCAAGGCGGTGGTGGTGCCCGCCGAGGGCACCCCGTCGGACCCCGCCACCGCCGGGGCCCTCAAGGCCTTCGTCAAAGAGCGCATCGCTCCCTACAAGACGCCGCGCCTGGTCGAGTTCACCGCGGCGCTCCCGCGCACCGAGACCGGCAAGCTCCAGCGCTTCAAGCTCCGCGAGAACGGGTGAGGGGGCCCATGCGCATCGCCTGCATCGGCGGCGGCCCGGGAGGGCTGTACTTCGCCGCCCTGATGAAGGGGCTCGACCCGCGCCACGAGGTGACCGTCTACGAGCGCAACGCCCCCGAGGACGCGTTCGGGTTCGGCGTCGTGCTCTCCGACGAGACGCTCGGCGGCATCGAGCACGCCGATCCGGAGGTGTACGCGGCGCTCTCGGCCGAGTTCGCGCGCTGGGACGACATCGACGTTCACTACCGGGGGAGCGTGACCACCTCGGGCGGGCACGGCTTCTCCGCCGTCGACCGGCGCCGCCTGCTGGGGATCCTGCGCGACCGCTGCGCCGCGCTCGGGGTGGACCTGCGCCTGCGCACCGAGGCGCCTCCGGCCGAGGACCTGGAACGCACCCACGACGTGGTCGTGGCCTGTGACGGCGCCGGCAGCGCCACCCGGACGGCGTTCGAAGGGGATTTCGGCACGACGCTGGAGCGGCGCCACTGCCGCTACATGTGGCTGGCCACCGACAAGGTGTTCGACGCCTTCAACTTCCACGTCCTGGAGACGCCCCACGGGGTGATGCAGGCGCACGCCTACCCCTACTCGGACACCGCCTCGACCTTCATCGTGGAGATGCACGAACGTGTGTGGGAGGCGGCCGGGTTCGGCGCCCCGGGGCGGCCGACCGGCGCGGACGGAACCGACCTTGAGGCGGTCGAGCGCTGCGCCGGGCTCTTCGCCGACGCGCTGGAGGGGCACGCCCTGAGGCCCAACGCCTCGCGCTGGAGGTCCTTCACCACGGTCCGCAACCGCACCTGGCGGCGGGGAGCGCTGGTGCTGCTGGGCGACGCCGCCCATACGGCGCACTTCTCCATCGGTTCGGGGACCAAACTGGCCATGGAGGACGCCCTTGCCCTGGCCGCCTGCCTGCACGAGCACCCAGGGGTCAAGGAGGCCCTGGCCGCCTACGAGGACGAGCGCCGACCGGTCGCCGAGAGCGTCCAGCGCGCAGCGCAGGCCAGCCTGGAGTGGTTCGAGGACATCGGCATGCACACCGGACAGGAACCGCTCCAGTTCGCGTTCAACCTGCTCACCCGGAGCCGCAGGGTGGGGCGCGAGAACCTGCGGCTGCGCGACCCGGACTTCGCGGACGCGGTGGACGACTGGTTCAGCGCGGCCAACGGCGGCGCCGAGGCCCGGCCGCCCATGTTCCACCCCTTCCGCCTGCGCGGCCTGGAGCTGCCCAACCGGGTCGTCGTCTCGGCGATGGACATGTACTCCTCCACCGGCGGCACGCCCGGCGACTTCCACCTGGTCCACCTGGGGTCCAAGGCGTTGGGCGGCGCGGGCTTGGTGATGACCGAGATGGTGTGCGTGTCGGCGCCGGGGCGCATCACCCCCGGGTGCGCGGGGCTCTACGCCCCCGAGCACACCGCGGCCTGGAAGCGCGTCACCGACTTCGTCCATGAGAACTCCTCCGCCGCCATCGGCGTGCAGCTGGGGCACTCGGGGCGCAAGGGCGCGACGCGCCTGATGTGGGAGGGCATCGACGAGCCGCTGGAGGAGGGGGCGTGGCCGGTCGTCGCGCCCTCCCCGCTGGCGTACCGCCCGGGCGTCAACCAGGTGCCCGCGGAACTGACCCGGGCGGGCATGGACGCGATCCGCAACGCCTTCGCCACCAGCGCGCGCGAGGCCGACCGGGCCGGGTTCGACCTGCTGGAACTGCACTGCGCGCACGGGTACCTGCTGTCCTCTTTCCTGTCGCCGCTCACCAACCGGCGCACCGACCGCTACGGCGGCGACCTGGCCGCGCGGCTGCGCTATCCGCTGGAGGTGTTCGCGGCGGTGCGCCAGGTGTGGCCGGAGCACAAGCCGATGACGGTGCGGATCTCGGCCACCGACTGGACCGACGGCGGCACCACGGCCGAGGACGCCGTGGAGATCGCGCGCGCCTTCGCCGACGCCGGGGCCGACGCCATCGACGTCTCCACCGGCCAGGTGACGCCGGACGAGCGTCCCGCCTACGGGCGCAGCTTCCAGGTGCCCTTCGCCGAGCGCATCCGCGCGCGCGTGGGCGTGCCGGTGGTCGCGGTCGGGGCCATCTCCTCCCACGACGACGTGAACTCGCTGCTGCTGGCCGGCCGGGCCGACCTGTGCGCGCTGGGGCGCACCCACCTGTACGACCCCCAGTGGACGCTGCACGCCGCGGCCGAACAGGACTACACAGGCCCCGGCGCGCGCTGGCCGGTGCAGTTCCAGGCCGGGTCCCGGCGCCCGCCCACGGGCCGCACCGACGGCCCCCGTCCGCGCCTGGAACTGCTGCGCGAGCCCGCCTCCGGGCCCGCGCACCGCCGGTGGCGGCCCCAACACGCCGGAGGCCCGCGCACCGCTTGACCGGGCGTCCGGTGACGGAGGATGGGAGACATGGAGCGCGATGAGCGGGAACTGCGGTACGGAGACCACCCGAGCCGGCGGGTGCGCGTCCTAGGGCCGGAGTCGGGCGGGGACGGACCTGCGCCGGTGGCGGTCCTGCTGCACGGGGGGTTCTGGCGGGACCGGCACGGCATGGAGCTGATGGAGCCGATCGCCGAGGACCTGGTGCACGCCGGGTGGCAGGTCTGGAACGTGGAGTACCGCCGCACCGGCGCCGACGGCGGCGGCTGGCCGCAGACCCTCGACGACGTGCGGGCCGCGCTCGTGCTGCTGTCCGAGGAGCTCTCCGAGCGCCCGGAGGGGGCCGTGCCCGGCAAGGTGGTCGCCGTGGGGCATTCGGCCGGCGGCCACCTGGCGCTGCTGGCCGCCCCCGGGTCGCCGCTGCGCGGGGTGGTCGGGCTGGCGCCCGTCACCGACATGGTCGACACCGCCGAACGAGGGCTGGGGGAGGGCGCGGCCGACGCGTTCCTGGGAGAAGAGGCGCCGCACTCGGCGTTCCACGAGTCCTCGCCCCTGCGGCAGGTGCCCGTGGGCGTCCCGCAGCTGATCGTGCACGGGGACGAGGACCAGCGCGTGCCGATCGAGCAGAGCAGGACCTATGTGCAGGAGGCGCGCCTGGCCGGGGACGAGGTCGACTTCGAGGAGGTCTCGGGGGCCGACCACTTCGTGATGATCGACCCGTCCCACCGCGCCTGGGCCGCCGCGCGCGCGTGGATGGAGTCGTGGTCGTGAAGGGGCGGTCGTCCGGGAGCGGCAGGGGGGGGGAAGGGGGGGGGA
>NZ_ANAD01000251.1 GCF_000341245.1 Nocardiopsis halophila DSM 44494
GTGGATGGAGTCGTGGTCGTGAAGGGGCGGTCGTCCGGGAGCGGCAGGGGCGGGAACGGTGCGGGAACGTTCTCACCCGGTGATGCGCCGCCCTGTTCCCTTCCGGCGTCGTCACCGGGAAGGCCGGACCGTTCCGGCCGTCGACCGGCGCGACGGCGTGGAGGGGGGCTGAGGTCCGGCGTGCCGTTCACGCCCGTGCCGAGCGGGACTTCTTCTCCCCGTAGCCCAGGCGGGACAGCTCGGTCTTGGCCACCGACCGGATCTCGGTGTGCTGGTCGGTCGTCAGGCGGGTGCGGGACGGCGGACCGGCCGACTCCTCACGGATCAGTTCCACGGCCGACACCCGCGCCCCGGTGAAGGCCCGCAGCTGCTCCGCCGTCTCGACCTCCTTGCCCGCCACATCCTCGTAGCGCAGCGTCATCAGCCGCTCGGCGTCCAACTCGCCCCGCAGGCGGGCCGACAGCCGCACCGCGCCCCGCCAGCGCATCGCGCACTTGGCGGTGTCGGAGAGCGAGGTGTACCCGTCGCGCTCCTCTTCGTCCTCCACCCCGTAGAAGGGGTGGGGCGGCTCGCCCTCCATGCGGACGGCGCCCGGGCGGAACCAGGCCAACGACCGCTCGTCGTCCAGCATCTCCGCCACCACGTCCCGGCCGTCCCTGATGATCTGCACGAAGGCGGCGTCGGGGAAGGCGGCGCTGAGCGCGGGCGCGCTGTAGAGCAGGTCCGGGCTGGCGTCGCCGTAGGCGGTGATCCCGCCGGCGTGGCGGCACGGGGACGCCGCCTCGCGCGCCGGGAAGCGGGTGCCCGGGCAGAACGGGCAGTTGGGCGG
The DNA here is from genome assembly GCF_000341245.1 of Nocardiopsis halophila DSM 44494. GTDB lineage: Bacteria > Actinomycetota > Actinomycetes > Streptosporangiales > Streptosporangiaceae > Nocardiopsis_A > Nocardiopsis_A halophila. The sequence continues at coordinate 830 of NZ_ANAD01000251.1, forward strand.
GGTCAGGCTCCACGCCTCGGCGAACGCGTCCCGCAGCAGGGCGGAGGTGCCCGAGGCGCGCTCCTCGGCCAGCGAGGGGCGCCGCGCCACCGTGTAGACGGCGTTCATGACGGCCGTGTGCCCGGCCCTCACCAGGAAGCCGGGCGCACGGCCGAGTGCACGGGCGAGCAGGTCGGTCCCCGAGTGGGGGGCGCCCAGCACGAACACCGGGCGCCTGACCTTCGTCCCGTTCGCGACGAGGATGTGCGGCGGCTGCTTCATGTAGGTCGATTTTTACACTCTTTGCCGGACTCTGCCGCGCACCTCGCCGCCGTTTCTCCCGTCCGATCGGCGTCGCCGCTGGTCAGCGGGGGGAGGCCGATTCGGTCGGGGGTGTCTCCCGTGTCACATCCGTTGCCGTTCGGTCGCCGGTCCGTGCCCTGGCGGCGGTGTCGGCGGGCGCGGCCGGCTCCTTGAGGAACCAGGTCATCGCCGCCGCGATCAGGTAGAGCACCGCGAAGGAGATCACCACGCCGCCCGCGCCGAAGGGCACCAGCAGCAGGCTCACCAGTGCCGGCCCGACGAAGGTGGCGCCGCCGGCGCCGAAGTTCAGCAGCGCCATCGCGCCGCCCTTGTTCTCCGGGGCCAGCGAGGGCAGCAGCGCCGAGATGGGCACGAACCCGGCCAGGGTCGCACCGTACATGGCGCCCACGATCAGGGCCAGCCAGTAGTAGTCGGCGCCGAAGGCCATCGGGACGTAGTACAGCAGCAGGATGGTGGCCGAGCAGCCCAGCGCGCCGAACCAGAAGATCGTGTGGCGCCAGCCCAGGCGGTCGCTGACGAGGCCGAAGATGAGGTTGAAGAAGATGTTGGTGCCGTAGATGACCGACACCAGCAGCAGCCAGCGGCCCTCGCCGAAGCCGATGTCCTCGGCGAAGATGCTCGGGAAGAGCACAAGCATGCCGAACTGGGGCGCGGTGTTGATGATGCGCACCACGGTTCCCATGCCCACGCGCGGGTTGCGCCAGGCGATCGCCATGCTCGACATCAGGCTCTGCACCGGCTTGACGCCCTCGGGGGCCATGCGGGAGTACCCGGTGCGCTCGCGCACCCCCAGCAGGCACACGGCGCCGCCGAGCGCGATGACGCCCAGGGACAGCCACAGGGTTCCGTAGTGGCCCAGGACGGGGTTGGTCCCGCTGGCGACGAGCGAGCCCAGGGTCGGCAGGCCGCCGGTGAAGGCGAAGTAGAACCAGCCGACGGCCGCGCCGAGCCGCACCGTGGGCGCCACCGCGGTGATCCAGACCAGGAAGCCGAAGGCGAACATGGGGTAGCCGAAGCCCCGCAGGCCGTAGGCGGCCAGCATCATCGGGTAGTTCTGCGAGGCGGCCGCCAGCAGGAAGGCGACGTGGAAGACCAGCCAGATGCCCAGGCCGATCATCATCACCCGGCGCGGCCCCCACAGCTGGGACAGCGCCCCCGAGAGCCACGAGGCGATCATGACCGCCACGCCGTAGACGGTGACGGCGTAGGAGGCGTGCACGTCGTCTCCGGCGCCGTTGGCGGCCATGAAGGGGGTGATGAAGCCGGACTCGATGCCGTCGCCGATCATGAAGATCAGCAGGCCCAGGTAGCCCAGCGCCAGGGGGACGGGCACGCCGACCCGGTCGAGCCACCGGGAGAGCGCGCTCGGGGCGGGGGAGGCCGCCGTCGGTGAAGTTGCGGTCATGTGTCCTCCAGGTGAGATCCGGAGCACATCATGGACCTTGTTAACTTAACGCGCAATATGTGAAAGCGAAATCCTTCCGCGGGGCGTCCCGAGGCCCGCCCGGCGCCCTGCGGTGCGCCCTCACAGGGGGGCGACGTCCACCGGCAGGTGCTGGCGGGCCTCCTCCACCAGGTCGGACGGGGCGCCCTCGTCCACCACCAGGCGGTGGTAGTCGGCCAGCGGGGCCAGCCGGTGCAGCGCCGGCCGGGGCATCTTGCTGGAGTCCATCAGCAGCACCCGGGTGCGCGCGGCCGCCATCATCGCGCGCTTGACCATGATGATCTCGGGCTCCTGGTGGTAGGTGGTCTCGGCGGTCATCGACGAGGTCGACAGGAACGCCGCGTCCACGGTCAGCCGCTCCACCGCCTCGATGCAGGCCATGCCGTTGAAGGAGTCGTGGGTGGAGGAGTAGTCCCCGCCCAGGCAGATCAGCCGCACCTCCTCGGCGCCCTTGAGCACCTCGATGGCCTGCAGGTAGTTGGTGGCCACAGTCAGCGGCCCCACCTGTGGCAGCAGCCGCGCCACCTCCAGCGCGCTGGTGGAGTCGTCGAGCATCACCGACATGCCCGGCTCGACCAGCTCGACCGCCCGGCGCGCGATCGCCGCCTTGGCCTCCACGTGCACCTGGCGCCGGTACTCCTCGTTGCTCTCGAACACCGTCGAGGGCAGCGCCGACACCCCGCCGCGGAACTTGCGCAGCAGGCCGCGCCGGGCCAGCTCGTCCAGGTCGCGGTGGACCGTCATGAGGCTGACCCCGGTCAGCTCCACCAGCTCGGCGGCCGATGCCGACCCCCGGCTGATGACGTAGTCCGTGATCCGCTGCTGGCGGATGTTGCGGGAGCGGGTGCTGCCGCTCGGCGTCTCCTTGTTCATGGGGTCCAGGATCGCGCATCGGGGCGGGACCGCGTGCGATGCGGCGCCGGATCGGTGGTGACAAATAACAGAAGGCGTGTTAATTTCCCGTTGAGTTTGTGAGAGGGGTTGCTGACATGGCCTTCGCCGCCGTGGTGTTCGACATGGACGGTGTCATCGTGGAGAGCGAACACCTGTGGGAGGAGAACTGGACGGCCTACGCCGCCCGGCACGGCGTGCGGTGGACGCCTGAGTACACCGCCGCCTGCCAGGGCAAGAGCGCCCCCGAGTGGGCGGCCTACCTGGCCCGGGCCTGCGGCGTCCCCGACCGGGCGCCCGAGGCCGAGACGGCCGTGGTGGACGGCCTGGTCGCGGCGGTCGCCGAAGGGCGCGCCCCGCTGCTGGAGGGCGCCGCCGCCATGGTGCGCGACGCCGCCGCCCGGGTCCCGGTGGCCCTGGCCTCCTCGGCCGCCCGCCCGGTGATCGACGCCGCGCTGGAGGCCCACGGCCTGGCCGACGCCTTCACCGCCACCGTCTCCAGCGCCGAGGTGGCCCGGGGCAAGCCCAGCCCCGACGTGTACCGGGAGGCCGCCTCCCGGCTCGGCCGCACCGGCGCCGAGTGCCTGGGCGTGGAGGACTCCAGCAACGGCATCCGCGCCGCGGCCGCCGCGGGGCTGACCGTCATCGCGGTCCCCAACCCCGCCTACCCGCCCAAGCCCGACGCCCTGGACCTGGCCGCCGAGGTCGCCGACGGCGCGGTCGCCGCCCGCGGCCTGCTGCTGGCCCGCCTGGACGGCGAGCGCGAGACCGAGGGGGTGCACCGATGACGGTCCTGGGACGGGCCGCGACCTTCAAGCGCGACTGGCTCGACGGCTTCGCCACCGCCTACGGGCGCACGGTCCGCAAGGTCCCCGGCGCCTACGGGGTGGTGGCCCGCGAACGCCCCCGCACGGGCAAGGTCGCCGTGGTCATCGGCGGCGGCTGCGGCCACTACCCGGCGTTCGCCGGGCTCGTCGGCCCCGGCCTGGCCGACGGCGCCGTGGTGGGCGACGTGTTCACCAGCCCCAGCGCCGAGCAGGTCTACCGCACCGCGCGCGAGGCCGACGACGGCGGCGGGGTGCTGTTCGGCTACGGCAACTACCAGGGGGACGTGCTCCACTTCGGCCTGGCCGCGCGCCGCCTGGCCGCCGAGGGGATCGACTCGCGCACGGTCCTGGTCACCGACGACGTCGCCAGCGGCCCCGCCGAGCAGGCCGGGCGCCGGCGCGGCGTCGCCGGGGACTTCTTCGTCTTCAAGGTCGCCGGAGCCGCGGCCGCGCGGGGCGACGACCTGGCCGGGGTGCACGCCGCCGCCGAGCGGGCCAACGCCGCCACCCGCACCTTCGGCGTCGCGTTCGGCGGCTGCACCCTCCCAGGGGCGGACGGGCCGCTGTTCACCGTGGACGACGGTGCGATGGAGCTGGGTCTGGGCATCCACGGCGAACCCGGGGTGCGCACGGTCGGGCGCCTGGGCGCCGAGGAACTGGCCGACGAACTCGTCGACGGCCTCCTGCCCGAGCTTCCCTCCCAAGGGCGCGTGGCCGTCCTGCTCAACGGCCTGGGGCGGACCAAGTACGAGGAGATGTTCACCGTCTGCGCCCGGGTGCACGAGCGCCTGGCGGGCGCCGGGCTCCTCCCCGTGCACACCGAGGCGGGCGAGTTCGTCACCTCCCTGGACATGGCGGGCCTGTCACTGTCGGTCATGGTGCTCGACGACGAACTGGCCGAGCTGTACGCCGCGCCCTGCGACACCCCCGGCTACCGCAGCACCGGCGCGCGCCTGGAGCCGGTCGAACCGGTCCGCACCGTCGATGCCGGACTGGAGCGCCCCGACGACCAGGCCGCCGCGGGTCCGGTCGACCGTGCGCTGAGCGCGGCGATGGTCCGCCTCGAAGAGGCCGAGGACGAGCTGGGACGCCTGGACGCCGTCGCCGCCGACGGGGACCACGGCCTGGGCATGACCCGGGGCATCCGGGCGGCCGTGGCCGCCGCGCGCGCGGCCGAGGCGGACGGGGAGCCGGTCTCCGGTGCCCTGCTGGCGGCGGGGACCGCGTTCGCCGACGCGGCGGGCGGCGCCTCCGGGGCGCTGTACGGGGTCCTGCTCGCCGAGACCGGCGCCGGCCTGGAGGGGAATGACGCCGCCGGCATCACCCCGGGCGCGCTGGCCGACGCCGTCGACCGGGCCGTGGCGGCCTTCACCGAGCTGGGCGGCGCCCGCCCGGGCGACAAGACCATGCTCGATGCGATCGACCCGTTCCGCGGGATCCTGCGCAAGGGCGCCGAGGCGTCCCCTCCCGGTGCGGGCGCGGCCGAGGCCGCCGCCTGCTGGGCCGCGGCCGCCGAGGAGGCCCGGGAGGCCGCGCTCGCGACCGCCGGCCTCACCCCCGCCAAGGGCAGGGCGGCCCGCCTGGCCGCCCGCAGCCACGGCCACCCGGACCCCGGGGCCACCTCCTTCGCCCACCTGGTGACCGCCGTGTCCGAGGTGGCGCTGAAAGCGGCGGCCGCACGGACCGACGGGCCCGCGACGACCGGGGCGCAGGGCGAGGGGAGCCGGGGGTGACCCGCCCGCTCGACCCGGCCCCGTTCCGCCGGGGCGCGGCGAGGGCCGTTCCGGGCCGGCGCACCCTGGCCCGCTCCGGTCCGGTGGGCGATGGCGTCCGCCGGGAGGGAACGGCGTCCGGTGGTCCACGCCTGCCCGGCGGGTGGGCGGTCCGCCGGCCGGGGGGCCGTGAGTCGGCAGGGGGCCGTGAGGCGGATCGACGCGGCTCCGTGCGCAGTCCCCTCTTCCCCGTCTTGATCCCAGAGGTGGGAAGCGACACCACTCCGGCGGCCACCGCCCCGAGCACGGCGCGTGCCCCTTCCGGTCGGCCTTCGGCCGCCCGGCGAAACGGGGCCACGCCCCTGACCGGCCCCGCCCCTCCGGCGCACGCGCCCCGGCATCCGTCCCGGCACCCGCCCCCGAAGCGGCGGGCGCCGCGACCCGAACGACCGACCAGCAGCATGAGACGTCTTCCCCCGGCTCCGGCCGGGGACCGCCTTGGAGGTGACCGATGACCGCGGAAACGCACACGGGAGCACCGGCCGACGCGGCCGGCGGCGACGGCGGGGCGCGCCCCCTGCGCGTGGTCGTCGCCGCCGACAACGCCGGCGTCGGGCTCAAGGACCGCCTGCGCGACCTCATGCGCGCCGACCCCAGGGTCGCGAGCGTCGAGGACGTCGGCGTCACCGACGCCTCCGACGACCTGGCCTACCCGGTCCCGGCCCTCGAAGGGGCCGAGCGCATCGCCCGCGGGGAGGCCGACCGCGGGGTGTTCGTCTGTGGGACCGGCATCGGCGTGGCGATCTCCGCCAACAAGGTGCCCGGCATCCGCGCGACCGTCGCCCACGACTCCTACTCGGCCGAGCGGTCCATCAAGTCCAACAACTGCCAGGTCATCACCTTCGGGGCGCGTGTGATCGGCCCGCACGCGGCTGAGAAGATCCTCACCGAATGGCTCGGCCACACCTTCGACGAGAACTCGCCGAGCGCGGAGAAGGTCGCCCGCATCGACTCCTACGAAGCCGGCCGCGCCTGAGTCGGCCGCACGGCAAGAGAGGCACCACCTTGCGCATACTCGCTGCTGGAGACGAATTCGTCCGCACCGACCTGCTCGCCGATGCGGTCCGCGCCGAGCTCGGCACCGCCCCCGGTGCCCCGGGCGCCCCCGAGGTCTCCCGTCTCGACCTGCCCTGGCCGGTCGAGCCCTTCGGGCCCGTGGGCGGCGTGCACGAGGCGAGCGGCACCGAGGAGCAGGTCATCGACGCCCTCAAGGGGGCCGAGGTGGCCGTGACCCAGATGGCCCCCTTCACCGAGAAGGTCTTCGCCTCCGCGCCCGGCCTGCGCCTGGTGTCGGTCTGCCGGGGCGGGCCCGTCAACGTCGACCTCAAGGCGGCCACCGCCGCCGGGGTCGCCGTCACCTACGCCCCCGGGCGCAACGCCGCCGCGGCGGCCGAGTTCGCCGTCGGCATGATCCTGGCCGCCCTGCGCCGCATCCCCGGCTCCTCGGCCGAGCTGCTGCGCGACGGCACCTGGCGCGGCGACCTCTACGCCTACGACAACGCCGGCGTGGAGCTGGAGAACAGCACCGTGGGCCTGGTGGGCTACGGCGCGATCGGCGCCCGCGTGGCCCGGGTGCTGGTCGCCTTCGGTGCGCGCGTCCTGGTCAGCGACCCCTACGCCGACCCCGGGCAAGTGCGGGCCGACGGCGCCGAGCCCGCCGACCTGGACGACCTGCTGCGCCGCAGCACCGCGGTGAGCCTGCACGCCCGGCTCACCGACGAGACGCACCACCTGATCGGCGCCGAGCGGCTGGCGCTGATGCCGCACGGCGCCGTGCTGGTCAACACCGCGCGCGGCGGGCTGCTCGACTACGCGCCGCTGCCCGGGGCGCTGCGCTCGGGCCGCCTGGGCGCCCTGGCCCTGGACGTCTACGACGTCGAACCGCCGCCCGCCGACTGGGCCCTGCGCGACGCGCCCAACGTGATCGCCACCCCGCACCTGGCCGGGTGCAGCCGCCAGACCGCCGAGCGCGCGGCCCGCATCGTCGCCGCCGAGGTCGGGCGCTACAGCCGCGGCGAGGCCCAGGCCCACCTGGCCAACCCCGACGTCCGGGACCGGCCATGATCATCGGGGTGGACATCGGGACGTCGCTGACCAAGGCGGTGGCCTTCGACCGGCACGGCGCCTCCGTCGCCCAGGCCGGCGCCGCCAGCGGCCTGGACCGCCTGCCCGGCGGCCGGGTCGAGCAGGACCTGGAGGAAGTCCTGGGCACGGTGGCCCGGGTGGTGCGCGAGGTCGCCTCAGGGCTCCCCGCCCCCGTCACCGCCCTGGCGCTGACCGGGCAGGGCGACGGGCTGTGGCTGCGCGACGAGCGCGGCCGCGCCGTCCGCCCCGCCGTGTCCTGGCTGGACGGGCGGGCCTCGGCGCTGGTCGCCAAGTGGCACCGGGACGGCACCGCCCGCCGGGTCTTCGCCCGCACCGGCTCGGGGGTCTTCCCCGGATGCGCGGCGGCGCTGCTGGCCCACTTGGACGCCGAGGAGCCCGAGTCGCTGGAGGCCGCGGCCGTCGCCGGGTACTGCGTGGACGCGGTGGCCCAGCGCCTGACCGGGACGGTGGCCGTGGACGTCTCCGACGCCTCGCTGCCGTTCCTGGACCCGCGCACCCGCCGCTACGACGACGAGGCCCTGGAGGCGTGCGGGCTGGGGCACCGCCGCGGGCTGCTCGCCGAGCCCGCGGCTCCGGGGACCGTGCTGCACCTGGACGCCGCCGGATCCGCACTGCTGGGCCTGCCCGAAGGCCTGCCGGTCACGGCGGGGCCGTTCGACATGCCCGCCTGCGCCATGGGCGCCGGGGTCCGCGAGCCGGGCGACGGGGTGCTCATCGCGGGCACGACGCTCGCCTGCCAGGTGCTCCGGTCAGGGCCCGCGTTCGACCCCGACGGCGAGCCCGCGGGCATGATGCTGGCCCTGCCCGACCGCGACCGGTACCTGCGGGCCATGGCGGCCATGGTCGGCACCGCCGGACTGGACTGGGCGTGCGAGCTGGTGGGGGTCGGGGTCGAGGACGCCGACGCGCTGCTGGCCGAGTCCGGCAGGGGCGCCGGGGGAGTGCGGGCGCTGCCGTTCCTGGCCGAGTCGGGGGAGCGTGCACCGTTCGTCGACTCGGCGGCGCGTTCCCGCTTCACCGGTCTGAGCCTGCAGAACACCCGGGCGGACGTGATCCGGGCGCTCTGCGAGTCGGTGGCGTTCGCCGCCCGGCACTGCCTGGAGGCCGCGGGGCTCGACGGGAACCTGTACGCCTGCGGGGGCGGGGTGCGCTCCCCTGAGTGGACGCGCATCTTCGCCGATGTGCTGGGGCGCCCCATCACCATCCCCGACGACCCGGGGGTGGGTGCGCGCGGGGCGGTGATCGCGTGCGCCCGCGCGCTGGGCGAACCGGTGGACGAGGAGCGCTGGTGGGCGGCGGCTCGAACGGTCGAGCCGACCGAGGAGGGGACGGAGTTCTACCAGAACGCCTACACCGAGTACCGGTCCTCCCTCGACCTGGCACGCACCGCCTGGGCCGCTTAGCCGGCTGAAGGACAGGCCCTTCTCCCGGCGGGAGGGGCCTGTCCCTTCGCGACGCTCAGGTGGGACGCCCACCGGGGGCCGGACGTCGCTCCCGCCGGAGTGGTATCGCTTTCGCGGTCGGGGCCGACTTCCGCCGGTCAGGGCGCAGGGAGAAGGCGCCGCCCATAGGAGACGGCCTACGCGCCAGCTGTACTGGCCGCTGAGGTCGGTTACACCGACCCCGGTCGAGACGAACGAAGAGGACCTCCGGTGTCGGTGTGGATGTCTGACGTCCCACCGCCCCGGAAGGCCCTCGATGCCCGGCACTACCCACCACATCGCCAAACCGGCCCCCAACGGGCGCCTTGCCCTGGCCCGCTGCATCGTCGAGCGCGGATGGCCCCTGCGCCGGGCCGTCGAGCGCTACCGCGACCGCGGCACGGCGGGCATGGCCGGGTGCTGCGTTGTTCCCCGGACAACGGGCGCCTTCCGTTTCACGGGCCCGGGGACTGCTCCGGGATGTCCGCTCCGGGGCCCGCTCGTCGTTCGCAGGGCTCGGTCCGTAGTGTGGTCGCCCCAGGTCCGGCCGGCCGGTGAGGCCGGCGCTGAGACGAGCGGTGAGGCGTCCGGAAGCTCTGCCGTTTCGGGGGTGAGGGCGGTCAGGGAATCCCGCACCGGCGGTCGCCGGGGCGGTGGAGCGGTGGCAGAATGGGCGCCGCCTCGGCGGCGGCCCCTTCACACGACCGCCGTTCGGGCGTCCCCGGCGTCAATCGGAGAGCGGTGGAGACCCATGGCCGACGGACCGACCCTCGCGGCGGCTGAGGCGATGATGAGCGGGGCCGAGCGGGTCGCCGTGCTCACCGGCGCGGGGATCTCCACCGACTCCGGGATCCCCGACTTCCGGGGCCCGCAGGGGGTCTGGACCAAGGACCCCGCCACGGCCGCGATGTTCGACTACGACACCTACATGTCCGACGCCGACGTCCGCCGCAAGGTGTGGCTGATGCGCCGCGACCACCCGGCCTGGGACGCCGAACCCAACGCCGCCCACCACGCGCTGGCCGACCTCGCCGGATCGGGGCGCCTCAGCGGTCTGATCACCCAGAACATCGACGGCCTTCACCAGGCGGCGGGCGTCCCCGACGACCAGGTCGTCGAGGTCCACGGGACCATGCACCGGGTCGTCTGCACGGCCTGCGGCCTGCGGACCCCCGCCCCCGAGGTCCTGGAGCGCCTGGACGAGGAGTCCGACCCGCACTGCCTGGAGTGCGGAGGGATCCAGAAGTCGGACACCATCTCCTTCGGACAGAGGCTCGATCCGGACGTGATCGAGGAGGCGGCGAAGGCCGCCGAGGACGCCGAGGTCTTCGTCGCCGTCGGCACCTCGCTGACCGTCCATCCGGCCGCGGGCCTGTGCGACGTCGCCCTGAGCGCCGGTGCGACCCTGATCGTCGTCAACGCAGAGCCGACCCCCTATGACGAGGCGGCCTCCGCGGTCCTCCGGGACCCGATCGGCGAGGTGGTCCCGGCACTGGTGCACGCCACCACCTGAGGCCGTCGAGCCGATCGGAGCCCGCGGCGCACGCTGCGGACACGGCTCGGACGACCGGCCGAGCGCACTCGGCGCCCGTCCGGTCGACGAGGATCTCCCTCCATCCCGGGCCCGGCCGTCGACGATGGCCGGATCCCGAATCGTCGGTGACGGTCACGCATCGGCCCGGCACAGGATGGTCCTCAGAGCCGCGACCAACCCCTCCTCATCGGCCGGGGCCGACGTCCTCCAGGCGATGAAGCGGTCCGGGCGCACGAGGGTCGCGCCCTCGGCGGAGATCCCGTAGAGCGAACGCCAGTGCCCTCGCGGGTCGGTCAGCGCGGTCCCTGAGCCGGGGGTGCCCACCACTTCGGCGCGGAGCGGTACGCCCAGCAGCCGGGAGGCGCGCTCGGCCGCCGGCACCCACGCGGGGTCCTCGGAGAGGAGGACGAAACCCCTGCCGAACAGGTCGAGCACCGGCAGGGACGTCCCGTCGCGCTCCAGCCACACGTGCGGTGCGTGCGAACCGGGGCGCCCCGTGGGCGCGGCCGGGTCCTCGGTCAGGGCGCCGTCGTCGCCCTCCTCGCGCACCACCGCGCCGTCGGGGACGCGGTAGCCCAAGAGCAGCCGCTCGGGCGGGACGGGCTCGGCCTCGGTGCCGTCGGCCAGGTGCGGTGACTGCCGCCGCACCAGGTTGGCGTACTGCTGGTCGGCGATCATCCGCCCATAGGGTCGGCGCTCGGCGTCGTGCGAGTCGAGCAGCCCCGGACCCGCCCAGCCCTGCACCACCGCCGCCAGCTTCCAGGCCAGGTAGAAGCCGTCCATCACGGCGGTGTTGCCCCCCTGCCCGCCGTGCGGGGGCATGGTGTGCGCGCAGTCCCCGATGAGGTGGACGCGCCCCAGGCCGAACCGTTCGGCCACCGCGTGCGCCGTGCCGGTGGTGTCCTTGGCGAGGACCTTCACGTCCAGGTCGGGGATGCCGGCGGCGAGCCGCACCTGCTCCGCGCACTCGGCGTCGGTGTAGTCCTCGGCCCTCTTCCCGGACTCCGGGTCGTGCCCGAAGGCGCAGGCGTAGCGCCCGGGGGCGTCGGTGGTGGTGAACACACCGCCGCCGCCTGCCATGTCGGGGTTCTGCAGGTAGTGGAGGCTGAACTCGCGCCCTTGGATCGCCTCCTCCAGGTCGGCCTCGACGATCAGGGCGAGGGAGGCCGAGATGGTGCCGCGCCCCGGGGCACCGATGCCCAGGGCGTCGCGGATCCCGCCCCGCCAACCGTCGGCGGCGACCAGGTGCCCGGCGCGGACCCGGTATCCCTCACCTGTGGCCAGGTCGTGCAGGTGGGCGACCACGCCCCCGTCGTCCTGCTCGAAGGAGTCCAGGCGGGTGGAGAAGCGGACCTCTGCGCCGAGGCCGCGGGCGCGCTCGATGAGGATCGGCTCGGTGCGCTCCTGGCTGGCCATGCCCATCCGCTCGGGGGTGATGTGCGACCAGTCGGGCCAGTCCTCGCCGATGATCTCGTGCAGGACCGGCCCGGTGAGGGTGCGGGCGATGACGATGGACATGGAGCGGCCGGCGTCGAACCCGGCCGCGCGCACGGCCTCGGCGACCCCGGCGATGCGCAGCGCCTCCATCGTGTGCCAGGACTGGCCGCGGGCCTTGGGCTGGTCGGCGGGGCCGGGGTGGCGGCTGACGGCCAGCGCCCGCACCCCGTGCAGGGCCAGGAACATCGCCGCCGAGGCGCCGGCCAGGCCGGCGCCGACGATCAGGACGGGGGCGTGCTCGGTGCGTGTCATGGCGGACCTCGCGATCGGTGACGAACATTGTTCGATAGACGAATACTGTTCTAAAGGCGAACACCGTTCGTGGCAAGGGGTGTGCCGGATCGCGCAGGGCCCCGAGGGGCGGCGGAGGAAATGAATGGCGCAGGCCACCTCGTTGGTGGTGGTGCCGCTGGTCAGCCTGGTCTACCTGCTATTGGTCGACTAACGGCTCACCCTGCTCGCCCTGGTCCCGGTGCTGCTCGGCACCGCGCTCCACCTGGTGCTCATGTCCGAGGGCGGGCGCCGCGACCAGCACGCCCTGGACGCTGCCATGGGGCGGATCGCCGGATCGGCCGTCGAGTTCGTCGAGGGGATCTCGGTCCCTACACGATCCGCGGCCACTGACGTGCGCCCGAGCACAACCGGCTCCGTTACACCGAGGACGGGTACTTCCGGACCGGTGACCTGGTGACGCGGACCGCCGAGGGGTACCTGGAGGTGGTTGGGCGCATCAGCGACGTGGTCGACCGAGGAGGCGGGAAGGTCCCGGCCAAGGAGCTGGAGGATCAGCTGTGCGACGACCCCCGGATCGCCGCGGCCGGGGTCGTGGCCCGACGTGCTGATGGGGGAGAGCACGTGCGCGGGCGTGGTGCCCCGGGACGCCGGGGCGCCGCCGACGCTGCGCGAGGTGCGGTCCGCGCTGGCGGCGCGCGGTGTCGCCGCCTACAAGCTGCCGGACCACCTCGTGGTCCGCACCGACCTGCCGCTGGCCCCGGTGGGCAAGACGGACAAGAAGGCGCTGTGGGCCCAGGTCCTCGGCGGTGGGGCGTCCGGGTGAGCCAGGTCTTCGGTGTCCGGCCCCCTGTGATGGGCGGACGCCGTGGCGCGGCGGGCCTGCGACGGGGTCAGGCGCGGCCGAGCAGCCCGTCGACCACCGCTTCGAGTCCCTGGCGGTAGGTGTCCCGGACGCGGCGCGCCTGTGCCCGTCGGACGAGACCGTGCGCAATCGTATCTCCTCGATGGTGGTGAAGTCGGGGGCGCGCAACCGGGTCGACGCGCTGCGCATCGCCAGGGAATCGCACTGGATCTGAGCCCTCGTCCGTCCGGCGCCGACCGCTCCCTGACCGCGGAATGGCGGTGCCGTGCCCCGCGGCACCGCGGAGCGGGGCCGAACGGTGTTCGCGCCAGTACACTGTTCGCCGTGAACGCGTCACCGTCCGCCTCCGGCTCTTCGGGGCCGGACAGCCCCACGGTCCCCGTGCCGCCGTGGCGCAAGGCGCCGCGTCCGACCGCCCGGCGGCCGCTGAGTACCGCCGCGGTGGTGGAGGCGGCGCTGCGGATCATGGCCGAGGAGGGGCCGGCCGGTGTGACGATGCGCCGTGTCGCCCAGGCCCTGGACACCGGGCCGGCCTCGCTCTACGCCCACGTGCGCGACAAGCAGGACCTGCACGAGCTGATGCTCGACGAGGTCTTCGCCGGCGTCCCGGTCCCCGTCCCCGACCCGGCCCGCTGGCGGGACCAGCTGCGCGAGCACGCCCTGCTGCAGCTACGGGTGCTGATGGAGCACCCGGGGTCGGCCGAGATCGCCATGCGCACGGTGATCCCGACCACGCCGCGGCTCCTGGCGCACATGGACGCCCAGCTCGGCATCCTGCGCGCGGGTGGCATGGGTCCGGAGGCCGCGGGGGCGGCGGGCGACCTGCTGGCGCTCTACGGCACCGCGTTCGCCTTCGAGCAGGAGGTGCACGGCGGCCTGGCCTCGGGGGCGGGAGCGGAGGACGTCGCCCGCAGGGTCGGTGAGATCACGGGCTACCTCCGCTCGCTTCCACAGGGGATGTTCCCGCACCTGGCGGCGGTGATGGCGGGCCTGTCGCCGGAGCGCGGCGACGTGATGCGCACCTTCGAGTTCGGCCTGGACGCGATCATCGCCGGTATCGAGCGCGCGGCCGAGCGTGACAAGGATCGCGAGACGGAACACGCGGTAGCAGAGCGCGGCACGGAGCGCGGGACCGGGGCCTGACCGGCGGCCGGTGGCGCACGCGCCACGCGCCGGACGCCGAGCCGGGCCGGGCCGGGGAGCGCTCTCAGTCCTTCCGGGCGCCGCGGGTGATCTCCTCGGGAAGGTCGTCGAACCAGGCCAGCACCGCGCGTTCGTAGTGGATGCCGAAGCTCAGCGTCGCGGCCGCGTACGGGTCGGACATGCCCTCGGCCTGCCCCTCGTACTCGGCGAGGCGCTCGGCGTGCAGCGCGCGGTGGTGCTCGACGGCCGCGGTGAGGTGGTCGCGCGGGATGTGCCGGCCGAGGGTGAGCATGAGCAGCAGGGGGAAGCGCACCGCCTCCTCGCCCGGCATCGCCGCGCTCCAGTCGGCGAAGGCCGTGCGGCCCGCCTCGGTGATCGCATAGGGGCGCCGGTCCCGCTTCCCGCGCTCGCCCTCTTCGACCAGCCCGGCCCGGGCCATCGTGGACAGCTCCCGGTAGACCTGGCTGCGCGTGATGGACCAGAAGTCGCCCATCAGCTGCTCGGCGGCGGCGACCAGGTCCCAGCCGGTCATCGGCCGCTCGTGCAGGAAGCCCAGGAGCGAGGCGGCCGTGTTGTTCAGCCCGTGCGGCGCGTCCTTGGCCGTCCGGCGTCCGTTCATGCGACACCCCCTTGACAGTCCACTGTGTCAGGTCCATTCTGAGGTAGCAACAGTCCACAGTGGACTGTCGCGGGGGGCGTGCCCGCCCTTCCACCGTGCCGGGGGTCCCATGCACACGTTCCTGCTCGTCCTGCACATCGCCGCCGGCACCGTCGGCCTGGCGGCCGCCCTCACCGCCCTGACCGCGCGCAAGCGCCGCGGTCCGCACACCGTCGCCGGCCGCGTCTTCGGCGCGACCGTCGTGGCGGTGGCGGTGACCACCTACGCGCTCCTGCCGTTCGCGCCCGCGATGTGGTGGCTCGGCATCATCGCGACGGCCACCCTCGCAGCCGGGGCGGCCGGGGTGTACCTGGCCTGGCGCAGACCGGTGCGCGGCTGGTACAGGGCCCACCTCGTGCTGATGATGTCCACGGTCATCGCCTATGCGACGCCGGTCGCGGTGCAGTTCTCCGACGGCGCCGTCCTCGCCTGGCTCCTCCCCACCCTCGTGGGGTCCCCGCTGGTCGTCTACCGCTCGATGGTCGCCGCCGGCACGGTGCGCCCCCGGCACCGGGCGCTGATGCCCTGGCGCCGGTCCCCCGAGCGGCGGCCGGTCGCGGGTGCGTGAGGGACCGGAGGCCGTCCACGAGGACAGGGGGACGCCGGACAGGCGATGCTCACCTCGCCGCCATGGCCGCGGGCGCGCCCTCCCGCGTAGGTTGTCCGCGTCGCCCGGGCGAGACGACCGCCCGAACGGCGACCGACGTCCGGATGACAAGGGAGTCCGGGCCCGAGCGAAGAGGTGTTCCGTGAAGAGAGTCGCCTACCGCGTCGCAGCCGCCCTCGGAATCGTCGACAAGCAGCGCCTCACCCGGCCCTACATCTACTACTGATCCCTCCTCACCTTCCGCTGAACCGCGGCGCGGGGGCGAGCCCGGCCCGCGCGCTCTCCGACCCCCGCGGCACGCGCCCCGCACGCACCCCGCGCTCCGTGCACCGGCCCGCAGCAGGAGGTGGGATGCCCGCCCCGCCCACACCTTCCGCACCGTCCCCGCACGACCGCCGCCCGCCGGGCCCCTCCCGCGCAAGCGGCGCCGCCAACGCCGCCGACTTCGCCGTCGACCCCCTGGGGTTCCTGACCCGCTGCGCACACGAGTACGGGGACACCGTCGCGCTCACCCCGGCGAACGTCCTGCTGGCCCACCCCGATGACGTCGGCCGCGTGCTGGTCGACCGCGACCGGGCCCTGGTCAAGGTGCGGCCCGGGGAGCGCCGACGGAGCGGAACCGGCTTCCCGCTGGCCATGATGAACAGCGAGGGCGAGGACTGGGAGCGCAAACGGCGCCGCCTGCAGCCCGCCTTCCGCAGCGAACGGCTGGTCGGCCTCCGGGCCTGCGCCCGGGACGCCGCCGCCCGCACGGCCGACTCCTGGACCGAGGGCCAGACCGTCGACGTCCACAAGGAGATGTCCCGGCTGGCGATGCGGGTCGGAGCCGTGCACATCACCGGGCGCCCCCTCGGCGCCGACGCCGACGCGCTCGCCGACGCCGTGGCCGCCGTCATGCGCCTCACCGCCGGCGCCGTCCGGCTGGGGGGGGGGGNCCGGCTGCCGGCGTGGATGCCCACGCCGGTCAACCTCTCCCTGCGCCGCGCCATGCGGGCGCTGGACTCCTCCCTGCGGCGGATCGTCGGGGAGCACGAGCCCGACGGCGGCGCCACGGCCCTCGGCAGGCTCGTCGAACAGCGGCCCCGCGCGCCCTTCGCCGAGATCCGGGACGAGCTGGCCACCCTGCTGATGTCGGGGTACGAGACCACCGCCGACGCCCTGACCTGGCTGGTGCACTGCCTGGGCACCGCCCCCGAGGCCGACGCCGGCCTGGCACGCTCCGCGCGCGGGGCGGGCGCCGACGGCTACGCCGCCGCGGCCGCCAAGGAGGCGATGCGCCTGTACCCGCCCGCGTGGGTGGTCAGCAGAGTCGCGGTGCGGCCCGTCGAGTTCGGCGGGTACCGGCTCCCGGAGGGGACGGTCATCGGCCTGAGCCAGTGGGTCACCCACCGCGACGCGCGCTGGTTCCCCGAGCCCGACCGCTTCCGCCCCGAACGGTGGCTGGACGGCGCCGGACCCGCCCGCCGCTATGCCTACTTCCCCTTCGGTGCCGGGGCGCGCGGGTGCCTGGGCGCGTCCATGGCCCTGAGCGAGATCGAGGAGATCGCCATCGAACTGCGGGCCCGGGTGCGCTTCGAACCGGTCGACCCCGACGGGGTGCGGCCCCGCGCCACCCTGGCTCTGCAGCCCAGAGGCGTGTGGGCCCGCGTGCGCAAGGAGCGTCCGGGAGGAGCGCGATGGTCGGGGTGATCGGCGCCGGGTTCGGCAGGACCGGGACGATGTCCCTGCACACCGCCCTGGCGCTGCTCGGATTCGGCCCCGTCTTCCACATGGGGGAGCTCTACGACCGCCCGGAGCGCCTGGGTGCCTGGCGTGATGCCGCGGCCGGGCGCGAATCGGTGGGCCGCGCCGTCGCGGGCTACGCCTCGACGCTCGGCTGGCCCGGCTGCGCCTTCGTCGGCGACCTGGTGCGCGCCTTTCCCCGGGCGCGTGTCGTCCTGACCGATCGCGATCCCGAGGCCTGGTACCGCAGCGCCTACCGCACTCTGTACCTGAGCCGGTTCGACGAGCAGGGGAGGCGGCGCCGCCTGGAAGGCGACACTGCACAGGTCGCCGCCTTCGCCGAAGAGCTCATCTGGGACGGCGCCTTCCACGGCCGTTTCGAGGAGCGATCCCACGCGCTGTCGGTCTTCTCCGAGCACCGGGAGCGCGTGATCGCCGCCGTTCCCGGGGACCGCCTGCTGGTGTTCCGGGCCGAGGAGGGATGGGGGCCGCTGTGCTCCTTCCTCGGAGTGCCGGTGCCCGGGACCCCCTACCCCCGGAGCAATGGCGCCGCCGACTTCCACGCGCGCGTGCGGCGGCGCATCGGCCGCCGATAGAAGACGCCAGGGGGCGGGAACACCGACGAACCGGCGGATACGGCCCGATTTTCTCACCGGCCGCGCCAACGCGTCCGGCGTGACGGGCGTCATACGTGATGATACGTGTCGCCTGTTGAGCGGAGAGTGAAGGAATGGCGGATTCGACCCCCCAGGTCACCAAGGCA
This sequence comes from Nocardiopsis halophila DSM 44494, assembly GCF_000341245.1. Lineage (GTDB taxonomy): Bacteria > Actinomycetota > Actinomycetes > Streptosporangiales > Streptosporangiaceae > Nocardiopsis_A > Nocardiopsis_A halophila. The sequence goes on from NZ_ANAD01000251.1 coordinate 18,614, forward strand.
CGGCGTGCGGGGACGGCGGGGGGGGGGGGCNCTGGCCGCCACCGCACTGGCGGGTCCGGCCCACGCCGACGCGGCCCAGTGGCGCCAGGTCCACGGGGCGCCCGAGGACGGCGGCTCGTTCACCGCGGTCGCGGCGGCGGGCCCCGACGCGGTGTGGGCTTTCGGCGACGACAGCGCCCAGGGCCCCGGCGCCACCCGGATCCACCGGTGGGACGGCACCGAGTGGACCCCGGAGGGCGTCCCCGAGGGCGCGACCGTCGAGCCGGACGCCGCCGACGCGGTCGGCGGCCAGGTGTGGGCGGCCGGCACCACCCCCGGCGGTCAGGCCGTGGTCCTGCACCGCGACGGCGGCTCCTGGACCGCCCCGCGGATCGACCCCGCCCTGCACCCCACCGATCTGGCGGCCGCCGATACCGACGCGGTCTGGATGCTGTCCCGGCCGGTGGACGGCTACGACCGCGCGGTGTTCTTCGACGGCGAGATCTGGCGCGACTACCCGGCCCCTTCGGTGTCCCAGGCGGTGGCGGCCGCAGGGCCGGACGCGGTGTTCGCGGTCGGCTCCCGGGACGACGGGCAGCCCGGCGCCGAGCGGTGGGACGGCGAGCGATGGAGCCCCATGGAGGTCCCGGAGGTGGACCTGCCCTCCGGCGAGTCCGACGCGGTCTTCACCGACGTCCTCGCCCGCTCGGCCGACGACGTCGTCGCGGTGGGCCACCTGTTCTGGAAGGACGGCGAGGACATGAACCACTACCGGCCGCTCGTCGGGCGCTACGACGGCAGGGAGTGGACGGTGGAGACCGGCGGGGAGTCCGGCTCCTACACCGCGGTGGCCGACGCCGGAGACGGCGGCCTGTGGGTGGTGGACCGCGGGTGGAACCCGGTGATGGTGCACGTCGCCGCCGACGGCACCACCACCGGGCAGCCGCTGTCGGACGAGAAGTACGACCTGTCGATGGCCGACGTGGCCACCGTCCCGGGCGGGGGAGCCGTGGCCGCCGGGACCGCCTTCGAGCAGGGCGACCCGGACGTGTTCACCGACCACGGGTTCGTCTACGGCACCGGCTCCTGGAGCGCAGCAGGGGAGTGACGTTCCCCCGTTCAGGGCCCGCCCCTGAGAGGGGCGGGCCTCCTGCTTCGCCGTCGGTGGCGGACGGGGAGGTGCCCGCCATCCGATACCGGCGCCGCAGGCGTCGTCCGGGAGGAGATCTCCGGGGGCGGCTCGACCGGCCGCAAGGACGGTCCTCTACACGTCCCCGGAACGGCCGCGCACGTCCGTGCCGGACACGTTGCGGTCTTCGACGGCGATTCCCCCGGGGCCAGGCGGGTCGGAGATCCTCGGGTCCAGCTCGCCCAGGCTCCGCCGGTAGATTTCCAGGGCGGGGTGGCAGTGCTCCAGGGTCGGCTCTAGGCCCAGGAAGGGGGCGGGCGGGGGCAGGTCGGCGATGGGCAGTCCCGAGGAGAGGAGCTCGCGGATGTTGCGCACCCGCCGCCGAGGCGGTGGGACCCGATGACCCCCTGCTGCTCGTAGTACCGCAGCGACCTGCGGCTGACCCCGATAGGGGCCGAAGGGTCTCCGATCTTCACCGAATCGACGTACATACCCTGGGAGCCCTGGGAGTTGACACGGGTGTCAGATTCAGCCCCGGGCCGTGCACATTTGGCGTGGGGCACATCCTGGGTAGGGGAGGGGCACCGGTCGGCCGGACGGTGACCCCTGACGAACCCCGTCGGGAGTTCCCAGGGGCCCGGGCGCCGGATACTCTTCGCCGCACGGCGCCGGCGTGTGACGGCGCCCGACAGTGCGTGACGGTGCGCGCCGTGCGGGAGGAGTGCGCCGTGCGTGCAGCGCGCGGTGCCCAGCGAAGCACGGCAGAGGCGGAGGTTCCCGTATGCAGGCCAACGTCGGCGACAGGATCCTTATCCAGGGTAAGACCGTCGGTCAGGCGGGACAGGCCGGCGAGATCATCGAAGTGCGCGGCTCCGAGGGCGAACCGCCCTACCTCGTCCGCTTCGAGGACGGGCACGAGAGTCTCATCTTCCCCGGCCCGGACTGCGTGATCGAGGACTGACGGCCTTCAGGAGCGGATCGGGCGGCGCGGGAGCGGGCTCCCGGCCCTCGCTGGCACGGGGACCCGCCCGCTCCCGCGCCTGAGGCGGCCTCAGGCGCGTCCGTGGTAGCGCAGGTGCAGCCGGTGCACCCGCTCGGAGAGCTCGGGGGAGGGCCCCTCCACGGCCACTCCGGGCGCGACCTCCCGGATGGGCAGCGGCCGGACCGGGGGAGCGGGAAGGCCGAGTCCGGACAGCCACCCGGTGAGCTGCTCGCTCGAGGAGGCGTAGACGATCCGCCCCAGCCCCACCCACGCGTGCGCGGCCGAGCACATCGGGCAGTGCTCACCGGAGGTGTAGACGGTCGCGGCGGGGCGGTCCTCAGGCCGCATCCTCTCGGCGGCCCAGCGCGCGAGGGCGAACTCCGGATGGCGGGTGCTGTCGCCGTCGGCGGTGCGGTTGCGGTCCTCGGCCAGGACGACGCCGTCGCCGGACACCAGGACCGACCCGAACGGCTCGTCTCCGGCGTCCAGTGCCTCTTCGGCCAGGTCCACACAGCGGCGCAGGTGCCCGAGGTCGGTGGCGTCCATGGATGACCGCCTCTCGTCAGGGGCCGCTCGGTGCGGCCCGATCGCCAGAACAGTGGGAGAACAGCAATAGGGGCAGGGAGTCAGGAGGCATTCTGCCTCAGAAGGCGGCGTCGGTGCGGGACGGCGGCCCCGACGGCGGGGACGGGGCACGGCGGACGCGGAGCCCCGAGCGGAGAGCCGCGGTCACAGGGCGGCGGGCACCACGGGCGGGATGTCCGATTCGACGCTGTCACAGGCGCCCCCTAGTCTTCGCGGCGTGTCGAAATCCTCGTCTCCTTCCTTCGCCGACCTCCTCGACGACGCGGCCTTCCTCTCCCTGGAGCACCAGCTGCGGCTGGAGGACGTGGTCGGGCAGCACGACTGGCACGTCGACCTGCAGCAGCCGCGGTTCCGGTTCACCGGGGCCCAGGAGCTGGCCTGCACCGGGGTGCACCTGCTGGGCAGCGCCGCCCCGGGCCCCGGCTCCTGGCTCTGGGCCTGGGCCAACCCGTCCGGCTACCCCGAGGCGGTCACCGCGCTGAGCGCGGCCGTGCGCGACTTCGGCCGCGAGCACGGGATCCCCGAGCTGGCCGAGCCCGAGGTGCCCTTCGGGGCGCTCCCGGGGGCGCCCGACCACCCGCGGGTGGTCGCCGCCCTGATGACCGAGGCCGCGAAAGCCGTCGCGGGCCGCTGGACCTCCTACACCGCCGAGGTCGGCTCGGGGACGCACGCCTCGTTCATGATCGAGCACCCCGACTTCGCGCTCCCGGCCGCGGAGGGCCCACGGGTCATGCGGGTGATCCAGGAGGGCCTGTCCGGGCTCCCGCTGCGCGACGTGCGGCGCGCCCTGTACTCCTACGGCGTGCGGCGCGGGCTCACCGCCGAGTTCGACCCGTCGGGGAGCCGGCTCGACCTCTCGGGGACGGCCTTCCAGGCCACCGTCGGCTTCGACGAGCAGGGCCGGGTGTCGACCATCGACGGCAAGATGTCGGGCGGTGAGGCGGAGCAGGCCTGACGGCCCGCCCGCCGGAACCGTCCCGTGAAGCCGCCCGGCGAACGCGCATGCGGCCCCGGGGTGGCGGCGGGGGTCAGTCCCCGCCGCCACCCCCTCCTCCGTCGCCCGCACCGCCGTCTCCGTCCCCGCCTCCTCCGATGCCGCCGTGCCCCCAGGTGCCGCCGCCACCGCCCACGTGCGAGCGGCCGCCGAAGACGATGAAGGCCAGGGCCAGGCCGACCGCGCCCAGCCCGAAGGCGTAGAGCGGCCACAGCCCGTCCAGGGAGGAGTCGGCCTCCTGCAGGGTGGGCAGCTCAGTGTCGACGGCGCTCTCGGGCAGCACCAGGTCGACGCTCATCGCCTGCCCCGGACGCACCTCGTCCTGGGTGAACGACGCGCCCGCGCCGCTGGTGTCGGAGGAGGAGCAGGGGGAGGTGCTGCCGAGCACCCCGGCGTAGCAGTCGACGCCCTCGGGCCGTTCGGGCAGGTCGATCTCCACGGTGACGTCCCGGACCGGGAGCGACCACTCGCTGCCGACCGCGTTGAGGAACAGGCGGGGACTGTCGTCGTCCCGGCGGACCATCACGCTCTCGTAGGTATAGGCGACGGCGAAGGTCCGGGTACCGCTGAAGGGTTCGTCGCGCTCGCCGATGACGACCTCCGTCGCGTTGTTCCGCTCGTCGACCTCGATGGAGCGCACACCGTCGGTGTCCACCACCTGCACATCGCGCAGCCCGAGGTCGATCTCCCGTGAGCCGGCGATGCTCCCCCGGTGCGGGAGCCGCCGGCGCACGGGTGAGCCGTCGTCGCCGAAGTCGTAGGTCAGGCGCTCGGTGATGCGGACGGCCGCGTCCCGGCCGACGCGCACGTCCACGTCCAAGGCGACGATGGAGCGCTCTCCAGAGGCGCCGTCGGCTGCGTTCTCGTCCGAGGCCCGCGCCGGGGCGGCGGGCAGCGATGCGAACGAGGCGACCACGGCCCCGCACAGGGCGGTGGCGGTGACCGCCCGACGCGCGGAGCGCCGGGAGGCCGGGGCCGCGGCGGGTGCGAGGGGAGGGACACCGGTACGGACACGGGGGAGAGTGGAGTCCATGCCTCCTTAGATGCCCGGAAAGGCGTCCAGGTTGCGTGTTCCGCAGGCACCATCTCCCCGTGCTCCGTGTCGGGGCCTGGTAGCGCCCGGAAGCACGCCCCGGCGCTACCAGGCCCCGGAGTTGGCGTTCATGCCCGAGTACGACCTCTCGCTTTCGGGGAATCTGCTGCTGAAGCGGCGCGGATTCCGTTCCATCCTCGTCTGCTTGCCGGTCCGCCGAGGCTCTTCAGGACTGTCCCGGTGCCTGTTGTCCTCCGCCATTGCGACGAGCCGACGGCAATCCTGCTCAACAGGCAGATGCGAGGCGAGTCTTTCGAAGACCGGGTTCAATTCCTCGGGCGCGAGGATCACTCCGGGGACCACGGAGCGGACCTGCCCCAGGAACTGGTCGACGAGGAGGGACAGGCCCCCGGCGAACTCCGTCCCCACAGGACGTTCGACCGAAGCGTCGAGGTCGTCGGCGGCCTGCTTCAGCGTCAGGAGCTCGATGCGGCCGAGCTCCTGTGTCGTGAGAAGCCTCCGGTAGGCGTCCAGACGCCCGTACTGATCCTGTCCGACCGGCTCCAGGCGGAGACGCAGGACGTCATGGGTCTCGCTCCACGTCCGTATGGACTCCTCCGGGTCCGCGTACCAGTTCAGCGCCTCTTCGTTCACGTGTCTGAGCAGCGGCGTCAGCATCAGCATCATGCGTGCCGCCGTTCCGTTCGCGCGAACGGCGATGCCTCGCAGAAGCTTGGACGTCACCCCGTCGTACGGGACCGTGATCCCGTACGGATCGATGATGTCGAGATCTCCCGGACCTTCGGGGCTGATCTCGAAGCCCAGGCACTCCCCGACGACCACCGGTTCGCCGCGCTCACGCTCCAACGTGCTCGTCGTCGCGCGCGTCAGGTCGCCCATGTGCCGGATGCGGACCGTGTCCACGAACCCGTGCCACTCCTCATCCATGAGCCCGCGCCAGTACGTCGCCGCTCTCCGCCAGCCGTGCCAGGGCATCCGGTCCTCCTCCGGGAACAGCTCTGCCAGGTCCAGCTCCTCGCCGCAGCATGCCAGCAGCACCACGAGGTTCATCGAGTAGGCGGCCTGCCGGTACATGACCGTCGCGCGCCAGGGCTCGTATCCCTCGAACTCCTGGGAGGGGCGTGCGTAAGGCGCCTCGTGGAAGAGCATCAGCAGCAGGTCGATGTACTCCGAGCGCTCGCCCGGCTCTTCCCTGAAACGCTGCTCCAAGAGGTCGTCCAGGAACTCCACCACCGCCGCCCGAGAGGTGAACGCCGCATAGGAGGTGATGGCGTACAGCTCCCCGTGGTCCAGCGGACGCGAAGTCCGTCGCCGTCTGGAGCGCTTCCGCTCCTCCCGCCGGTCCTCGACCAGCCCCTCCAGCACGGCGGCCACGTACCGCGCCACGAGATACTCGCCGAACGTGGCGTGCAGGAACTCGTAGACGCTCGCCGTGCGGTCCCGGGCCTCCGCACGCGACTCGTGGACGAAGAAGAACCGCCCGAGCACCTGGTCCGCGTCGCTCAGCGCGCCGTGGAGACCGGTCTCTTCAGGACGGAGGCCGGCGTCCGGGAACAGCGCTTCCAGGTCCTTGTCCAGCTCCTCCGAGGAGATGGTCTGGCGGTGCCGGGTGAACATGGCCAGCGCCACGACCTCCAGGCGGCGCAGTTCGCCTTCCACGGCCTGGTGCGCCTCGTCGTCGGTGAGGTTGGACCGGTGCTTGTCCACCTCCCGGTCGGCGAACATGCGCAGCAGTTCCTCGTACAGGGCCGAGCGCGACAGCGCCCCCTCCTTGCCCTGGAGGGCGTTGGTGTCCGAGTCGTAGATGAGCAGCATCATCAGCAGCAGCGGCTGCTCGGCCAGCTCGCGGTAGGCCAGCACCGACTCCAGCGGGGTCGGGGACAGGCCCCGCGCCGCGAGGGACTGCTCGTGCGCGTCGTTCCAGATCTCCAGCATCCGCCCGATCTGCGCGCTGCTGAACGGTTCGAGTTTGATCACCGGGCAGCCCTCCGGGACCCGCATGCGGTCGGCGACCACCGTCCGGCTGGTGACGATCACCGCCACCGGCTGTCCCAGGGCCTCCTGGCGCCGCTGGAACTCCTGCACCTGCTCCAGGTAGTCCGACCGGTCCACCCCGGTGGCCTGCAGGAGCTCGTCGAACCCGTCGAGGATCACGACCGGGAGCGCGCCGTGGGCGCCGTCGGCCAGGTCCCGCCAGGACACCCCGGTGTGCAGGGACGCGCGCAGGCCGTCGTCGATCTGGTCGTGGATCGGCGCGTTCGCCCGCACCCCGCGCAGCTCCACGCGGACCGCCAGGAAGTCCGAGGGCGGCAGCTGCGCGGCGATCATCTCGGTCAGCTTGGACTTGCCCGCCCCCGGGTGGCCGAGGACGGTGATCGGGTACCGCGTGGCCACCCTCTGCGTCAGCAGACCGGCGAGGATGAGCTGCACGTCGTCGTGCGCGCCGGCGTGCTGCCGCCACCACTTCTCCGACGACAGCTTCGCCTCCACGACGTTCCACGTGAACCTCCCCCGGGGAGAGAGGTAGGCCTCGGCGGACGTGGGCACCCCGGCCCCCGGGGCGGCCGTGCGCAGGATCGGGCGGTCGAGCACCGCCCGGTAGAGCGCGGCCAGCTCCTCCCGCCGCCGCCCGGGGGCGGGGCCGGAGGAGACCTGCTCCAGGATGCCGCGCAGCGCGGCCAGGCCGGTCTCGATCCGCTCCACGCCCGCGTCGGTGCGCCGCTGGGCCTGCATCTGAGCCCAGATGCGCACCTCCGGGACGTCCGCGGCGAGCCCGAGGAGGCTGTCGGCGTACCCGGCGGCCGTCTTCGGCGCGATCGCGTCGACGTCCAGCCGGGAGCGCACCGCCTCGCGCCCGGCCTCGTCCAGCGCTGCGAACGCCTCGGTCCCCTCCACATGGGCGCGCAGGGAGCGGACGGTCCGCCGGTGGGGCCCGTAGGCCAGAAGGGACGCGCTCTCCTCGGACACCGCCAGCACGCCGTCCTCCATCCGCAGGACGTCCCCGTCCAAGGGGCGCACGCCGTCGGCGATCTCCAGCTGGGACTCACGGGTGAGCCGCAGGTCCTTCAGGGACAGCGGGCAGTCGGGGGTGTCCAGGACCTCGTCCACCGCAGAGAAGAACGCCTCGACCGCGATGATCTTCAGGGCGGCCTCGATCCGCTCCATCCGGGTCATCCGGTCGACGCCGGTGATCTTCTCGCGCAGCGGCCGCAGCGCCTCGCGCCCCTTCTTGACCAGCTCGCTGCGCACCCCGAACAGGTCCGGGACGCCCAGCGCCCCCAGCCCCCCGTCGACGAGCTTCTCGGCGAAGTCCAGGATTGCGGGCTCGTCCTTGCCGAGGACCTTCAGCGCATCCGCGTAGCTGAGCTGCCTTTTGGCCATGGGGGGTGGTCTCTCCTCGCGTTCGGGCGGCGGCCGGGCCGGGGGCGGCCGAGCGCGGGGGCGCTCGGCGGGGGCCGGAATCCGGTTCCGTCCTCGTGTCCGGTGATGCGAGGATGCCACGGAAAAGCCCTGAGCCGCAGGGGCTGCGGGCGCCGCCGGGCGCCGGGGCCCGGCGGCGCGACACTCCCCGGAGGCCGGATGACGTCCTATATCCGCTCGGTCACCTTCGACTGCGCCGATCCGTACACCCTGGCCCGCTTCTGGGCCGAGGCCGTCGGCGGGGAGGTGCACCCCGACGGCGTCCCCGGCGGAGACGAGGCGTTCGTGGCCGGCGCCGACGGGCGCCCCGAACTGCTCTTCCTGCGGGTTCCCGAGGGGAAGTCCGCCAAGAACCGGGTCCACCTGGACCTGGGACCGCGCGGCACCCGGCGCGACGAGGAGATGCGGCGCCTGGTCGGCCTGGGCGCGACGGTCCTGCAGGACCTGCGGCGGGAGGGCGGGGCCGGGTTCTGGCTCATGGCCGACCCCGAGGGCAACGAGTTCTGCATCGAGATCAGCGACGAGGAGATCCCCGAGGTCACCGGCCGCGAGGCGTGAACGGGCGGCCGGGGCGGCGTGGGACGGTGCCCCGGAGGAGCAGGACCGCAAGGGCGGAACGATGGGGCGGGCCGATAGGACGGACCGCTCCGCCCCGCCCTGCGGGCGCCGCTCCGGGCGGTCGCCCGCTCGCCGGAGGGCATCCGCCGAACGGCCCTAGGGCAGGCGCCAGTCCACCGGGTCCGAGCCCTGCTCCTGAAGCATCGCGTTGGCCCGGCTGAAGGGGCGCGAGCCGAAGAAGCCGTTCTTGGCCGACATCGGGCTGGGATGGGTCGACTCCACGCACGGCACGTCCGGCATCAGCGGCCGCAGGTTGCGGGCGTCGCGGCCCCACAGGATCGCCACCATCGGCGTGTTCCGCGCCGCGAGCGCGCGGATGGCCTGGTCGGTGACCTCCTCCCAGCCCTTGCCCCGGTGCGAGGCGGGCTTGCGCGGCATCACCGTCAGCGCCCTGTTCAGCAGCAGCACGCCCTGCTTGGTCCACGGCGTGAGGTCGCCGTTGCTCGGCATCGGCAGCCCCAGGTCGTCGGCGTACTCCTGGAAGATGTTGCGCAGGCTGCCCGGCAGGCGGACGTCGGGGGCCACGGCGAAGCTCAGCCCGATGGCGTGTCCGGGGGTGGGGTAGGGGTCCTGGCCCACGATCAGCACGCGCACGTCCTCGAAGGGCTGCTGGAAGGCGCGGAGCACGTGCTCCCCGGAAGGCAGGTAGGTGCGCCCGGCGGCCACCTCCTGGCGCAGGAAGTCGCCCATCTCCTCGATCTTCCCTGCAACCGGCTCCAGGGCTTGGGCCCAGCCCTTGTCCATGATCTCGTTCAGCGGTCGTCCCATGACGACAAACCTAGCGACGCCCAGGGACCGAATCGGACGGATCCGCCGAACTCCCGGGGGATCCTGCGCTCCCGCCGGAGCCGCGTCGCCGACCGGGCGGAGCGGTTATCGTGTCCACGCGGCCCCAGCGGGCCGCTCCCCGCGACCCCGGAGCATTGCGAGCAGCACGTGAACCAGCAGCCCGACGGCGACCGGCCCCCTCAGCATCCGCAGCACGGACCTGCTCCGGGCGGCCCGCCACCGCCGGATGCCCCGCCCGGTCCTCCGGCGGGCGGACCCGCCGGCCCGCCCCAGGGACCCCCGCCGGGACCGGTGGGCCGCCCCGTTCCCGGGCCTCCGGGCGGCCCGCCTCAGGGGCCGCCTCCAGGAACGCCTTACGGCCCGCCGCCCGGGTACCCGGGACAGCCCGCGCATTCCGGCGCGCCTTACGGCCCGGGGCCCGGTGGGCCCCCGCAGCCGCCGTACCCGCCGCAGGGGCACTCCGGAGGCCCGGTGCCCCCTCCGCAGCCCGGTCCGGGCGGGCCGCCGCCCAAGAAGTCCAAGACCGGCCTGGTCATCGGACTCGTGGCGGGTGGCCTGGTACTCGTGCTCGTGGCCGCCGTCGGCGGCTTCCTCCTCCTGCGCGGCGGGGGCCAGGGCCCGTCCGGCGCCGGGGCGTCCGAAGGCGCGGGGCCGGGGGTGTCGCCCGACGGGCTGCAGGTCCTGCAGGACGACGGCAGCCTCGTGCACGCCGACCCCGGCGCCGAGGCCCCCGTGGTGGAGGTCTACATCGACTTCCAGTGCCCGGCCTGCCGGGAGTTCCACACCGAGCGGCAGGGCCTCCTGGAGGAGATGGGCGAGTCCGGCGAGGCGATCGTGCACTACCGGCCCGTCAGCGTCTTCGCCAAGCGCGGGGGCGTCCTGGCGGAGAACTCGGTCCGGGCCGGGGCCGCGGCGATCGTCGCCGCCGAGTACGGGCACTACCTGGAGTACCAGGACCTGCTGTTCGAGCGGCAGCCCGTCGAGGGCGAGGAGGGGTTCACCCCTGAGGAGCTGGCCGGCCTGGGCGAGCAGGCGGGCATCGACGACCCGGGGTTCCCCGACCGCCTCCAGGAGGAGATGGACGCCGCCGACGCCGAGGTGAACGGCCCCGGTGCGGGGAGCGGCGCCGCGTACGCCCTGATCAAGGCGACCGACGGCGTGATGAACAGGTACGGCGGCGCGGACGCTTTCGCCGGCACTCCGGGGGTCTACATCAACGGCGAGTCCGTCGACCCGTACACCGCCGACCTGCGGGCCCGCATTCTCGACGCCGATCCCGGAGAGGTCACCACCGCCCCGCGGTAGCGGGCCGCGGTACCGGCCCGGTCGGACGGCGCGGCCGACGGTCGGGGGCGCCCGCGAGGGGACGGCGCCCCGGACCGCCCGCCGACTGCGCCCCGCCCCCGTTCACAGGGCCCGGATCTGGGTGATCTGCAGGACCCGGACCGTGAAGTGGGAGACGGCGCTGCCGCCGTGGACGTAGACGCGGTAGCAGTCCTCCCCGGACCGGGTGATGATGCGCCCCCGCGGCGAGAGCGGCCCCGGGAGAGCGTGCGTGCGGGCCAGCTCCAGCGCCGCCGCCCGGGCGGCGTCCCGGTCCTCATAGGTCCAGTGGAGCGTCTCGGCCACGACGCGCTCGCCCCGGCCCAGCGACTCCTCGACCACGGCCAGCCAGCGGCCCGCGCGCTCGGGCCGGTCCTCCCGGCCGTCCTGCCGCGTCGTCGGATGCATGCCCGTGCCTCCTGCCCCCGCTCGCGCCCGGCACCGTGACGGACCACTGTGGCAGGCCGTCCCGAACGAGCGTGATCCTTACCCTGAACGCCGCATGGCGGAAGGGTCCGCCCAGGTCAAAGGCGTCTCCCCGGGCGGATCCGGGCGCCGCGGGGCGCACCGCGGCTCACCCCTCCACGTCGTCCGGGTCGGCGGTGTGCACCGACACCACCCCCTCCAGCCCGGCGAGCGCCGCGGTGAGGCCGGACACCTCGCCCCGCCCGACCAGGGTCAGCACCAGCCCGATGAGGGCGCCGCCGTCGTCGCCGCGCCGGGTGCGCACGTCGTGCACGTCGAACCCGCGCGCGGTCGCCTCGGCCAGGATCCCGCGCAGCGCCCCGTGCCGGTCCCGGTACTCGATCTCGAACACCGTGGTGTCCGGCGCCGACCGGGTGAGGCGCCGGGTCAGGACGGGGTAGCCGTAGGCGACCAGGAAGTGCACGGCGGTCACCGCGGCGGCCAGCAGCCACAGCCCCGCCCCGGCGGCGGTGCCCACGGCCGCGACCACCCATACGGTGGCGGCCGTGGTCAGGCCGCGCACCACGTCCCGGCGGACGAAGATCAGCCCCGCGCCGATGAAGCCCACGCCCGACACGATCTGCGCCGCCAGCCGGGAGGGGTCCAGCGCGACGTCGTCCCGGTCCAGTACGTCGCCGAAGCCCCACTTGCTCACCAGCATGAACAGGGCCGCGCCGATGCCCACCAGGGTGTGCGTGCGCAGCCCGGCGCTCTTGTTGCGCAACTGGCGTTCGAGGCCGATGAGGGAGCACAGCACCAGCGCCGTGAGCAGGGCGAGGAGCTGCTCCCAGCCTTGGTCGGACACGTCGAGCATGGGGGTGCACTACCCGCACAGGGGCGAGCACCACCCCAGCGCGCCCCCAAACACGGGTCAGGCGCGCACCCCGCGGGGCGCGCGCCCGACCGTGTTCTGGAGGCGCCCCGCCTCAGCGGCAGCGCCGCAGCCCGTCGTGCTTGGACAGGTTGAGTGCGGTGGTCACCATCGGCACGTGGCTGAAGGCCTGCGGGAAGTTGCCGACCTGCCGCCCGGCCTTGGGATCCCACTCCTCGGCCAGCAGGCCCACGTCGTTGCGGAGCGAGAGCAGCCGCTCGAACAGCTCCCGTGCGTCGGCCTCGCGCCCGATGCGCAGCAGCGCGTTGGCCATCCAGAAGCTGCACGCCAGGAACGCGCCCTCGTCCCCGGGGAGCTTGTCGGCGGTTCCGGCGCGGTCGGTGCGGTAGCGCATGACGAACCCGTCGACCATCAGGTCGTCGCGGACGGCCTCGATGGTGCCGATCACGCGCGGGTCGTCGTAGGGCAGGAACCCCAGCTCGGGGATGAGCAGGAGCGCGGCGTCCAGCTCCTTGCTGCCGTAGTACTGGGTGAAGGTGTTGCGGTCGGCGTCGAAGCCGTACTCGCACACCTCGGCGTGGATGGTGTCGCGCAGGGCCCGCCAGCGCTCGATGGGCCCCTCCATGCCGAACTCCTCGACCGTGCGCACGGCGCGGTCGGCGGCGACCCAGGCCATCACCTTGGAGTGCACGAAGTGCTGGCGCGGACCGCGCACCTCCCACAGACCCTCGTCGGGCTCCTGCCAGCACCACTCCAGGAAGTTCACCAGGGAGCGCTGCATGCCCCACACGTGCTCCTCGCGCGGCAGCCCGGAGCGGCGGGCCAGGTGCAGCACGTCCATGACCTCGCCGTAGACGTCGAGCTGGTACTGGTGGACGGCGGCGTTGCCGATGCGCACCGGGCGCGAGCCCTCGTAGCCGGGCAGCCAGTCGGCCTCCCACTCGGCCAGCCGCCGCTCGCCGCGGATGCCGTACATGATCTGCATCTGCTGGGGCTCGCCGGCCACGGCGCGCACCAGCCACTCGCGCCAGGCCTCGGCCTCGTCGGTGTAGCCGCTGCGGATCAGCGCCTCAAGGGTGATGGTGGCGTCCCGCAGCCAGCAGTAGCGGTAGTCCCAGTTGCGGATCCCGCCGATCTCCTCGGGCAGGGAGGTGGTGGGCGCGGCGACGATGCCGCCGGTGGGGGCGAAGGTGAGCGCCTTGAGCGTGATCAGCGAGCGCACCACCGCCTCGCGGTAGATCCCGTCGTAGCTGCACCGGCCCACCCAGCCGCGCCAGAAGCGCTCGGTGCGCGAGAGCGACTTCTCGGCGTCGAGGTGCTCGGACTCCTCCACGTGGGAGGGGTGCCAGGTCATCACGAACGGGACCCGCTGCCCGGCGGTGACGGTGAACTCGGCGTCGTGGGCGAAGTTGTGCCCGTCCAGGGGGACTGCGGTGCTGATCCACACCGAGTCCGGCCCGGCGACGGCGGCCAGCTCCGAGCCGCTGCGGCGCACCCACGGCACCACGTTCCCGTAGTCGAAGCGCAGCCGCAGCGCGGTGGACATGCGCACGGTGCCGCTGACCCCCTCGACGATGCGCACCAGGTGGGGGGCGCCGCCGCGCGGCGGCATGAAGTCGATGACCCGGACCGTGCCCTCGCCGGTCTCCCACTCGGTCTCCAGGACGAGTGTCTCGGGCCGGTAGCGGCGGCGGGTGGCGGTGGAAGGGCCGCCGGCGGGCCCGATCCGCCAGTTGCCGTTCTGCTCGTCGCCGAGGAGTGCGCTGAAGCAGGCGGGGGAGTCGAAGTGCGGGAGGCAGAGCCAGTCCACGGAGCCGTCGCGCCCCACCAGTGCGGCCGTCTGCATGTCGCCGATCAGCGCATAGTCCTCGATCCAGCCGGACACGCGGCTCACCCCCTGGTGTGTAATGAAGATCACATCCTGCGCGGACGTACCGTATCCGACTCCGAAGGGGGTCGGGGGCGCTTGACCGGAGCCTCGGTCACCTCTGCCCTCCGCCGGGTCCGCGGCGGACGGGGCCACCTCCCCCTCGGTGCCGGGGGACGGGTCTTCACCGGTGTTCCTGCAACGCTACTGCGCCAGGCCCCCCGTGTCCCCGTCCCGCGCGGGGCGTGGGGCGGGGGTCGGCACGGGGACGGGACCGATGATCCGCGCCGTCACCGTCCGTCCGGGACAGCGTACCGGCGCCGAAGCGCCCCCGGGAGCGTTCATTCGCAATGGGATCCGGGGCATTGGCGTTCGGGCACTTGCATGCGCGGGATGCACAGCTGGGCCAGCGGGCCGATGGCCAGGGCGAAGAGGAGCGTGCCCGGTCCCACGGTCCCGCCGAGCAGGGCGCCGGCGGCGACGACGGCCGCCTCGATCCCGGTGCGCGCAGCGCGCAGGGACAGGCCGCGCTCGGCGAGCCCGGTCATCAGGCCGTCGCGCGGCCCGGGGCCCAGCCGGGCGCCGATGTAGCAACCGGTGGCCGCCCCCGTGACCGCGGTGCCGACGGCCAGGTAGGCGATGCGCAGCGGCAGCGCGTGCGGGTCGGGCAGCCACAGCAGGGTCAGGTCGACCGAGAGCCCTACGAGCACCACATTGCTCACCGTGCCCAGGCCCGGGCGCTGGTGCAGCGGGATCCACAGCAGCATCAGCAGCGCGCCCACGATGATGCTCCAGGTGCCCACGCTCAGGCCGGTGCGCAGGGCCAGGCCCTGGTGGAGCACGTCCCAGGGCGTGGCCCCCAGGTCGGCCGCGAGCAGCAGGGCACCGCCGACGCCGTACAGGTGCAGGCCGACCAGGAGCCGGAGCAGCCGTTGCGGCCGGGGCGGCGGGACCAGGGCGGCGAGCAGGGCGGCGGGCGGGCGCGGGGAGTGGAGAGAACGGGGCATGTGCGTAATATTGGCCCCATGCATTACGCGAGTAACAGTGCCAATTCACGAAAGTGGACCGGCCATGGCCGGTGAGCGGCGGATCAATGGGCGGCTATTGGCCCGACTGGTCGGTGACGGGGCCCAGGGGCGGCCCTACTACCTGGCGGTGGGGCGGGCCATCGGCGGCCTCATCCTGGACGGCCGGGTGCCCACCCACACCCGGCTGCCGGCCGAGCGCGACCTGGCCGCCGCGCTGGGGGTCAGCCGCAACACCGTCACCGCCGCCTACTCCTGGCTGCGCGACAACGGCTACCTGGACAGCCGGCAGGGCGCCGGCAGCTGGACGGTGCTGCCCGAGTCCGGCGGCAGCGGGGGCGCCCCCTTCGTCCCCCAGGCCGAGCACATCGATCTGGGCGTGGCCGCATCGCCTGCGGTCGACGGCCTCCAGGACGCCGCCCGCCAGGCCGTGGAGCAGCTCTCCGCGCACGTGGGCAAGCTCGGCTACACCCCGCGCGGCCTGCCCGAGCTGCGGCACGCCATCGCCCGGCGGTACGTCGAGCGGGGCCTGCCCACCACGCCCGACCAGATCTTCGTCACCAACGGGGCCCAGCACGGCGTCGCGCTGCTGACCGACCTGCTGGTGGAGCCGGGCGACACGATGCTGGTGGAGTCGCCCACCTACCCGCACGCCCTGGAGTGCGCCCGGCGCGCCGAGGCCCGCATCCGCACGCTCGCGGTGACCTCCGACGGCTGGGACATGGAGTCGGCCGCCGACGCCTTCCGCCAGTGGCGCCCCAAGGCCGCCTACCTCATCCCGGACTTCCAGAACCCCACCGGCGCCCTGATGGACGACGACGAGCGCGCGGTGATGGTGCGCGAGGCCAAGCGCGCGGGGAGCTCGATCATCGTCGACGAGACCGTGGCCGAACTCGCCATCGACTCCGGGGACCAGCCCGCGCCCATGGCCGCCTACGACACCGACGGCAGGGTGTTCACCGTGGGATCGGTCTCCAAGCTGCTGTGGGGCGGGTTGCGCGTGGGGTGGGTGCGCACCACGCCGCCGATGGTGGAGCGCCTCATGGCGGCGCGCCAGCGTGTGGACATCAGCAGCCCGCTCATCGACCAGCTCATCGTCACCCGGCTGCTGGCCGACGTCACCCGCATCCGGGCCGAGCGCAGCACCGGGCTCCGCCGCGGACGCGACGCTCTGGTCTCCCTCCTGCGCGAACGCCTGCCGGGGTGGAGGTTCACCACGCCCAGTGGAGGACTGGTGCTGTGGGTCACCCTGCCCCAGCCCATCGCGGGCGCGCTGTGCGAGGCCGCGCTCCGGCACGGGGTCCACCCGGCGGCGGGCCCGGTCTTCGGCACGGAGGGGACGCTGGAGCGCTATGTGCGGCTGGCCTACACCCAGCCCCCCGAGGTGCTGGAGGAGGTGGTCGACCGGCTCTTCGAGGCCTACGGCGAGGCCATGGCGCGCCCGGCCCCGGTGCACGGGGAGCTGTACCTGTGACCGGCTCGTCCGTGATCCGCGCGTGAGCCGTGCCCGATGCGCCCGAGGCGGCCGAGGCGGCCGAAGGTTTCGGCCCCCCCGCCTCGTTCGCTCCGCCGGCGTCACAGGATCATCCGCGGTCTTGCCCTGGTTCGCCTAACCGTGTTCGGATATGCGGGCGGGAGTGACGTGCATCACGTTCGAGAGGCGGGAGGGCGGCTGTGGACGTAGAGCAGACCCTGCGCGAGCGCGCGGAGGTGGAGGCCGAGATCAAGGGCCGGACCCTGGTGGACTGGCTGCGGCACACGGCGGAGGAGGAGGGCGAGGCTCCCGCCCTCTCCGACCGTGTCGGCGACGGCTGGAGGACCCTGACCTGGGCGCAGTACCGCAATGCGGCCCTGGAGGCCGCGGCGGCCTTCATCGGGGCCGGGATCGGGCCGGGCGAGGTGGTGGCCCTCATGCTGCCCAACCGGTCCGAGCACCTCATCGCGGACATGGGCGCCGTGCACGCCGGCGCGGTGCCCTTCACCGTGTACGCGACCTTCGCCCCCGAACAGGTCGCCTTCGTGGCCCAGGACTGCGGCGTGCGCATGGCGGTCCTGGAGGGCGCGCAGGAGCTGGAGCGGTGGCGAACGGCCCTGGACCGCCTGGAGAGCCTGCACACGGTCGTGCTGCTGGACCCGGACGCGGTTCCGGACGCCCCCGGGGACGGCCGCAGGTACGTCTCCTGGGCCGACTTCACCGCCGAGGGCGCGCGCCTGCACGCGGCCGAGCCCGGCCGGGTCGAAGAGCGCGCCGCGGCCCTGACCCCCGGCGACAACGCGACCCTGCTGTACACCTCGGGCACCACCGGCAACCCCAAGGGCGTGTTCGAGACGCACCACCAGGTCCTGTTCCAGTGCGTCATCACCCTGAGGGCCAACGCCACACCGCACCGGGCGGTCAGCATCTCCTACCTGCCCATGGCCCACATCGCCGAGCGCGTGCTGAGCGCCTACCTGCCCATCAGGGTGGCCGGGCACCTGTACTTCTGCCCGGAGCTCCCGCGCCTGGGCGAGTACCTGGCACTGGTCCGGCCGCACGGGCTGTTCGGGGTGCCCCGGGTGTGGGAGAAGCTCCAGTCCGGCCTCACCGCCGCCCTGGCGGCCGCCCCCGAGGACCGGCGCAAGGCGGTCGAGGAGGCCTCGGGGATCGCCCGCGCCTACATGGAGCAGGGGCAGTACGGGCGCGAGCGCGAGCCCGGACTGGCCGAGCGGTTCGCCGGGGCCGACGCCCAGGTGCTCGCGCCCATCCGCGCGCTGATCGGGCTGGACCGCGTCGTCTACTGCGTCACCGCCGCCGCCCCCATGCCCGAGGAGACCGTGCGCTTCTTCAGCGGCCTGGGGGTGCTCATCCGGGACGTGTACGGGATGACCGAGAACTGCGGGGCCGTGACCGTCAACCGGCCGGACCGGTACCGGTTCGGGAGCGTGGGCGTGCCCTCCGACGGCATGGAGGTGCGCACGGCCGAGGACGGCGAGATCCTCGTGCGCGGCCCCGTCAACGCGTCGGGCTACCACAACCGGCCCGAGGAGAGCGCCGCGCTCGTCGACGGCGACGGGTGGCTGCACACCGGCGACGTGGGCAGCATCGACGAGGACGGCTTCGTCTACGTGGTGGACCGCAAGAAGGAACTGTTCATCACCTCGGGAGGGGAGAACATCGCCCCGGCCTCCATCGAGAGCCGCCTCAAGGAGCACCCCCTGGTCGGCCAGGCGCTGGCCTACGGCGACCGGCGCCCCTACCCGGTCGCGCTGCTCACGCTCGACCCCGAGGTCGCCCCCGGCTGGGCGGCGGCCCGCGGGATCGAAGGCGCGGACCCGGCCGTCCTGGCCCGGGACCCGCGCATCCTGGAGGAGGTCGGCCGGGCCGTCGAGGCGGCCAACGAGGGCCTGGCCCAGGTGCAGAAGGTCAAGCGCTGGCGGCTGCTCGCCGACGAGTGGAGCGTGGAGAGCGAGGAGCTGACGCCTTCGCTCAAGCTCAAGCGGCGCGTCATCCACCGCAAGTTCGCCGACGCCATCGACGGGCTCTACGGCGACTGAGGCCCGCCCCGCGAGCGGGGCCGTGGACACCGCCCCCGCGCTGCGCCGACGGTCCCCTCCGGTGCAGCGCGGGGGTCGGGCTCACGCCTGTGGGGCGAAGCGCGCGGCGAAGCGCGCGACCTCCTCCAGGGCCGTCTCCCGGTCGGTCTCGTTGAAGACCTCGTGCTGGGCGCCGGGCAGGATGCGTGCCGTGACGTCGTCCCCGGCCAGGGTGAGGATCCCCTCCGCCGTGCCGTCGACCGGGACGATGCGGTCGTCCGCCCCGTGGATCCACAGCAGCGGCAGCGTGCCGATGCTCCCGTCCGCCGCTGCCCTCTTGAGCTCGGTGGCGATGGCCTCCAGCGTGGGCCGCTTGAAGGGGCCGTGCCAGACCAGCTCGTCGGCGGCGTAGGCCTCGCCCACCGCCGGGTCCCGCGACAGCGCCGCCGGGTCGATCGGCACGTCCGGGATCTCCTCGTGGGCCAGCAGCGCGGGCACGAAGTCGCAGCGGCCCAGCAGCGGCCCCGACAGCGCCAGCGCGGTGAGCTCCCCGGGGTGGGCCTGGGCGTACCGCGCGGCGATCAGCCCGCCCATCGAGTGGCCCACCATCACCAGCGGCAGGCGCGCGTAGGCGCTGCGGGCCTGGGTGACGAGCCGGTGCACGTCCTCCACCGCGCCCGCGAAGTCCTCGATGAGCACGCGCTCGCCCTCCGAGCGCCCGTGCCCGCGGTGGTCGAGCCCGTAGACCGCGGCGCCCCGGGCGCACAGGTACTCGGCCACGTGCTCGTAGCGGCCGATGTGCTCGCCGTAGCCGTGCACCAGGACCGCCAGCCAGGCGGGTTCGGCGCCGCCGGCCGCCCAGGCCCGCGCGTGCAGCCGCTGCGCCCCTCCGGGCCCGCCGGGCAGGCCCCACTCACGCGATACGACCATCGAGGCTCCTTCCGTTGTCGTCCCCCGAAGGTAGCGTGCGGCGCGCGGGTGGACACGGGGGCAGGCGGTGCCGCCGCTCCGGGCCGCGCGGAGGTGCCCGCCGGTCCGGGGCGGGCGTGGTGCACTCGTGGGAGGGCGCCCGAGGGGGCTGTGGCATCGGCCGAATCTCGGGCGCGGGGGAGAGGAGGTTTTGTGCCGGGAGACGGAAAAGCGACCGAAACCCGGCCGGAAAACGTCCCGAAGTGGACGGAGTTGCGCAAGAACGGCCCGTCCGGCACCACGGGACGAACCACGCGTCTTTTAGGGTGGCGTGTGTCGGGAAGCACCAAGGTGATGCGGTCCCGGCCCCCACAGTGCCGCACACCGCCGCGGGCGGTCACCCGACCGGTCCCCGCGACGAACATGGGAGGTGACGCCCGTGCTGGCTGATTCCTACGGGAGAGTGGCCACCGACCTGAGGGTCTCCCTCACCGACCGGTGCAATCTTCGCTGCACGTACTGCATGCCTCCGGAGGGGCTCGAATGGCTGCCCAAACCGGAGCTGCTCACCGACGACGAACTCCACCGCCTGATCCGTATCGGTGTCACGATGCTGGGGATCACGGAAGTCCGTTTCACCGGGGGCGAGCCGCTCCTGCGGCGCGGGCTCCCCGGCATCATCGCCGCCGCCACGTCCCTGGAGCCCCGGCCCACGACCGCGCTGACCACCAACGGCATCGGCCTGGCCCGGACGGCCCCGGCCCTGGCCGAGGCGGGCCTGGACCGGGTCAACGTCTCCCTGGACACCCTCCGGCCGGACGTCTTCGAACACCTGGCCCGGCGCCGCCGCCTGCCCGACGTGCTGGACGGGCTCGAGGCCGCGGCCGAGGCCGGGCTGACGCCGGTCAAGGTCAACGCCGTCCTCATGCGCGGAGTCAACGACGACGAGGCGCCCGACCTGCTCGCCTACTGCCTGGAGCGCGGCTATGAGCTGCGGTTCATCGAGCAGATGCCGCTGGACGCCCAGCACGGCTGGCGGCGCGACACCATGATCACCGCCGACGAGATCCTCGGCCTGCTCGGCACCCGCTACGACCTGGCGCCCGACGAGGCGGAGGAGCGCGGCAGCGCCCCGGCGGAGCGGTTCACGGTCGACGGCGGCCCGGCCACCGTCGGCGTCATCGGCTCGGTCACCCGGCCCTTCTGCGGTGCCTGCGACCGGGTCCGGCTCACCGCCGACGGCCAGATCCGCAACTGCCTGTTCGCCAGAGAGGAGTCCGACCTGCGCCCGCTGCTGCGCGACGGCGGCACCGACGCCGAGATCGCCGAGCGCTGGCGCGCGGCGGTCGCCCGCAAGATGCCCGGCCACGGCATCGACGACACCGGCTTCCTCCAGCCCGCGCGCCCCATGTCGGCGATCGGGGGCTGAGCCCGGGGCGGACCGGTCCCGGGGGCGGGCGCGCACGGAAATCCCGTTGCCGCGGCGGGCCCGCCCCTGGTCTGATCTCCAGGCGTCCGGGCCCCGCGGGGCCCGGACGGACCGACCCGCCCGACAGGAGGAGGATGAGGAGCCGTGCCCTACACGGAGGCGCCCGGTGCGCGCGTGCCCATTCGGATGTGGACCGATCCGGAGCGCGTCGAACCGGCCGCCATGGACCAGCTCCGCAACGTCACCCGCATGCCCTGGGTGCACGGACTGGCGGTGATGCCCGACGTGCACTACGGCAAGGGGGCCACCGTCGGCTCGGTGATCGCGATGCGCGACGCCGTCTCCCCGGCGGCCGTGGGCGTGGACATCGGCTGCGGCATGACCGCGGTCAAGACCTCGCTCACGGCCGAGGAGCTGCCCGACGACCTGCGCCGGCTGCGCTCGGACCTGGAGGCGGCCGTCCCGGTCGGCTTCGCGATGCACCGGGCTCCGGTGGACGTGCGGCGCGTGCACGGCCTCGCCTCCGCCGGCTGGGGCCGGCTCTGGGACCGCTTCGACGACCTCGCCCCGGCCGTGCACCCCCGCCGGAGCCGCGCCGAGCGCCAGATGGGCACGCTGGGCGGCGGCAACCACTTCCTGGAGGTCTGCCTCGACGACGCGGGCTCCGTGTGGGCCGTGCTGCACTCCGGCTCGCGCAACATCGGCAAGGAGCTGGCCGAGCACCACATCGGGAAGGCCCGCCGGCTCCCGCACAACCAGGACCTGCCCGACCGCGACCTGGCGGTGTTCGTCTCGGGCACCCCGGAGATGGACGCCTACCGCCGCGACCTGTTCTGGGCGCAGGAGTACGCGCGCCGCAACCGCGACGTCATGATGGGCCTGGCCTGCGACGTGCTGCGCCGGTCCTTCCCCGGCGTGCGGTTCGAGCCGTGGATCTCCTGCCACCACAACTACGTCGCCGAGGAGCGCTACGACGGCGTCGACGTCTTGGTCACCCGCAAGGGCGCGATCCGCGCCGCCGCCGGCGACCTCGGCATCATCCCGGGCAGTATGGCCACCGGCACCTACATCGTGCGCGGGCTGGGCAACGAGTCCTCGTTCAACTCCGCCTCGCACGGGGCGGGGCGGAGGATGAGCCGCAACAAGGCCCGCAAGACCTTCAGCGAGGCCGACCTGGCCGAGCAGACCCGCGGCGTCGAGTGCCGCAAGGACCCCGGCGTCGTGGACGAGATCCCCGGCGCCTACAAGGACATCGAGGAAGTGGTCTCGGCCCAGACCGACCTCGTCGAGGTCGTGGCGCACCTGCGGCAGGTGGTGTGCGTCAAGGGCTGAGCGGGCGGCCCGGCGGCCGCGCGAGACTGAGGGGAGGGGCCGTGGAGCGGCTCGAGGGCTGTGACAGCGTCATCCTGGCCGGCGGCCGCGCACGCCGCATGGGCGGCGCCGACAAGCCCGGCCTGGAGGCCGGGGGAGCCACCCTGCTGGAGCGGGTGGCCGCGGCGGCCCCCGGGCGCGTGGTGGTCGTGGGGCCGCCCCGGGAGCGGCCCCGGGCCGAGTACGTGCGCGAGGACCCGCCCGGGGCCGGCCCGGTGCCCGCGCTGCGCGCAGGCGCGGCGCGGGTCGCGGAGCCCTGGACGGCCGTCCTGGCCGGGGACCTGCCGTTCCTGCGCCCCGAGGACGTCTCGGCGCTGCGGGCGGCGGCCCGGGGGCGGCACGGGGCCGTCATGGTCGACGCCGCCGGCCGCGAGCAGTGGCTGCTGGGCGTCTGGCGCACCGAGAGGCTGCGCGCGGCACTGGAGGCCTGCACAGGGGCGTCGCTGCGGGGCCTGTTCTCCTCCACGGGCGACGTCCGGACGTTCGACTTCGCCCGGGTGCCGCTCAGGGAGGGCGCCGAGCTGGCCGCCTTCGACTGCGACACCCCCGAGGAACTGGACCGCGCCCGGGAGCTGCTGCGGCGCCGGTCGCCCTGACCGCCGGGACGCGGCCCGCACCGGGACGGGCCGCCAGGACAGGGGTGCCAGGGCCGGGGGGTCAGCCCTCGAACTCCTCGAAGGGCACCGTCTCGCGCAGGAAGCCGCGCACGTCGAGGAATTCGGCCAGGTACGCACGGTGCTCGCCGCAGGCGAGCCAGGTCTTGCGGCGGTCCGGGGTGTGCACCTTGGGGTTGTTCCACACCAGCACCCACTGCGCCGGTTCGCGGCACGCCCTCCGCGAGCAGACGGGCGGTTCGGCGGCTGCGGGGTCGCTCGGGCTCAACGGCGGTGCTTCCTGGTCGCTTCGGCGGCCCGGCCGGTCGGACGCCGCGGTGCGGCGCCGGCCGGGGAGAGAAAAAGGCGACGCCGGGTGGCTACGGGGGCAAACCACCCGACGTCGCGCGCGGTGTTCCGACGGGGGCTCGAAACACCGGCCCAGCGCTCCGACGGGGGACCGAAGCGCTGTCCCCCAATGTACACCGCCGCTCCCCGGGGTACGTCAAGACTCAGTTACGACGTGATCTCGGGAGAGTCCCGCGGACCTGCTGTTTCTCCAACTAATGGCGAATTATCCGGAACGGGACCAATGGTGGAGGGGCGGAACCCGTAAAGGGTCGGGAAAGCGGCGGCGAAGACGGGATTGCCCGTTCGGCCCCCCGGGAAGGGAGCCGGGGAATGTGCGATGGAACACACCCGCCGGGTCCCGAGGGGACGCGGCGGAGGCGGGGAGGACGGCCATGAGCGAGCACACCTACCGGGTCACCGAGATCGTCGGCACCTCACACGAAGGCGTCGACCAGGCCATAAGCAACGGCATCGAGCGGGCCGGGCAGACCCTGCGCGGCCTGGACTGGTTCGAGGTCACCCAGGTGCGCGGCCACCTGGAGGACGGACGCATCGCCCACTACCAGGTGGGGCTCAAGCTGGGCTTCCGCCTGGAGGGGAACCAGGAGTGAACGGGGCGCGGGGAGCGGATGCGACCGCTCCCCGCGCGGCCCTCACGAGGCCTTGCTGACCGTCGACATGTTGAAGTCGGGGATCCGCAGCGGAGGCATCGCCGTGCGCGGGAACATGCTCCCGGCCTCCCTGGACAGCGCGGGAACCGACGCCCCGGCCTCGGTGGCGCGCCGCAGCAGCCCCAGGGGCGACTCGTTGAACCGGAAGTTGTTCACCGCCCCGGTGACCCGCCCGTCCTCCACCAGGTACACGCCGTCGCGCGTCAGCCCGGTCTGCAGCATCGTCTGCGGGTCCACCGAGCGGATGTACCACAGGCAGGTCAGCAGCAGCCCGCGCTCGGTGCGCTCCACCATCTCCTGCACGCCGTCCGTCGCCCCCGGCATCTCCAGCGCCAGGTTGTCGATGAAGCCCGTCGCCTTCATACCGGTCGTGCGGGCCGTCGCCCGCGTCTGGCCAAGCGCGCGCAGCACGCCCTCGGAGATCCACTCGGTGCGGCGCAGGGGCATTCCGTTGTCGAAGGCGCTGACGTCGCGCCCGGGACTGCCGGTGACGGTGAAGGGCGCGCACTCCAGGCCCGGGTACCGCGGATCGCTCAGCAGGTCCAGCGGCAGTCCGGCGATGCGCTCGCCGAGGCGCGTCCCGCCCCCGCCGTCGGAGGACGACAGGGCCGAGCGCCCCTCGTAGGCGTCGCGCGCACCGGAGTCGAAGTACAGCGGCACCATCATGTCGGCCACCGCCTCGGGCGGCATGACCACCTCGTGGCGCCCGGCCGGCAGGTCCACCTGGCGCGAGGCCCACTCGGCCCGCCGCGCCAGCTCGGCGTCGAGCGCCTCGGGGTCCACGTCGGTGAAGTCCCGCGTGCCCCGCCCGACCCAGGCCGAGCGCGGGTCGGCGCCCTCGCCCCGGGTGTTCATCTCGATGGTGCCCTCGGGCTGGTCGTGGCGGAGCCGGAGCCCGGTCGAGGACCCCAGGTAGGTGGTGACCATGCTGTGCTGGGCGAAGCCGTAGTGCAGCCGCCCCGACCCGCCGGAGGCGCCGAAGACCCGCCCCAGGCCGCGGGCCGTCTCGGTGAACACCTCCACGCCCGTCGCCGCGGGGGGCGCGTCCCAGTCGCCGCCCGAGCCCGCCTCGCCCGGCCCGACCAGCGGAACGGCCTCCTCGGTGGGGATGGCCGAGGAGGCGGCGGCCTCGGCGGCGCGCACCAGCTCCTCCAGCTCCTCGTCGCGCAGGCCGCCGCGCTCGACCACGCCGACCTGGGTGCCGCCGGGGCCCTCGGCCACTGCCACGACCGTCACCGACCGCGAGCGGGCGGCGCCGTTGGTGGTCAGCGAGCCGCCCGCCCAGCGCAGGTCGGTCCGGCTGCGCTCGCGGACCAGCACCATGCACGCGTGCGCGCGGGACAGCCCCAGGGCGCGCTCGACGAGGTCCTGCGGGGTGGACGTGGTCACTCTCCTGCCTCCTGCACGGTGTTGAGGACGCGGACGCCGGTGAAGGCCGCCGCCGGGCAGCCGTGGCTGACCGCCGCCACCTGGCCGGGCTGTCCCTTGCCGCAGCGGAAGGTCCCGCCCAGCACGTAGGTGGAGGGCCCGCCCACGGCGGCCATCGCGTTCCAGAAGTCGGTGGTGGTGGCCTGGTAGGCGACGTCGCGCAGCATGCCGTCCAGGCGCCCGTTGCGGATCCGGTAGAAGCGCTGCCCGGTGAACTGGAAGTTGTACCGCTGCATGTCGATGGACCAGCTGCGGTCGCCGACGATGTACACGCCGTCCTCCACGCCGGCGATGAGCCCCTCGGTGCTGGGGCCCTCGGGGTCGGGGGCCAGCGACACGTTGGCCATCCGCTGGATCGGCATGGTGGAGGGGGAGTCGGCGAAGGCGCACCCGTTGGAGGGGCCCTGGCCGGTCAGCCGGGAGATGCGGCGGTCGCGCTGGTAGCCGGCCAGCACCCCGTCGCGGATCAGGTCGAAGGAGCAGGCGGCCACCCCCTCGTCGTCGTAGCCGACGGTGGCCAGGCCGTGCTCGGCCGTCCGGTCGCCCCTCACCTGCATCGACGGGGCCCCGTAGCGCAGGGTGCCCAGGTGGTCGGGGGTGGCGAAGGAGGTGCCGGCGTAGGCGGCCTCGTAGCCGAGCGCGCGGTCGAGCTCGGTGGCGTGGCCGATGCTCTCGTGGATGGTCAGCCACAGCTGCGAGGGGTCGACCACCAGGTCGTACAGGCCGGGCTCGACCGACGGCGCGCGCAGCTTCTCCTCCAGCAGCGCGGGCAGCGCGTGCAGCTCGGCCTCGACCCGGGAGGTGTACTCCCAGCCGCGGCCCGCCGGGGGCGAGAGCGTGCGCATGCTGTCCATGAGCCCGCCCCGGTGGGCGAACACCTCCACCTCGGGGGCGATGCGCACCCGCTGCTGGGTGGTGGAGGTCCCGGCGCTGTCGGCGTAGAACTTCTGCTCCTTGGCCTGGAGCAGCGTGGCGTCCACGTGGTCGACCCGGTGGTCCTCCTGCAGGCGGCGGGACCAGCTCGACAGCATCGAGGCCTGCTGGCGCACGGTGACGGCGAAGGGGTCGCTCTCGTAGGAGGACACCCACACCTTGTCGGCGTGGACGGGTTCGGGGGCGAGTTCGATGCGCTCGGCCGTCAGCGGGGCGGCGACGCGGGCCATGCCCACGGCGCGCTCGGCGGCCTCGGCGGCGGCGCCGGGTTCGAGGACGTCGCCGGAGGCGAAGCCCCACACGCCGTCGTGCACCACGCGCACGGCGAAGCCCAGGGTGTCGGAGTCGGCGGCGGTGTCGACCGAGCCGTCGGAGAGCGACAGCACCCGGCCGCGCACCCGTTCCAGGCGGAAGTCGGCATGCTCGGCGCCGAGCGCGCCGGCCCGCTCCAGGGCGGCGTCGGCGAGCTCGCGCAGGGGCAGTGCGAGGAAGTCCGAATCGATGTCAGGCACGCCGGACAACCTACTCGGCGGCCCCACCCGCCGACCAGGGGCCGCACCAGGGGCTCCGCGCCGGGGCGGGGGCGCTCCGCCCTCCTCACCCGCCGCGCTGGACGTCGACGTGCACGTGGTCCAGGTGGCGCAGGATCTCGTTGTCGGGGTCGGGCGAGCGGTAGTCCCACCAGCCCCCGGCCGAGCCGCGTGCGTTCCAGATCTTGTCGTCGAAGATCACGTTGGCCACGTGCAGCTCCTCGGCGTGGGCGACCAGCCAGTGCGCCAGCAGCCACCCTTCGCGGCGGTTCTCCTCGTTCACGGGCCGGTAGAACACGTCGATGGCGCGGCCGTCGTAGTGGGCCGAGTCGCCGCCGTGGCCGCTGTCCACCCCGCCGGGCTCGTAGCCGCCCAGGCTCTGCTCACCGAAGACCTCGCCCATGGCCTCCAGGACGTTCTCGGCGCGCGGGGTCAGGCCCGACTCGGCCAGATCCTCGCGCGCAAGGCCCGAAGCGGGGGAGGCGCGGCAGGTCAGGCTGGGACCGGCGTCGTCCGGCGGCCCCTCGGCGAGGCGCTCCAGGGCCGCCGGGTCGATCCCGGAGGTGTCCGGCGCCTCGGCGCCGCGCGCGCTGAGCGCGACGGCGGTGGTGGCCAGCTGCGCCTCCTCGGCCGTCAGACCGACGCTGCCGCCCTCGGTGTGCACGGCGCACTCGGGACCCCAGGGGAGTGCTGTGCGGTCCTTCCCGGCCGCGTCGAGGAGCCTGGGCGCGGCCAGCGCCAGACCGCCGGCCAGCAGCGCCAGAACGGCGAGGCCGATCAGGAGGCGGACGAGGCAGCCGCCGCGCCTGCGCCTGGGCGGCCGGGCGCCGCCGGTTCCGCGACCGGCGCCGGTGTCCCGGGGCCGTGGGGCGGAGGGAGAACGGGGGGCGTCGGAGGCGCCTTGACGGGGATCGGTGCTCACGGCCCGTATGACGACCGGGCCCAGGGGATGGTTCCTGAGCGGCGCCGTGATGCGGCCTGTGCGGACGACGCAGGGAGGCCACGCCGGGAGACCATGCACGGAGACGACGCCGGGACAGGAGCCGACCGGGGCGGCGACCCTGCGGACCCTGCGGCCGTCCGGCGATGAGGCCGGGGGAGATCGCCGGGGCGTGGTGACGGGGGGCCGGGTCGGCTCAGGCGAAGGCCGACCAGGCCGCGTAGGCGCCGCCCCCGATCAGCACGAAGGCCCAGACGCGGTCCATGTTCACCCAGCGAAGCCGCATGGCGTGCACACCCAGGAAGTCGTAGGCGATGAGGGCGACCACGCCCGCGGCGGCGAACATGGCGAGCGTATGGATCCCCGTGGCGAACAGGCCGACGGCGGTCGCGTCGAGCAGGCTCCAGGAGGCGTCCGCGGCCCCGGCCGCACCCGTCTCGGCGACGGTGCCGCCCTGATCCGCGGAGGCCGCCTGCCCGGCGGCGGCCCCGTCGGCGCTCGGCCCGGCCGCGGCGTGGGCGTGCCCGGCCGCACCGTGCCGGTGCCCGGCCCCGGAGCCGCCCTCGGCGATCTCGCCCGCCAGCACAGGAAGCACCATCAGGCCCGCACCGTGCATGGACGCCATGAAGAAGGACCACGCCCCGATCTGCGGCAGGGACATGCGCACGTCGGCCCAGTGGAAGTGCCGCCGCGCAAGCAGCGTCCACAGGCCGGCCGCGACGAGCAGGGCGCCGCCGACCACGGTGAACCAGTGGGAGGCGGTCATCGACCCGGTGACGGTGATGACCACCGCGACCGCCGCGATGGAGGCCGCGTGGCCCAGCGCCAGCGGCGGCAGCGACCGCAGCAGCGCCGCCCTGCTGCCCTCCTGGAGCCCGCGTGAGACGGCCAGGAGCCACCCCATCGCAGGGTTGGCGCCGTGGAAGACGCCGAGGCCGATCAGGGTCCACAGCTGGGCTGAGGTCATCGCCGCCCACCGTTCCCGTCCGCAGGTCGCGCCGCCGGTGCCCCGACGCGAGCGTCACACGAGGCGACCGTGCGATCAACGCTCAGCAGCGATCATGGCCGGGAGCGGCCATAGCCCCGGAACGGCGGTTCGCGCCGGGGACGGTGGGGAAGCGACACGGCCGGACGCCGCGGGGAAGGGGCCGGACGAGGGGCGTCGAAGACGCGGTCGGAGGCGGGGTCGCGGGACCGGGGGACTGGGGGACCGCGATTCGCGGTTCCTGCGTGCTCCGGGGCGTCCCTGCGCGATCGAGGGGCGGCAGCGGACAGGGCACCTGGGGCCGAGGTCCGATTCCAGAGGCGGGGCCCTGCACGCAGGCGCGACCCCGCGATCGCCTGTTCCACTCGGCTCCCCTTCGGAGGAGATGCTCCACCTCCAGCCAGGCGAGGAATTCGGCGCGCGGCCTGGAGGCGGGGTCCTTCGATGCAGGGGAGGAGCGGCGACGGGACGGCAGGTGCCCCGCTCCGGCCTGCTTGCCGGGCGGCGGGCCGTCGGGGTGCCAGGGGGGGGAGGGCGGCGACGAAGAGGCGTGGCGGTTCCCCGGGCTTGGCGGTCGGCTGCCAGGCCTCTCGCGGTTCCGGAACAGCAGCAAC
>NZ_ANAD01000252.1 GCF_000341245.1 Nocardiopsis halophila DSM 44494
TGGCACCCCGACAGCCCGCCGCCCGGCCGCCAGCCCCGAGCGGGGCACCGGCCGCGCCATCGTCGCCGCGCCTTCGCGATGTCCCGAGAAGGGCTGCTGCCCGCGCCCCCGGCGCCGACCTGCCTGTGGCCGATGCTCGACCCGCCCCTCGACACCTGGCCGCGGTTCGGCCTGTGGTCGGCCGCCGACGTCGCGGTCTCCCTGCTCCACGGGCGCCGCACGAGCCTGCCGGCACGCCGCTGAGCCCACCGCCGAACCAGCCGAACCAGCCGCTGAAGCGGCTGGCGGNCCGGCGTCCGACACCGCTTCGCCGGGACGCCCCGCACCGCCGCACACCCCGGGTTCGGGGGCGGGAGGGCCGGAATCCCTGGCATCCCGGCCTTCCCTCGCACGGGTCCGGAAGCGCACCCCTGGCTCCCGGACTCCGCACCCCCTACCGCCCGGCGGCCCCGGGGCGGGTCATGAGCGAGGCCAGCGGCCCCGGTTCCCGCGCGGGCACCCGGCCCGCCAGCGGCAAACGGGCCTGGACCGTGCCCGTGGACGGGCGGCCCACCGCGGCCCCGAGCCCGCGCATGATGCCCAGCATCGCGCGGTTGTCGGCGGCGGTCTCGGCCCGGACCTCCGCCATCCCCCAGTCGACGGCCACGGCGGCGAGCGCACCGGCCAGCGCGGTGCCCACCCCCCGGCCCTGCCAGGAGTCCTCCACGAGGAAGGCCATCTCCCCCACACCGGGGTCGAGCGTGTACATCAGGTGGGCCAGGGCGACCGGCTCGTCGGCCCCCTCGGGCCAGGCCGCCAGCGTCAGCCCGCGCTCGGGATCGCAGAACACCCCCAGCACACCGGACCCGGGCTCCTCCACCGCCGTCAGGTAGCGCCGGCGCTTGGTGTGCGGCGTGCAGCGGCGGTGCAGCCGGCGGAGCGCGCGGGCGTCGCCGGAGCACACCGGTCGGGTGTGCAGCCGCTCGCCCGAGGCGGTGGTCAGCGTGCCGCCGGTGGGCACCGGCCCGGCCGGGGGCAGCACCGAGCGCACCAGGGCATCGGCGCGGGCCGACTCGGTCCAGGTGAAGGGCCGGTCCACCCGGCGCAGCCGGACCCCGCGCAGCGCGCCGACCGGCACCAGCAGCTCCGACTCGGGCTCCTCGGGGAACTGCGGCGCCGCCGCGCGCCCGGAGGTGCCCAGGCCGGTCCAGCGGGCCTCGTCGGCGTTGAGCAGCTCGGCCAGGGCCTCGGGCAGCCGGTGCGGGGCGCCGCGCAGCCGCGCGGTGAGCATCAGCGCCCGGGTGACGTCGTCGCCGACCTCCCGGGGCCGGGCGGGCACGGCCGCGGCCTCCTCGCCCGCGCCGCGCCGGGTGAGCTCCTCCAGCAGCCGGCGGTGGTCGCCGGGCACGTCCACGATGAACTCGTCGACCACCCCGGCGGCGTCGGTGTGGATGGTCAGCCCCACGATGTCGCCGCCCTCGGCGGCCACCGCGCCGGCCAGGTCGGCCAGCCGCCCCGGCCGGTCCTCCACCGCGGTGCGGATGCGCCACAGTCCCATGGCCGCCCCCTCGCTCTGCGGCGCGGCCCCGGTGGCCCCGCCGTCACCGAAGAGACTGCAGGGCGCAGGTTTCCGGCGCGCTACGGCAGGGTCAACCCCGGGTGAGATCCGCCCCGGCCACCGGACGGCCCGCCCGCCACACGGCCGCCGTCATCGGCACTCCGGGACGATAGGCCAGGTAGACCGGGTCGGGCGCCTCCAGCACCGCCAGGTCGGCGCGCGAGCCCGGGGTGAGGCGTCCCACATCGGTGCGGCGCAGCGCCCGCGCCCCGCCGGCGGTGGCCGCCCACAGCGCCTCCTCGGGGGTCATGTGCATCTCCCGCACGGCCAGGGCGATGCAGAAGGCCATGCTGGAGGTGAAGCAGGAGCCCGGGTTGCAGTCGCCGGCCAGGGCCACGGTGGCGCCGGCGTCGATGAGCGCGCGGGCGTCGGGGTAGGGCTGGCGGGTGGAGAAGTCGACGCCGGGCAGCAGGGTGGCCACGGTCTCGGAGGCGGCCAGCGCCTCAACGTCCTCGGGCTCCAGGAAGGTGCAGTGGTCGACCGAGGCGGCGCCGAGCTCGGCGGCCAGGCGCGCGCCCGGGCCGGGGCCGAGCTGGTTGCCGTGGACGCGGGCGTGCAGGCCGCGGTCCATGCCCGCTTTGAGGATGCGCCGGGAGGCCTCCTCGTCGAAGGCGCCGCGCTCGCAGAAGACGTCGATCCAACGGGCGTGCGGGGCGCAGGCGTCGAGCATCTCACCGGTGACCAGGTCGACGTACCCCTGCGGGTCGTCCCGGTACTCGGGCGGGACGATGTGCGCGCCCAGGAAGGTGGCCTCCTCGGTGAGGCGCCCGGCGACGCGCAGCGCGCGCTCCTCGTCGGCGGTGCTCAGCCCGTAGCCGGACTTGATCTCCAGGGTGGTGGTCCCCTGGGCACGGGCCTCGTTGAGCAGGCGGGTCGCCTTGTCCAGCAGCTCGGCGTCGGAGGCGGCGCGGGTGGCGGCCACCGTGGTGCGGATGCCGCCGGCCTCGTAGGGGCGCCCGCTCATCCGGGCGCCGAACTCCCGGCCCCGGTCGCCGGCGAAGACGATGTGGGAGTGGCTGTCGACGAAGCCCGGGATGACGCAGCGGCCCCCGGCGTCGACGCGGGCGTCGGCGGCGGGGGCTCGGGCGGCGGGGCCGGCCCAGGCCACCGTTTCGCCCTGCACGACCAGCGCGGCGTCGGGGATCGCGCCGGTGACGCCCTCCCCCAGGGCCGGGTCGTTGGTGGCCAGGACGCCGATGCCGTCGATGAGCACGGTCTCGGGAGCGGCGTCGGTCATCAGCTGCCTCCAGGGTGGTCGGTGGTGGACGTCGTGGTCGGGTGCGGTGCGGGCGCGGCCGGGCGGCGGCTCACGCCAGCAGCTCCGTGATCGCGGTGTGCAGGCGGGCGGCGGCGTCAGGGCGGTCGAGGTGCACCCGGTCCCGGACGATCCACCGGCCGTCGGCCATGGTGTGGCGCACCTCGGCCGCGGTGGCGGCGAAGACGGCGGTGTCGGCGGCGCTGCGCGGGTCGAACCCGGCCGTGCGCACCGAGTCCAGGTCCAGCACGACCAGGTCGGCACGCTTGCCGGGCGCGATCCGTCCGGCGTCCTCCCAACCCAGCGCGTCGGCGTGGCCGCCCTCGTGCAGGGCGTCCAGCAGGCGCGGCGCCGGGACGGTGCCGCGGCGCCCGGTGCGCAGGCGCTCGTGCATCTCCGCCCCGCGTGCCTCCTCCAGCAGGTCGATGGTGGAGTGGCCGTCGCTGCCCAGGGACAGGGGAACGCGTGCGGGGTCCAGGCCGGCCAGCGGCGGCAGGCCGTCGGCCAGGTCCCGCTCGGTGGTGGGGCACAGGCACACCCCCGCCCGGGCGTCCCGGAGCAGCGCCGCGTCGGCGGGCTCCAGGTGGGTGGCGTGCACCGCGACCGGGTGCAGGTCGGCGAACAGGCCCGCCTCGTGCAGGTGGGCGGTGGGGGTGCGGCCGTAGTGGGCGCGGCAGGCCGCGTTCTCGGCGGGCTGCTCGGACAGGTGGACGTGCGGCGACGTCCGGTCGAGGCCGTCGGGCCCGTGCAGGGCGGCGAACCGGGCGAGCTGGCCGGCGGGGACGGCGCGCACCGAGTGCGCGGCGGTGCCGACCCTGGCGTGGCCGCCGCCGGGGCGGAAGGCGGCGACCCGTTCGGCCCAGGCGTCGGCGTCGCCGTCGCCGAAGCGCAGCTGGGCGCCTTCCAGGGGGCGGTGGCCGCCCCCGGCGTCCAGGCCGCCGGCGAGGTAGAGGGTGTCCAGCAGGGTGATGCGGATCCCGGCGTCGGCGGCGGGCGNGGGGTCGTCGTAGCGCTTGCCGCCGGGGGCGTGGTGCAGGTAGTGGAACTCGCCCACGCAGGTGACGCCGGCCAGTGCCATCTCGGCGTACACCCCGGCGGCCAGCTCCCGGTAGGTGTCGGGGGTCAGCCGCTCGGCGGCCCGGTACATCAGCTCGCGCCAGGTCCAGAAGGAGCCGCCGTGCTCGCCGGTCCGGCCCCGCAGGGCCCGGTGGAAGGCGTGCGAGTGGGCGTTGGCGAACCCGGGGACGACCAGGCCGTCCAGGCGCTCGGCCCCGGGCGGGGGCGCGGGCTCGCCGGTGCGCACCGAGGCGATCCGTCCGTCGCGGACCTCGATGACGGCGCCGGGCGAGGCCGCCCCGGCGTCGGCACCGGGCCCCGGCCCGGGGGTGACCAGGGCCCAGGAGCACCAGTACAGCCCGTCGCGGTGGTCGGTGGCGGACACGCGCGTCTCCTTCACTGTCGGGGTGGACGGGGCGGACGCGGTCCGGACGCGCCCTTTTCCCCCGCCGCCAGGTCCTCCAGGACGTCGGCCAGGGCCCACACGCCCGCGTGGCAGTCGGGGCGCTCGGCGTGCTCCTCCGGGGAGTGGGACACGCCGGTGGGGTTGCGCACGAACAGCATCGCCGTGGGCACGTGCGCCGCCAGCACGCCCGCGTCGTGGCCCGCCCCGGTCGGCAGGATCGGGACGGGTCCGCCGGCGCCCCCGGCCACCGCGGCGGCCCGTTCGGTCAGGCCGCCGTCGAACTCCACCACGGGGGTGTCGGACTCCTGGTGCTCCTCGGCGCCCACCCCCTGCTCCTCGGCGGCGCGGCGGACCTCCGCGGCCACGTCGGCCACCACCGCGCCCAGGTCCCCGGTGTCGGGCGCGCGGGCGTCCAGCCACGCCCGCACCCGGGAGGCGATGGCGTTGGTGCCGTTGGGCTCGGCCTCGACGCGGCCCACGGTGGCCACCGCGCCGTGCGCGGCCGCGGCGGCACGGGCGGCCAGCACCATGCGGGCCATGGGCAGCATCGGGTCGCGCCGGTCCTCCAGGCGGGTGGTGCCCGCGTGGTCGGCGCGGCCGGTGAAGGTCCAGCGCCACCGCCCGTGCGGCCAGATGGAGCGGGCGGCGCCCACCGCGCGGTCCCGGTCGGCCAGCGCCCGCCCCTGCTCGACGTGGAGTTCGACGAAGCGGCCGATGCGCGCCAGCCGCTCGGGGTCGGGCCCCATCGCGGCCGGGTCCCTCCCGGCCCGCTCCATGGCCTGGGCCCACGTGGTGCCCGAGGGGTCGGCCAGAGCGGCGGCGCGCTCGGCGGTGACCGCCCCGGTGAGCAGCCGGCTGCCCAGGCACGGCACCCCGAAGCGGGCGCCCTCCTCCTCGGCGAACACCGCGACCGCCAGCGGGCGGCGGGGCCGGACGCCGCGCCGGCGCAGCTCGGCCACGGCCGCCAGCGCGCTCACCACCCCCAGCGGGCCGTCGTAGGCGCCGCCGTCGGGGACCGAGTCCAGGTGGGAGCCGGTGACCACGGCGTCCGGGCCGGGCGCGCCCCACCAGGCCCACATGTTGCCGTTGCCGTCGGTCTCCGCGTCCAGGCCGACCCCGGCGGCCGCCCGGTGGAACCAGTCCCGCAGCTCGGCGTCGGGCCCGCCGAAGGTGAAGCGGCGGGAGCCGCCGGGGGGGGGGGCCCCGCCNCCCGCCCGATCGGGGCCAGCTCGTCCCACAGCCGGTCGAACAGCCGGTCGAACCGGCCGGTGCCGCCGTCGGCGGTGTGCGGCTCAGGCACCGGCCCCGCCCTCCCGCATCGGCAGGCGCAGGCCCTCACGCTCGGCGACCGCCTCGGCCTCGGGGTAGCCGGCGTCGGCGTGCCGGACCACGCCCGTGCCCGGGTCGTTGGTGAGCACCCGCTCCAGCTTGCGCGCGGCCAGCTCGGTGCCGTCGGCGACGCTGACCTGCCCGGCGTGCAGGGAGCGGCCCATGCCGACCCCGCCGCCGTGGTGCAGCGACACCCACGAGGCGCCCGAGGCGGTGTTGACCAGCGCGTTGAGCAGCGGCCAGTCGGCGATGGCGTCGGAGCCGTCGCGCATCGCCTCGGTCTCCCGGTAGGGGGAGGCGACCGATCCGGTGTCCAGGTGGTCGCGGCCGATCGCCAGCGGGGCGCTCACCTCCCCGGAGGCGACCAGCTCGTTGAACCGCTCCCCGGCCGCGGCCCGCTCGCCCTGGCCGAGCCAGCAGATGCGGGCCGGCAGCCCCTGGAAGGAGACCTTCTCCCCGGCCAGCCGGATCCACCGGGCCAGGTGCTCGTTCTCGGGGAACAGGTCCAGCACGGCGCGGTCGGTGCGGGCGATGTCGGCCGGGTCGCCGGAGAGCGCCGCCCAGCGGAACGGCCCCTTGCCCTCGCAGAACAGCGGGCGGATGTAGGCGGGCACGAACCCGGGGAAGTCGAAGGCGCGGGCGAACCCGGCCTCGCGGGCCTCCCCGCGGATGGAGTTGCCGTAGTCGAAGACCTCGGCCCCGGCGTCCATGAACCCGACCATGGCCTCCACGTGGGCGGCCATCGACTCCCGGGCGCGGGCGGTGAACTCGGCGGGCTTGGCGCGGGCGTAGTCGGCCCAGTCCTCGAAGGCCACCCCGGCCGGCAGGTAGGACAGCGGGTCGTGGGCGCTGGTCTGGTCGGTGACGATGTCGACGGGCGCCCCGCGCCGCTGCAGCTCGGGCACCACCTCGGCGGCGTTGCCCAGCAGCCCCACCGACAGCGGGCGGCGGGCGTCGCGGGCCTCGGTGGCCAGGCGCAGCGCCTCGTCGACGGTGTCGGCGCGCACGTCCAGGTAGCGGTGCTCGATGCGGCGGTCGATGCGGCTCGGGTCGCACTCCACGACGATCGCCGCACCGCCGTTCATGGTGACCGCCAGCGGCTGGGCGCCGCCCATGCCGCCGAGCCCGGCGGTGAGGGTGATGGTGCCCTCCAGGGTGCCGCCGCGCTCGGCGGCCACCGCACCGAAGGTCTCGTAGGTGCCCTGGAGGATGCCCTGGGTGCCGATGTAGATCCAGGACCCGGCGGTCATCTGGCCGTACATGGTCAGCCCGAGCGCCTCCAGGCGGCGGAACTCCTCCCAGGTGGCCCAGTCGCCCACCAGGTTGGAGTTGGCGATGAGCACCCGGGGCGCCCACTCGTGGGTGCGCATGACCCCGACCGGGCGGCCGGACTGCACGAGCAGGGTCTCGTCGTCCTCCAGGCCGCGCAGCGTCGCGGTGATCCGGTCGAAGCTCTCCCAGTCGCGGGCGGCCTTGCCGGTGCCGCCGTAGACGACGAGCCGCTCGGGGTGCTCGGCCACCTCGGGGTCGAGGTTGTTGTGCAGCATCCGCAGCGCCGCCTCCTGGGGCCAGCCCTTGGCGGTGCGGGCGGTGCCGCGCGGGGCGCGGACGGTGCGGGGGGTGTGCTGGGCTGCCATGACGCCTCCTGGTGTGCAGCGCGGGCGGGGGGTTCAGCGCAGGGGGACGGCCGTCTCGGCGGCCTCCACCACGGCGCCGTCGGCGATCAGGGCCGAGGCATCGGCGATCTCGGGCGCCAGGTAGCGGTCGGGGCCGGGGCCGGGCACCCGGGCGCGCAGCGCGCCGCGCACGGCGCCGGTGGCCGGGCCGGGCTCCAGCGGCGAGCGCAGGTCCAGGGCGCGGGCGGCGGTGAGCAGCTCCACGGCCAGCACGTCGGTCAGGGCGGCCACCGCGCGGCGCAGCTTGCGGGCGGCGGACCAGCCCATGGAGACGTGGTCCTCCTGCATCGCCGAGGAGGGGATGGAGTCGACGCTGGCCGGGGCGGCCAGGCGCTTCATCTCCGAGACCAGGCCGGCCTGGGTGTACTGGGCGATCATGTGGCCCGAGTCCACGCCCGGGTCGTCGGCCAGGAACGCGGGCAGGCCGTGCGAGCGGGCCACGTCGAGCATGCGGTCGGTGCGGCGCTCGGCGATGGAGGCCACGTCGGCGGCGGCGATCGCCAGGAAGTCGAGCACGTAGCCGACCGGTGCGCCGTGGAAGTTGCCGTTGGACTCCACCCGGCCGTCGGGGGTGATCACCGGGTTGTCGATGACCGCGGCCAGTTCGCGCTCGGCGACGGCGCGGGCGTGGGCCAGGGTGTCCCGGGCCGCGCCGGCGACCTGGGGGGCGCACCGCAGCGAGTAGGCGTCCTGGACCCGGGTGCAGTCCGGGCCGCGGTGCGAGGCGACGATGGGCGAGCCGTCGAGCAGCGCCAGCATGTTGGCGGCGGCGTCGGCCTGGCCCGGGTGCGGGCGCATCCGCTGCAGGTCGGCGGCGAACACCCGGTCGGTCCCCAGCAGCGCTTCCACGCTCATGGCGGCGGGGGCGTCNGCAGGCCAGCACGAGCATGCCGAGCATGCCGTCGGTGCCGTTGATCAGCGCCAGGCCCTCCTTGGCGCCCAGCTCCACCGGCTCCAGCCCGGCGGCGGCCAGCGCCTCGGCGGCGGGGCGCCGCTCGCCGGAGGAAT
This sequence comes from Nocardiopsis halophila DSM 44494, assembly GCF_000341245.1. Taxonomy (GTDB): domain Bacteria; phylum Actinomycetota; class Actinomycetes; order Streptosporangiales; family Streptosporangiaceae; genus Nocardiopsis_A; species Nocardiopsis_A halophila. The sequence continues at coordinate 8,328 of NZ_ANAD01000252.1, forward strand.
CGCGCACCTCGCCCTCGCCCATCAGGGCCAGCGCGACGTGGCTGAGCGGGGCCAGGTCGCCGGAGCAGCCCAGGCTGCCGTACTCCAGCACCACGGGGGTGATGCCGGCGTTGAGCATGCCCTCCAGGGCGCGGGCGGTGCCGGGCTCCACACCAGTGGAGCCGGAGGCCAGGGTGCGCAGGCGCAGCAGCATCAGGGCGCGCACGACCTCGGCCTCCACCTCGGCGCCGGCCCCGGCGGCGTGCGAGCGCACCAGCGAGCGCTGGAGACGGGCCCGCAGGTCGGGGGCGATGTGCCGGGTGGCCAGGGCGCCGAAGCCGGTGCTGACGCCGTAGGCGGGCCGGTCCCCCTCGGCCAGGGCGCGCACCTGCTCGCGGCCCTCGGCCAGCGCCTTGAGCGCGTCGTCGGCCAGGCGCACCCGCGCGCCCCGGCGCGCGACGGCGACCACCTCCTCGGCGGTGAGGGAGGAGCGGCCGAGCACGACCTCGTCAGCGGTTGCGGTGGTGGTGGTGGACATGCCCCCATTCCACGCCCTCGGCGGGCCGCCCCGCAGCACCGCCGCGCACCATCTGTCCGAGATCTCAGACAGAGCGGTCGCCGTCCCGGTCAGACGCCGAGCCCGGCGGCCACCTCTTCCAGGAGCCGGCGGCCCTGGGCGACCGCCGGGCGCTCGGCCGCTCCCCGGCGCACGACGGTGAAGACGCTCCGGTACGGGGCCGAGGCGCCCTCCAGGCGGACCCGGGCCACCCCGCCGTCCTCGGGCAGGGGGAGCATCCGCGGCCCCAGCGTCACCCCCAGCCCCGCGGCGACCAGCGCCAGCACCCCCGTCCAGTCCGACACCCGGTGCGCATAGTGCGGGGTGAACCCCGCCGCAGAGCAGGCCGCCTGCACGATCCACGCCTGGTGGCACTCGTCCTTGGAGGCGATCCACTCCTGTCCGGCCGCCTCGTCCAGGCGCACCGGCGCACGCCCTTGGAGCGGGTGTCCGACCGGGACGAACAGGTCCAGGGGCTCGCGCAGCAGCGGGCGCTGATCGAAGCGGCGGTCGTCGGCCGGGGGGCCGTCCGGCGGCGGCACCGCCACGGCGATGTCGGCGCGCCCCGCCAGCAGCGCCTCGTAGGCCGGCGTCCCGTCGACTTCGCCGATCTCGACCGAGAGCCGGGGCGCCCGCTCCCGGAGCCGGGCCGCCACCGGGGCCGCCAGCGCCGACACGGCCGTCGGGTAGGCGACCATGCGCAGCACGCCGGTCCGCCCCTCGGCGTGCGCGGCCAGGTCCGTCAGCGCCCGCTCCCAGCGCTCCTCCATGGCGTCGGCGTGCTCCAGCAGCACCTGCCCCTCGGAGGTGAGCCGGATCCCGCGCCCCTGCGGGGCCAGCAGCTCCACCCCCAGGTCCCGGCCGAGCGCCCGCACCTGCTGGGAGACCGCGGACGGGGTCAGGTGCATCGCGTCGGCGGCGGCGGTGACCGTCCCGTGGTCGGCGACGGCCCTCAGGACGCGCAGCCTGCGCACATCGATCATGTAGGCGATGCTACACGTTCCCTTTCACAAAGTTGAGATGGACCTGAAGGGTTCCCGGCGCCCACACTGGACGCATGGATACCGAAACCGCCCCCCGGCCCGTCTCCGACACCGGCCGCTGCCCCTCCTGCGGGCGCCCCGACGGCACCGATGAGCAGGTGGTCTCACGCCACCCCGTGTCCTTCGGGACCATCGTCTACACCCGCTGCGCCTGCGGCCGCCTCAGCGTCCGCACCGCCCGCGCCGCCCGAGCCGACACGTTCCTGGTGAGGTGAACCATGGCCGCACCGCGCAACCACGGCGACCACGGCAACGGCGCGAAGAGGCCGGCGCACCTCCCGCGGTCGCGCCGACCGGGGGGCCGCCTGCGGCCGGGGGCCGGGCGCCGGTGGAGGCGCCGACCGTCCTCCCCTGCCTGACGTGCCACAATGCGGAGCATGTCGCATGTACCGGCCGCCACGCGGGCGCTGCGGATGCTGCGGCACCTGGCCGGGCGCTCCGGCCCGGTGTCGGCGGCGGCCCTGGCCGCCGAGCTGGGCCTGCCCCGCTCCAGCGCCTACCAGCTCCTGGAGGCCCTGGCCGACGAGGGCTTCGTGGTGCACCTGCCCGAGGAGCAGCGGTGGGGCCTGGGCGTGGCCGCCTTCGAGATCGGCTCGGCCTACCTGCGCCACGACCCGCTGGAGCGGCTGGCCCGGCCGCTGCTGTCCCGGCTGTGCGAGGAGACCGGCGCCACCGCCCACCTGGGCATCCTGCACGGCCGCGACACCCTCTACCTGCTCAAGGAGCACCCCCCGCACGCCCCCGTGCTCATCACCGGCGTGGGGGTGCGCCTGCCCGCCCACCTGACCGCCTCGGGCCGGGTCCTGCTCGCGCACCTGCCGCGCGCCCAGGTGCGGGCGCTGTACCCGGGCGCCGACGCCTTCGTCGACCGCACCGGGCGCGGCCCGGCCTCCCCCGGCGAGCTGCGCGAGGCGCTGGCCGCCGAGCGCCGCCAGGGCTACGCGCTGGAGGAGGGCCAGGTCACCGACGGCTTCTCCTCGGTGGCCGCGGCCGCCTTCGACCACAACGCCGCGCCCGTGGCCGCGATCAGCCTCACCGTGCCCTCCGAGCGCCCGGTCACCCCCACCGCCCTGGCCTCGCGCGCCCGCGACGCCGCCGCCGAGCTCACCCGGCGCCTCGGCGGGCGCCCGCCCTCCGGCTGAGGGCCGCACACGAGAACGGGGACCCCGCGATGCGGGGTCCCCGTTCCGTGGTCTGCGCTGCGGCTCAGCGGCCCGCCTTGGCCTTGGCCTTCGCCTTGGCGTTGGCCTCCATCTCGGCCCGGATCTCGGCGCGCTCGGCGCGCAGCTTGGCCAGGGCCTCGTCCAGGATGGCCTTGCCGTCCTCCTCGCTGCGGCGCTCCTTCACGTAGGCCAGGTGCGTCTTGTAGGGCTCGGTCCGCGGCGGGGACGGCGGGTTCTGGGGGTCCTTGCCGGCGGGGAACCCGCACCGGGGGCAGTCCCACTCCTCGGGGACCGCGGCCTCGTTCGAGAAACTGGGCACGACCTCGTGCTTGTTGGCGCAGTAGAACGGAACCCGGATGCGCGGCGCGGACTCGCCGCGCTCGGCCTCGCCCATCGGACCGGCGCCCACGCGGCTGCCACGGATGGCGCTGCCACTACCCACGAAACTCTCCTTCGGCGGACACGCCCCACCGCGGGCGGGGCACGGAAAAGACTGGCGCGCGCCCCGGTGCGGCGGGCACGGCGGAACTGGTTCAGGCGCCCCGGTTGATGAGCAGGCCGAGCACGACCACGGCGATGATCCACACCAGGGCCGTGACGACGGTGATCCGGTCGAGGTTGCGCTCCACCACCGACGAACCGCCGAGGGAGGAGGTGACACCGCCGCCGAAGAGGTCGGACAGGCCGCCGCCCTTGCCCTTGTGCAGGAGCACCATGAGGACCAGCAGCACGCTGCAGAGCATCACGAGGATGGACAGACCGAGGATCACACGCTCACCCGAATCTCGACCCCGACGAGGGGAATGGACGGCTCGGGTCCCAAGACCGCAGGCACGCCGCTCGGCTGGGCCAAGGGCCCGGCGGAGGAGGGACCGGGGACAGTATCTGAAATTCTAACGCGAACGCGGGACGCACGTACGCCAGGAGGACGAACCTCCGGGGAAGTGTAGCGCGTCCCGCGCACCGGCCGTCACGTGTCGAACTTGACCAGCTTCGCGAAGTCGTCGGCCTTGAGGCTCGCCCCGCCCACCAGGGCGCCGTCGATGTCGGCCTTGGCCATGATGCCGCCGATGTTGTCCGGCTTGACCGAACCGCCGTAGAGCACCCGCGTCTTGGCGGCCGTGGCCTCGTCGTACAGGCCGGCCAGGGTGGCGCGGACCGCGGCCCCGCACACCTCCTGGGCGTCGTCGGGGGTGGCGACCTCGCCGGTGCCGATCGCCCAGACCGGCTCGTAGGCGATGACCAGGCGCTCGACCTGCTCGGCGGTGAGCCCCTTCACGGCCGCCTCGACCTGCGCGGAGGTGTGCGCGACCTGGTCGCCGGCCTTGCGCACCTCCAGCCCCTCGCCCACGCACAGGATCGGGGTGATGTCGTGCGCGAAGGCGGCCTTGACCTTGGCGTTGACCAGGGCGTCGTCCTCGGCGTGGTACTCGCGGCGCTCGGAGTGGCCCGCCAGCACGTAGGAGCACCCCAGCTTGGCCAGCATGGGGCCGGAGACCTCGCCGGTGTAGGCGCCCTTCTCGTGCCGCGAGAGGTCCTGGGCGCCGTAGGCGATGGAGAGCTTGTCGCCGTCCACCAGGGTCTGCACGCTGCGCAGGTCGGTGAAGGGGGGAAGGACGACCACCTCGGCGCGGTCGTAGTCCGCGGCGTCGAGGGCGAAGGCGAGCTTCTGCACCAGCGCGATCGCCTCGAGGTGGTTGTTGTTCATCTTCCAGTTGCCGGCGATGAGCGGCTTGCGCTCGGGCTGTGCCATGGTTCGGTGCTTCCTCTCAGTCCTTCAGGGCTTCGATGCCCGGAAGGTCCTTGCCCTCCAGGTACTCCAGGCTGGCTCCGCCGCCCGTGGAGATGTGGCCGAACCCCGCCTCGTCGAAGCCGAGCGCGCGCACGGCCGCGGCCGAGTCGCCGCCGCCGACCACGGTGAAGGCGGCCGAGTCGACCAGGGCCCCGGCCAGCGCGCGGGTGCCGTGGGAGTAGGGCTCCATCTCGAACACGCCCATGGGCCCGTTCCAGAAGACGGTGCGGCTCTCGTGCACCTTCCGGGCGAACAGCTCGGCGCTCTGCGGGCCGATGTCCAGGCCCATCCGGTCGGCGGGGATCGCCTCGACCGGGACCGGGCCGTGCGGGGCGTCGGCCGAGAACGACTCGGCGGCCACCACGTCGACCGGCAGCACGATCTCCACGCCGCGCTCCTCGGCCTCGCGCAGGTACCCGGCGACGGTGTCGACCTGGTCGGCCTCCAGGAGGCTGGAGCCGACCTCCTGCCCCTTGGCCTTGAGGAAGGTGTAGGCCATGCCGCCGCCGATGACCAGGCGGTCGGCGGTGCCCAGCAGGTTGGCGATGACGCCGAGCTTGTCGGAGACCTTGGCCCCGCCCAGCACGACGGTGTAGGGCCGCTGCGGGTCCTCGGTGAGCCGGCGCAGAACCTGCACCTCGGCCAGCACCAGGCCGCCGACGGCGTGCGGCAGCCGCGCGGGCAGGTCGTAGACGCTGGCGTGCCTGCGGTGCACCGCGCCGAAGCCGTCGCCGACGTAGAGGTCGGCCAGTCCGGCCAGGCGGTCGGCGAACTCGCCGCGCTCGGCGTCGTCCTTGCTGGTCTCCCCCGGCTCGAAGCGCAGGTTCTCCAGCAGCGCCACACCGCCGTCGTCCAGGGACTCCACGGCGGAGCGGGCCGCCTCGCCCGCGGTGTCCTCGGCGAAGGCGACCGGGGCGCCCAGCAGCTCGCCGAGGCGCTCGGCGACCGGGCGCAGCGTGTAGGCCGCGTCGGGCGCGCCCTTGGGGCGGCCCAGGTGGGCGGCGACGACCACCCGGGCGCCGCGGCCGCGCAGCTTCTCGATGGTGGGCAGGGCGGCGCGGATCCGGCCGTCGTCGGTGATGCGCCCGCCGTCCAGGGGCACGTTCAGGTCGGACCGGACGAAGACCCGCTTGCCCGCGACGTCGAGGTCGTCGATCGTCCGCATGCTCTTCTCCGTTGTCGGGGTCGTGGTCGGTGGTGAAACGTGCCGGGCGGCGCGCCCCGCCGAGCGGGGCGCGNGGCCTACAGGCCGGTGCCGACCAGCTTGGCGGCGTCGACGAGGCGGTTGGAGTAGCCCCACTCGTTGTCGTACCAGCCCACGATCTTGACCGTGTTGCCGAAGGCCATGGTCAGCTGGGAGTCGAAGGTGCACGAGGGGGAGGTGCCGACGATGTCGGAGGAGACGATCGGGTCGGCGGTGTAGCGCAGCACGTTCTTGAGCGGGCCGTCGGCGGCGGCCTTGAACGCGGCGTTGACCTCCTCGGAGGTGACCTCCCGCTCCAGCTCCACCACCAGGTCGGTGACCGAGCCGTCCGGCACCGGGACGCGCATGGCCATGCCGTCCAGCTTGCCCTTGAGCTCGGGCAGCACCAGGGCGGTCGCCTTGGCGGCACCGGTGCTGGTGGGGATGATGTTGGCGGCCGCGGCGCGGGCCCGGCGCAGGTCCTTGTGCGGGAAGTCCAGGATGACCTGGTCGTTGGTGTAGGCGTGGACCGTCGTCATCAGGCCCTTGGTGATCCCGAAGGAGTCGAGCAGGACCTTGGCCATCGGCGCCACGCAGTTGGTGGTGCACGAGGCGTTGGAGATGACGTGGTGCTTGGCCGGGTCGTAGGTGTCGTCGTTCACGCCCATGACGACGGTCATGTCCTCGCCCTTGGCCGGGGCGGAGACGATGACCTTCTTGGCGCCGGCCTGGATGTGCTTCTTGGCGTCCTCGGCGTTGGTGAACCGGCCGGTGGACTCGATGACGACGTCCACGCCCAGCTCGCCCCAGGGCAGCTGGGCCGGGTCGCGCTGCTCCAGCGTCTTGATGGTGGTGCTGCCGACCCGGATGGAGTCCTCGCCCACCTCGACGTCGCCGTCCAGGGTGCCCAGCACCGAGTCGTACTTGAGCAGGTGCGCCAGGGTGGCGTTGTCGGTGAGGTCGTTCACCGCGACGATCTCGACCTCGCTGCCGGCGGCCTGGGCGGCGCGCCAGAAGTTGCGGCCGATCCGACCGAAACCGTTCACGCCTACACGGATGGTCACGGTAACCAGTCTCCTCACGTTCGTTCGCGCGGGCGGGGATAAAGAGCGCCGGGGGGTTGTCAGGGCCGAGCCTATCGCCCCGCGGCGGCGCCGGGCCCAGTGTGGCACCGTCCGCGAGCAGAGGACTAGACCATTTTCAGAAGTTTTCGCAGGCCGCCCGCCCCTCACAAAGGCGAACACCCGCACCCGGGGTGACCGGGAAGAATTCTGATTCCTTCACACCGATTCACACGCTCAGCAGGCGAGCATGTCCGGGGTCAGGTTGGCGTCGGTGCCGGCGATACCAAGGTCACACGCGCGCTTGTCGGCCATGGCCAGCAGCCGCCGGATCCGCCCGGCGATCGCGTCCTTGGTCAGCGGGGGCGTGGACAGCTGGCCCAGCTCCTCCAGCGACGCCTGCTTGTGCGCCAGCCGCAGCCTGCCGGCCGCCACCAGGTGGTCGGGGGCCTCATCGCCGAGGATCTCCAGCGCCCGCTCCACCCGCGCGCCCGCGGCCACCGCCGCCCGCGCGCTGCGCCGCAGGTTGGCGTCGTCGAAGTTGGCCAGCCGGTTGGCGGTGGCCCGCACCTCGCGGCGCATCCGCCGCTCCTCCCAGGCCAGCACGCTCTGGTGGGCGCCCAGCAGGGTGAGCAGCGCCCCGATGGAGTCGCCGTCGCGCACCACCACCCGGTCCACCCCGCGCACCTCGCGCGCCTTGGCGTGCACCTTGAGCCGGCGGGCCGCCCCCACCAGCGCCAGCGCCGCCTCCGGGCCCGGGCAGGTCACCTCCAGCGACATCGACCGCCCCGGCTCGGTCAGCGAGCCGTGCGCGATGAACGCCCCCCGCCAGGCCGACTCGGCGTCGCAGGAGCCGCCGGCCACCACGTGCCGGGGCAGCCCGCGCACCGGGCGCCCGTTGTTGTCGATCAGCCCGGTCTGCCGGGCCAGGCTCTCGCCGTCCTTGATCACCCGGACCACGTACCGGTTGCCCTTGCGCAGCCCGCTGGGGGCCAGCACCACCACCTCGGACTCGTGGCCGAAGACCTCGGAGATGTCACGGCGCAGCCGACGGGCGGCCGCCCCGGTGTCCAGCTCGGCCTCGATCACGATCCTCCCGCCCACCAGGTGCAGCCCACCGGTGAAGCGAAGGATCGTGGAGACCTCGGCTTTGCGGCAGCACGGTTTGAGCACGGACAGCCGGCTCAGCTCGTCCTTCACCACGCCGGTCATCGCCATGGATGCGGTCCTCCCCCTGGAACTCGTCTTCCCACGGCACACTACTGCTCTGCGCCCCGGAACACCCGGTCGAACACGGCGGCCAGGCGGTCCGGGTCGTGACGGGGGCTGCCGTCGCCGACCCCGACGTCGGCCAGCACCAGCTCCCCGCCCAGCCGCGCCGCCGCCTCGCGCAGCGGCCCGGCGTCCTGCACCACCGAGCGGTCGGCCAGCACCACGTCCACCCCCAGCTCGGGGGCGTGCTCCTCCAGCACCCGCAGGTAGGTCTCGGGCGCGAAGCCGTCGGTCTCGCCGCGCTGCGGCGACAGGTTGAGCGCCACCACCCGCCGCGCCGCGGTGTCCACCAGCGCCCGCGCCAGGTCCGGCACCAGCAGGTGCGGCAGCACGCTGGTGAACCAGGAGCCGGGGCCGAAGACCACCCAGTCGGCCTCGTGCACCGCCTTGACCGCCTGCGGCGAGGCCGGCGGCGACTCCGGGAGCAGGGAGATCGAGCGCACCCGCCCCCCGGTGCTGGCGCAGGCCACCTGGCCGCGCACGGTCACCACCTCGCCGGGGCGGTCGGCATCGGCCCCCTCCACCTCCGCGGCGATGTCCAGCGGCACCGACGACATCGGCAGCACCCGCCCGTGCGCGCCCAGCAGCTGGCCCACCCAGTCCAGGCCCGCCACCGAGTCGCCGAGCAGCTCCCACAGCGCCACGATGAGCAGGTTGCCCACCGCGTGCCCGTGCAGCTCCCCCTCGCTGCGGAAGCGGTGCTGGACCACCTCGCTCCAGGTGTGCCCCCACTCGTCGTCGCCGCACAGCGCCGCCAGCGCCATGCGCAGGTCGCCCGGGGGCAGCACGCCCAGCTCGCGGCGGAGCCGCCCGCTGGACCCCCCGTCGTCGGCGACGGTGACCACGGCGGTCAGATCGGTGGTCACCCGGCGCAGCGCCTGCAGGGACGCCGACAGTCCGTGCCCCCCGCCCAGGGCCACCACCCGGGGCGGCGGCCCGGAGTCCGCGCCTGCTCCCATAGCCATCACCGGCCCAATGGTAGGCACGCCCGGGCGACTGCGCGATTCGACGCCCCCGGCCTCACTCCCGGCCGACGTCGCGGTGGACCACGTGCACCTCCACGCCCTGCTCGCCGAGGATCTCGCCGAACCGCTCGGCCATGGCCACGCTGCGGTGCTTGCCGCCCGTGCAGCCCACCGCCAGCGTCATGTAGTGCTTGCCCTCGCGCCGGTAGCCCTCGATGAGCAGGCGCAGCACCTCGGTGTAGGCGTCCAGCATCTCCTTGGCCCCGCCCTGGGCCAGCACGTAGTCGCGCACCGGCTCGTCCCGGCCGTTGAGCGGGCGCAGCTCGGGCACCCAGTGCGGGTTGGGCAGGAAGCGGCAGTCCAGCACCAGGTCGGCGTCGACCGGCAGGCCGTGCTTGAAGCCGAAGGAGACCACGTTGGCGCGCGGGCGGGCCTCCTCGGCCTCCCCGAAGAAGCCGATCACCTTGGCCTTGAGCTGGTGCACGTTGCTCTGCGAGGTGTCGATCACCAGGTCGGCCTCGCCCCGGATGGCGCGCAGCGTCTCGCGCTCGCGGGCGATGCCGTCGGTCAGCCGCCCCTCCCCCTGCAGCGGGTGCGGGCGGCGCACGCTCTCGAAGCGGCGCACCAGCGCCTCGTCGCCGGCCTCCAGGAACACCACGCGGGCGGTGATGCCGCGCGAGCGCAGCTCCTCCACCGTGGACAGCAGGTCCTCGGTGAAGGCCATGGAGCGCACGTCCACCACGGCGGCCACCCGGGGCACCGCGCCGCGGGTGCGCCCGGCCAGTTCGATCATGGTGGGCAGCAGCCCGGGCGGAAGGTTGTCCACCACGAACCAGTCCAGGTCCTCCAGCGCCCGGGCGGCGGTGCTGCGGCCCGCCCCCGACATTCCGGTGACGATCACGATCTCCGGCGGCAGATCCGCACTGAGTCCCTCCGCCATCACAGCTCATCCCCCATCGTTGCGTTCCTGTCCACCGTTGAGGTGGGCGTGCACGGCCTCGGCGGTGGCCCGGCCCACCCCCGGCACCTGTGCGATCTCCTCGGGGCCCGCCGCCTTGAGCCGCTTGACCGAACCGAAGTGCTTGATCAGCGCCGCCCGGCGGGCCGGCCCCAGGCCGGGGACGTCGTCCAGCGCGCTGCCGGTGAGCGCCTGGGAGCGCTTCTTGCGGTGGTAGGCGATGGCGAACCGGTGCGCCTCGTCGCGCACCCGCTGCAGCAGGTACAGCCCCTCCCCCGCGCGCGGCAGGATCACCGGGTCCTCTTCGCCGGGCAGCCAGACCTCCTCCAGCCGCTTGGCCAGGCCGCACACCGCGACGTCGTCGATGCCCAGGTCGTCCAGCGCCCGGCGGGCCGCCTCCACCTGCGGGCGGCCCCCGTCCACGACCACAAGGTTAGGCGGGTAGGCGAATCTGCCGGGAGCCGCCCCCTCGCCCTCGGACGCCTCCCCGGCCGTGGGCCCCTCCTCGCCCATGGTGGCCAGCTCCCCGCTCTTGGCTCCCTCCTCCAGGTAGCGGGTGAAGCGGCGGTGGACGACCTCGTACATCGAGGCGGCGTCGTGCTGCTCGCGGTCGCCCTTGGCGGTGCCGCGGATGGAGAAGCGCCGGTACTCCTTCTTGCGGGCCAGGCCGTCCTCGAAGACCACCATCGAGGCGACCACGTGCTCGCCCATCAGGTTGGAGATGTCGAAGCACTCGATCCGCAGCGGGGCCTCGGGCAGGTCCAGCGCCTCCTGGACCTCCTGGAGGGCGCGGCTGCGCGTGGTCAGGTCCCCGGCCCGCTGCGTCTTGTGCCGGGCCAGGGCCTGGTCGGCGTTCTTGCCCACGGTCTCCAGCAGGGTCTTCTTGTCGCCCCTCTGGGGTACCCGCAGGTCCACCCGCGCCCCCCGCAGCTCCGTGAGCCACGCCACGACCGCGTCGCGGTCGGCGGGCTCGGCCGAGACCAGCACCTCGCGCGGCACGGCCGCGCCTTCGGCGCCGCCGGCGTCCCCGCCTCCGTAGGCCTGGGCCAGGAAGCGCTCGACGAGGCCGCCGGTGCCCACGTCCTCGACCTTGTCCACCACCCAGCCGCGGCGTCCCCGGATGCGGCCGCCGCGCACATAGAAGACCTGGACCGCGGCCTCCAGGGGGTCCTCGGCGAAGGCGATGACGTCGCAGTCGGTGGAGTCGGACAGCACCACCGACTGCTTCTCCAGGGCGGTGCGCAGCGCCTGCACGTCGTCGCGGATGCGGGCGGCCCGCTCGTACTCCTGGTCCTGCGCGGCCTGGCGCATCGAGCCCTCCAGCGCGCGGATGAAGCGCCCGGTGTCCCCGGCCATGAAGGAGCAGAAGTCCTCGGCCAGCTCGCGGTGCTCCTCGGCGCCGATCTTTCCGGTGCACGGGGCCGAGCACTTGCCGATGTAGCCCAGAAGGCAGGGGCGGCCGCTGTTCCGGGCGCTCCGGAACACCCCGGCCGAGCAGGTCCGCACCGGGAACACCCGCAGCAGCAGGTCGACGGTCTCGCGGATGGCCCAGGCGTGGCCGTAGGGGCCGAAGTAGCGCACCCCCTTGCGTTTGGCCCCCCGCATGACCTGCACCCGGGGGAACTCCTCGCCCATGGTGACGGCCAGGTAGGGGTAGCTCTTGTCGTCGCGGTACTTGACGTTGAAGCGGGGGTCGTACTCCTTGATCCAGGAGTACTCCAGCTGCAGGGCCTCCACCTCGGTGCCGACGACGGTCCAGTCGACGTCGGCGGCGGTGGAGACCATGGTCTGCGTGCGGGGGTGCAGCGCGGCGAAGTCCTGGAAGTAGGAGGAGAGCCGCGCGCGCAGGTTCTTCGCCTTGCCCACGTAGATGACCCGCCCGTGCTCGTCACGGAAGCGGTATACCCCGGGCGAGGTCGGGATCGAACCCGGGCGGGGGCGCAGATGGGGTCGGACCGTCATGGCTCCATTGTGGTCGGCCCCGGGGACGATCGACCAATCGGCCGTAACGCCCGTCATGCCGGACAGCGTCGTCCACGACGCCCTAAACGTCACGATTCAGCATCCGGATGCCCTAGGTTGGGCACGACCCCGGATAGGGAGGACTGACGAGCCGTGGACCTCATGCAGTGGACGGGCATCGCGGTGTCGGTGCTGGTCTCGATGGGCCTGGTGGCGGTCGTGCACTGGCTGCTGACCCACCAGCTCGCCAAGGTGTGGAGCCTGGCCGGGTACCTGGTCAGGCGGTGCCGCTACTCGGCCTACGTCGCGGCGGCGGCGATCGGCGTGAACCTCTCGCTGCCGAGCGTGGCGGAGATGGAGGACCGGTCGCTGTACGGTCCGATCACCCACGCCCTGGCGATCGCCATGATCATCGGCATCACCTGGCTGGCGACCTCGGCGGCCTACGCGGTCACCGACGCGGTGCTGGCGCGGCTGGCCGACAGCAACGACGACGCCGACCGGCGGGCGCGCCGGCTGCGCACCCAGGTGCGGCTGACCCGGCGGATGGTGACCGGCATCATCGTGGTGCTGGCCACCGCCGCGGTGCTGTTCACCTTCGACTCGGTGCGGCCGCTGGGCGCCGGGCTGCTCACCTCGGCGGGCCTGATCGGCATCGTGGCCGGTGTGGCGGCCCAGTCGACGCTGGGCAACCTTTTCGCCGGGCTGCAGCTGACCTTCGGCGACGCGCTGCGGATCAACGACATCGTGGTCTTCGAGGGCGAATGGGGCCGGGTGGAGGAGATCAGCCTCACCCACGTCACGGTGCGCACCTGGGACGAGCGGCGCCTGGTGGTGCCGGTCTCGGACTTCACCACCAAGCCCTTCGAGAACTGGACCAAGGAGGGCACCGAGATCACCGGCTGGGTGATGCTGCGGGTGGACTGGGAGGTGCCGATCGAGGAGGTCCGCCGCGAGGTGGGCGCCTACGTCTCCTCCCACCCGCTGTGGGACGGGCGCCGCTGGTCGGTGCAGGCCACCGACGTGCTGGAAGGCGTGGTCGAGCTGCGCGCGGTGGTGACCACCGCCGACTCCGACGCCCGCTGGGACCTGTCCTGCGATCTGCGCGAGCACCTGATCGCCTTCATCGCCGAGAACTACCCCGAGGCGCTGCCGCGCCGCCGCACCGAGTTCATCGCGATGGACGAGGAGGCCTTCGGCCGCTCGGCGCGCGCCGGCCGGGAGCCCGCGAACGGGGCCCGGGGCGCCGCCTTCGCCGCGGTGCCCGCCCGGGGCCGGTCGGCCCAGGCGCCCGACGGGTCCCTGGCCGACCAGCAGCAGGCGCGCAGCGGCGACGGCGGGGACGGCGACGGCGGCGAGTAGCCGCCCGCCGGGACCTGCCCGTCAGGCGTCCTGCGGGCCGTCCAGGGTGATGTCGGTGCCGTCCACCGTGACGTCGAACCGCTCCAGCGGCTCGGTGGCCGGGCCCGCCACCGGCTCGCCCGTGGCGATGTCGAACTCGCTGCCGTGGCACAGGCAGTGGATGTTCTCCTCCACCTCCTGGACGGTGCAGCCGGCGTGCGTGCACACGGCGCTGAAGGCCCGGTAGTCGCCCTTCTCGGGCTGGGTGAGCACCAGCTTGCCCCGCACGATCACGGTGCCGCCGCCCTCGGGCACCTCACCGGTCTGCGCCACCACGGTCCCGACCAGCGCGTCCTGCGGCTCCGGCTCCTCCCCCCCCNGCCGCCCCGGCCGCCCCTGCGGTCCCGAGCATCCTGCGCCGCGTCATCCCGCAGCACGTTCCCCCCGCGCCCATGCACGGCTCCTTTCCGCACCACCGCGCCTTCTACTACGCGGTGTAGTACCACCGGGAGGCACTCTACGCCCCTCACGGGGGTGCCGTGACATCCCCCGCTCGTCAGCGGACGGTCAGGACCACGGTGCCCGCCACCTTGTCGTGCAGGCCCTGGCGGTTGGGGCGGTCCCACAGCGGCCACAGGCCGAACAGCACCGCGCCCAGCAGGGCCAGGGCCCCCATGGCCGGGGCGGAGAAGGCGAAGATCACCGGCCCCCACAGCAGGGCGCCGCGGGCGGCCGAGGCCATCACCGGCAGCGGGCCGGGGTACCCCGCCCCCGCCAGCGGGCCCACCCGGAGCCCCGCCAGGCGCATGCCCAGCGTCATCCGCCACCGGGTGATGCACACCGCCTCGTAGGCCGCCCCCGTCAGGAAGGCCGCCACCGAGGTCAGGATCCCGAAGCTGGACGACAGGTCCCGCCCGCCGGCCAGGGCCAGCATCCCGGTCATCATCAGCCCCAGCAGCGCCGCCACCAGGAACGCCGGGAGGGCCACCACCACCGTGTCGACCAGGCGCCCCAGGGCCCGCGGGCCCCACGAGGCGAGCGGAAGGCGCTCAGGGGCCGACGACACCGGATGCGCCTGCGGGTAGCTCATGGCCCGACTTTACCGAGCCGCGGCACCACGCCCGTCCCCGCGAGCCGGTCGTGCAGCCCCCGGTGCCCCGGCCGGTCCACCAGAGCCGAGAACGGCGCGTAGATGGACACCATGAGCGCGATCAGGTTCACCAGCGGGACGAAGTACACCAGCAGGTACCCGAACAGCACCGTCGAGCGGATCAGCACCGCCTTGGGGGCGGGCGGCTCGGGGTCCAGGCGGACCTTCAGCAGCAGCTTGCCGGGTGTGGCGCCGTACATCCCGGTCAGCACCACCTCGTACCCGGTGTAGACCGCGAACGCCGCCACCGCCAGCACGATCCCCGACAGCAGCGACGGCGACGCGACACCGGCCCCGCCGGGCAGGACCGGGTCCAGCCCCGCGCTCACCGCCAGGTTGATGCCGGTCGCCACGGCCAGGTCGACGATCCGGGCGACCACCCGCCGCCCGAACAGCGGCCACTCCCTCTGTGCAGTCTCCACGCCCCCAGCCTACGGGTCAGGTGGCGTGGCGGAGCGCGGAGACGTCGAGGCCGGCGCCGAAGCGGAGCCGCCCGTAGAGGGGGTAGACGCGGGAGGTCACCTGCACGTGCTGGGTGACGGTGTGGGCGTCGCGCAGCCGCCGCTGCAGCGGGTCCGACGCGCGGACGGCCGCGCCCCCGCCCAGGGCGTGGACCGCGTCGGCGACCGCCGCCGCCTCCGCCGCCGCGTGGCTCATCGCCAGCCGTCCGCGCGCCCGGGCCCGGGTGCCCGCCGTCGCGCCCTGCTGCGCCGTGCGCCACATGTCGTCCAGCGCCTCCAGCAGGAACGCCCGGGCGGCGGCGAGCCGGGCCTCGGCCCGGGCGAGCTCGATGTGCGCCAGGGGCGACTCCGCCAGGGTGCCGCCCGTGGCCCGGTCCAGCAGGTCGGCGACGGCCCCGGCGGCGTTGCCCAGGGCGACGGCGGCATAGGCGAAGGACACGTACGCGGTCAGGGGGAACAGCGCGAGCGGCGTCCGGTGCCGCGGCGCGGGGACGGTCATGTCCGCCAGGCGCCGCGCGGGGACGAGGGCGCCCGGCCGGACGGAGATGTCGCCCGAGGCGGTCGCACGCAGCCCCAGGGCGTCCCAGCCGCCCTCGACGACGATGTCCTCCGCCGGGAGGAACGCGACGACGGACCGCCCGTCGACGAGCATGGCCACGCCGGTCCAGTCCGCGTGCGGGGCGGCCGAGGCCCACGGCCAGCGCCCGCCCTCCACCCGGAGCCCGCCGTCGCCGGTGAAGTGCCCGGAGCCGCCCGGCATCGAGGCGCACGCCACCGGCGCCGTGCCGTCGAAGACCTCCTGGGCCCCCGCGTCCGGCAGGTAGTGGGCGTAGATCGCGTGGGTCGAGGAGGTGGCCGGGTACCACGCCGCGCTCGCGTCCCCCTCCGCGACCGCCATGACCGCCTCGGCGGCGGTGACCGGGTCGACCTCCGGGCCGCCCAGCCGGCCCGGCTTGCCCATCCGCAGCAGCCCGGTCCCGGCCAGCGCTTCCCGTACCGGGGCGGCGAGCAGGCCGGCCTGCTCCCCCTGCCGCGCATGGTCCCGGGCCACCTCGGCCACGGCCCGGGCGGATGCGATGATCGTGTCGGCCATGCCCCGATCGAACCGCACGGCGCCATGGGCCGCCCAGTCGCCCCTTCGGAGGACACCGCGGAGGACACCGGCCCCCGCGGGCGGCCTCAGCCGCCCCAGGACCGGCTGGGCGGCAGGCCGGCCGGGGCGGCCGGGCCCCCGGGGGCCGGGGGGCGCGGCCGGCGGGCGGTCGCGCCCATGACGAGGTTGTGCACGCCGTGGCACAGCACGGCGGCGAGCAGCCCGCCCGCGAGCGCCAGCACCGTCAGGACGGCGCCGAACACGAGCTGGTAGGGCAGCACCCTCCACCCGTTCCGCGGGACGTGCAGCAGGGCGAAGCCGACCAGGGACAGCGCGGCGGCCGGAGCCGCGGGCACCCCGGCCTGCACGAGGCCGCCCAGGGCAGCGAGCCGCCACAGCGCCTCCTCGGCGGCGGCGCACAGGACCGTGCGCACCGGTCGCCCGGGGCTCCGGACGAACCGTCTGGGGCGGCCGGCCGCNGGATCCCCGCGCCGGCCGCCGCCGACGCGGCCGCCACCGCGACGAGGACCCACCCCGGTCCGGGCGGGACCGGGGCCGGCCCCGCGGACGGCACCGCCGGCAGCACCGCCAGGCCGAGCACGATGGTGGCGGCCGGATAGACCGCGTCGGCCCGCGCCCGGCCCGAGCCGGCCAGGCGCAGCGCCCAGGGCAGGGCCAGGTGGAGCGCCGCCAGGACGATCCCCGTCATGCGGCCCCCGTCATGCGGCCGCGGGCCCGATCAGCACCGCGTAGACCGGGGCGTCGTCCACGCCGTTGTGGTCGGGCATCGCCGCGGTCAGCGGACCGTCGAAGAAGCCCCCGACCGGCCGGGCGGCCAGCCCGTGCGCCTCGGCGAGCAGCAGGAGGTTCTGCACCACGTGCCCCGCCTCCATCAGGACGAACCGCAGGGCGCGCTGCCCGTACTTGAACCGCGAACGCCAGAACACGGCGGAGACCACCACGGTGAGGGCGGGCTCACCGGAGAGGTTGCCCGCGTTCAGCCCCGTGCGCAGGGCCTGTGGGTCGCAGTCGCCCACGTCGGTGAGCACGGGCCCGAACGGGTCGAAGTGGTACCTCCCCTGCGCGCGCAGCGAGCCGACCCGGTGCGGGACCACGTACAGGTCCAGCGGGTAGAGGGCGCCGCCCGAGGGGGCCGGCCGCAGCGTGTGCCCGCCCATCGCCCCGGTGATCCCGTAGGAGCGCACCAGCAGGCTCGCCAGCACGTCCTCGCCGAGAGCGCCGTCGCCGAACGCCTCGGCGCTGCGCCGCGCGGCCAGCACCGACTCCAGCGGAGCGGCCGCCGGCGCCGGCTCGGGCAGCGGGACGGCCGGCCTGCCCTCGTACCGGCGGGTGGAGCGCGTGGTCAGCTCGCGCATCCGCTCCGACCGCTCCAGCCGCAGCACACCGGGCATGTCCCAGGGGACGCTGGAGGGGTGGATCTTGGACGCCTCGAAGTAGTCCTCCGCGGGGTCCCCCGTACCGGGAACCTCCGACTGGTAGACGACGTCGACGAGGTTGGAGGTGTCGACCTCGGTCATCTCGGCTCCTTACACCGGAACGGTCACGGGAACGGGTGGGGGTCGGGGTTGACGTAGTCCTGCGCCCCGGGCTCCACGAGCCCGAGCTCGGCGGGCCGGGCGTGCAGGCGCTCGCCGCCCAGGAGGCGCCGGCGGTACCCGGCGTCGAGGGCGCGCAGCTGCGGTGAGAACACCCTGACCACGCGCCCGCCGGCCTCGCGCACGTCCGGGCTGGTCAGGTCGACCGCGTACAGGTCGATCCCGGCGCGGGCCAGCAGGGAGACCAGCGCGTCGCGCAGCTCCCCCGGGCCGTCCGAGGGGAGCCGCGGCATGTCCCCCAGGGACGAGCGCTCGGCCGAGGCGTCCAGGAACCGGGTCTGCCCGGTCAGCTCCCCGCCGGCGTACAGGGCGATGTGGTCGTCGAAGGTCCGCACGGTCTCGTCGAAGTCCGAGTCCGGGTCGACGCGGATGCCGGCGCGCCGCTTGGCGACCGCCCACGACCGGGTGCTGACCGCCTCGGCGACCGCCTTGGTCGCGGCCCGCGCGGGCGAGGCGTCGGCGGCGGCGCCCAGCCCCAGCGGGACCGCGCCGGGCACGTCGTTGCGCACCACGGCGAGCACGGTGGACACGCCGGTGAACACGCTCAGGTCGACCAGCGAGGCCCGGCAGCCCGTGGGGGCCACGTGCCGGTCCAGGTAGGCGGCGACACCGGGATCGGAGGGGGGTCGATCAGCGGCATCGACAGCGCCTTGTACCAGGCGAGCATGACGGCGTCGCGTTCGACCAGCTCCAGCAGGGCGCCCACCAGCGCCTCGTCCTCGGTGCTGCCGTAGGCCAGCCCGTTGCTGGTCGCGTAGGCGACCGGGTTCACGTCCATCAGGTCGGCGCGCAGGTACACCGGCTGGGCGGGGATCCACACCAGGGCGCCGTCGCCCAGCCTGCGGCTCTGCACCCACGGGATCCAGGTCTGCTCGGTGAAGCGGACGTGGTCCGCGTCCGGCCGGTCGTACTGCCAGTCGGCGAAGGGCGTGTAGTCGTCGGGGGACAGGCACTCCAGGCCGCGCCCCGCCAGTTCGCCCCGGGTCCCGTACTCCAGCAGGTCGAACGGGACCCACGCGCCGCTGTAGCGCTCCACGGTCTCGCCGACGGCCGCGAGCCAGGCCCCCTGCCGGGAGGGGCCGCCGCCCCCGTTCACCTGGTTGCACGCGGTGCCCAGCACGATCCGGGTGTCGCACGCCTCGCTGCCCACCGAGTAGGCGTACAGGTCATCGGTGTCGCGGGTGCGCTCGAAGACCCGGCGCACGATCCCCGCCACCGGCGATACGAAGACCGACATCACCCGCTCGGCCTCGGCGGCCGGGGTCCAGGCGACGCTGCCCGCCGGTGCGGGCGCGCCCAGGGCGGTGCTCATTCCGCGGCCCCCTTCGCGTACCAGACCTGCGGGTAGCCGATGCCGGCGGAGGGCGAGCACCGCGGGCACCGGGGGACCCGGAGCACCCGGTGGTGCTCCATGCCGATCTCGTCGTGCCGCAGCGAGATCGTCGTCACCCCGCCGGGCACGGCCTGCCCCGACCGGTCCTGCAGGCCGACGCGCTCGGTGATCCGGTCCACGACCGCCCCGGTCTGGATCAGCCGCATCCCCGGGTGGCGCGCTGAGCCGTCGAACACCGGCCCCACCGGCTCGGCCCCGGCCAGCGCCGAGGACACCTCGTGCACGCCGAAGACCGAGGCCCGGCGCAGCAGGAAGCACTCGTAGCACGCCGACTCCCCCGGCACCACCCAGGGGCCGACCACGGCCTGCCCGCCGCTGAAGGACACCACGGCCAGCCACGGGTCCGGCGCCGCCTCCTCCAGGCGTGCGGCGTTCCACTCGGTCAGGACCGGGTCCTCCTCGTGGGCGCCCACCACCACCGCGGTCGCGGCCGGGGCGCCGTCGGCCGCGATCTGCAGCCCGGCGCCGGCCAGCGCGGCGCGCAGGTCCTCGGCCAGGCCGCAGGAGCCCACCACGCGGACCGGCCGGGTCCGCAGGCGCGCCTGGACGTCCGCGCGCTCCACCGCGCCGCCGCCGCGCTGCCACAGGCCCACCGCGACCGGGTCGGCGTCGTCCGCCTCCCCGTCGCCGGCGCCGGACTCGATGAACAGGCCCCCGGCCACGAGCCGCGCCATCAGCGCCTCGAAGCGGGCCGTCCGGGCCTCGCCGGCCTCGGCGGCGTCGAGCACCACCCGGCCCTCGACCGCCTTGTCGAGCAGCTCGGCGACGAATTCGCGGATGCCCGCACCGGTGCAGCGGGACACCAGCCCGCCGCGCCGGATCAGGATGTCCGGGCCGTGGGCCAGCACCCGGGCCTCGGTGTTCACCAGCCAGCTTCTGGTTCCGGTACTGGTCATGCGCAGGCTTCTCTCCTGGGGTCTAGCGGGCGGCGGTGAGACCGGACCGCGCGGATCGCACGAGGTAGTCGGACAGCGGGGTCGCGGGGCGGCCGAGCGCGTCGGCCAGCACGGGGGACACCTCGCGGCACGGGCCCGAGGTCGTCCAGGCCATGTAGTCGGCGCGCCGGGCGGCGAAGGCGGGGTCGAACCCCGCCTGCTCCATGCCCGAGGCCAGGGCCTCGGGCTCCAGGTGCACGTAGTGCAGCGGGCGGCCGTGCAGGTCGTGGAGCAGGTCGCAGGCCCGGTCCATCGGCACCCGTTCGGGGCCGGTGACGTCGTAGGCGGCGTTCCAGCGCTCCGGCTCGGACGCCAGCCGGGCGACCAGGGCGACCACGTCGGCCGCGGCCACCCACGGGGCGCCGCCGGGCCGCCACGCCGTCAGCAGGCTGCCCTCGGCCGTGTAGCGGGTGTTCCAGGCGAGCTCCTCGCCGAAGGCCGCGCACCGCAGCACGCACCAGCGGTCGGCCCCGGCGACGGCGGCGGCCTCCCGGGCGGCGGCCTCCGCGGCGAACGAGCCCGTCGGCGCCCGGTCGGCGGCGGCCACCGACAGCACGACCAGCGGGACGCCGGGACGGCCCGGCCCGGGGGCGCTCTCCCCGTAGCCGCACACGTCCCGGACGATGAGGTCGGCCTCTGCGGCCGCGTCGACGGGGGCGAGCTCCGGTGCGGCGGCGACCGCCTCGGCCATCCCCCTTCGGACGGAATCCCGCCCGTCCATGAGAAAGACCCTTGTCCTCGGCGCGCTCATATGTGCACTCTTCTCATGACCACCATTTATTCGGTATCCGGCGTCCGCATGACTTTCTCAAGCCGGTGGTGCGCGGGCAAGGCTCGGATCCCTTCTCCGGCGTCATCCTTTCGGGCGACTCGCCGCGCCGGGGGCGCCCGGCTACGTTGATTTCCGCCGCCGGTCGCGCGCGGCGGCGGTGGCGTTCTCAAGGAGAATGAGGAGGAAGGCAATGCCCGAACTGCTGACCGAGGTGCCCGAGATCGAAGTGGACACCTACGGCGAAGAGTACGACTATTTCGAGCCGGTGGTGGCGGGCTGCTGCAGCAGCAGCCTGGTGTGCTGCTGCTGCTGTTCCTGACCGCACATCCGGACCGGCGAAGAACAGGAGGAAGGCAATGCCCGAACTGCTGACCGAGGTGCCCGAGATCGAGGTCGACACCTACGGCGAAGAGGCCGTCTACTTCGAGCCGGTGGTGGCCGGCTGCAGCAGCAGCGTGATCTCCTGCTGCTGCAGCTAGGAGGCACCGTCCCCCGGACGGCCCCCAGGGGCGGGCGGGGTCCCCGGCCGCCCCGCCCCCGCTCACCCCTCCCGGGGCAGGCGGGCCAGTTCCGCCAGGGCCTCCTGGCGCCGGGCCCGGTCCAGCGGCCCCTCCGACGCCGCGACCGCCGCCTCCAGCAGGGACCGGGCCCGCGCGTACTCGCCGGCCCTGCGCCGGGCCGCCGCCTCCAGCACCGCCAGGCGGGGCCCGGTGTGCCGCAGGCCGCCGGCGACCTGGAGCGCACCGGCCTCACGGTAGGCCTCGCCCGCCGCGCGCCAGTCCTTCAGACCCGCGAGGCAGTCGCCGACGTGCTCCAGTGTCACCCCCCTCATCAGCCGCTGCGCCTCCTCGTTCGGGCGGCTCCGCCGCACCTGTTCGAGCAGGCCGCCGTGGACCCGCAGCGCCTCCCGGTAGCACCCCAGGCCCGCCAGGACCCGGCCCAGCGCGTGCTGCGCCGACATGCCCACGTCCAGGAACCCGAACTCGGCGGCCAGGGCGCAGGCCCGCCGGGCGGTCCGCAGCGCCTCGGTGATCCGGCCCAGCCGCTGCAGCTCCATCCCCATGTAGGCCAGCGCCCAGGCCTGCTCGCGCCGGTCGCCGACCTCGCGGGCGATCTCCAGCGCCGCGGTGTGCGTGGCCAGCCCGGCCTCGTTCTCGTCCAGGCACCGGTACTGGGCCCAGCCCAGGAAGTTGAGCAGCGCGGCCTCCTCCTTCCGGTCCCCCAGCGCCCGCGCCGCCTCGGCCCCCGCCCGGAAGACCTCGTCCCAGGGCCGCTCGTGCAGCCGGCCGTCGGAGTACCAGTGCATCGCCCTGGCCAGGTCGAGGACCTCGCGGTGGCGGCCCAGCCGAGCGGCGGTGCGGTGCGCGGCCAGCCAGTTCGCGGCCTCGCGGTCGAGCCAGTCGGCGGCCTCGGTCCGCGAGGCGAACGGGCCGCTGTGGTGCACGTCGGGGAAGAACAGCCGGGCGGCGGCGGTCGCCGCGGCCAGCGTGTGGGCGACCAGGCCCTCGCGCAGCCGCTCCCGCTCCGGCCCGGGCTCCTCGGCCTCCAGGCGGTCCGCCGCGAAGATCCGGATGAGGTCGTGGAACTGGAACCGTCCGGGCGGCGCCGCGGGCTGGAGCAGCCCGGCGTCGGCGAGTGCGTCCAGGTGGCCGCGGACCCGCTCGGGGGGCGCCCCGGTCGCCACCGCCGCCAGCTCGGCGCCGAAGTCCGCCCCGGGGACCGCGGCCAGCCGCCGGAACACCCGCCGGGCGGCCGGGTCCAGGCGCCGGTAGGACATCGCGAAGGCCGGCCGCACCTGCAGGTCCCCGGCCGACAGCGACCGCAGCCGGGTGCGCTCGTCGCGGAGCAGGTCCACCAGGTGGCCCAGCGACCAGTCCGGCCGCGTGGCCAGCCGGTTGCCGGCGATCCGCACGGCCAGCGGCAGGCCCTCGCACAGGGCCGCCAGCTCCTCGGCGCGCCCCGGCTCGGCCGCGACCCGGTCGGCGCCGGCGATCGCGGCCAGCAGGCCCACCGCCGACCCTCCCTCCAGGGGGTCCAGGCGCATCCACCGCACCTGCTCCAGCCCGGCCAGCGCCCCGCGGCACGTCACCAGGGTCAGGCACCTGGGGCCCGCCCCCAGCAGGGGGCGCACCTGTGCCTCCTGTGCCGCGTTGTCCAGCAGGAGCAGCACCCGGCGCTCCCGCAGCAGCGCGCGCAGCAGGCTCGAACGCTCGGCCTCGCTCCCGGGGACGCGCACGCCCGGCACGCCGAGCGCGCGCAGCAGCCGCTCCAGCGCCGCCCGCGCGGCGACCGGCCGCTCGTCCATGCCCCGCAGGTCCACCGCGAAGGCGCCGTCGGGGAACTCCCCGGCCAACGCGTGCGCGGCCGCGACCGCCAGGGCGGTCTTGCCCACCCCGGGCGGGCCGGACACGACCACCGCGCCGCCGGAGGCGGCCTCGGCGCGCAGGCGGTCCAGTTCGCGGTGGCGGCCGACCAGGCGGGGGACGCGGGGAGGCAGGCCGCAGGTCTCCAGGGGCCCGGCGTCCCGGGAGCCGCGGCGGCGGCCGAGCTCCGCGGCGATCAGGAACCGGTCCCGCTCACCGCCCTGCAGCCCCAGCGCCTCGGCCAGGACCTCCGCCGACCGGCGCTGGGCCGCACGCGCCCGCCCGTGCTCCAGCTCCCGGAGCGCGCGCACGCTCATCCCCGAGGCCCGGGCCAGCCGCTTCTGCGACATCCCCGCCGCACGCCGGTGCCCCAGGAGCAGCGCCCCGAAGTCCGATTCCGCTCCGCCCCCTTCGCCGCCCATCTCACCCGGCCTTTCCGTGGGCCCGGCGGTCTCTCCGGCGCGATAAGGCTGCCGCCGGGCGGAACTGGCCGCCGGCGCCCCGGAGCCGGTTTCCTTGAGTCGCCCCCGCGGGGCCGTACGGATCCGGCCCCGACCGTGTTCCGGCAGGTGCAGCCATAACTCTCCCCAGGAGAATGAAGATGACATCGACACGTTCCGGCCCGGAAAGGATCGCGGGGCGGCGCGCTCCCCGGGTGGTCGTCGCCGATGACGGGTCGATCGGATGCTACGGACTGGTCTCCGCGCTCTCCGTCAGCGAAAAGATGGAAACCGTGAGAATCGCGTACCTGGCGCCGAGAATACTCGAATCGGTCCAGAGGATCCTTCCGGACGTCGTCATCCTGCCGGTGCAGGGGAACACGACCGTGTCATTGATCGGTCACGTGCGTGACATTTCACGTGAATCGGCGTCGGTGCTGCTGGTCGGCGAGGACCCCGGACGGGCGGGCGCCCCGGCCGCCGAGGGCGCCGCCGGGACGATCCCCTGGTGCGCGACGGCGGAGGAGGTCGAGCTCGCGGTGGCGGTCGCCGCCACCGCCGGCGCGGGCCTCATCCGCGGCCGCCCCGCCCCCGCCGCCGCACCCGGCGTCCGGATGAGCGTCCGCGAACTCGAAGTGATGGGGCTTGCCGCCCACGGCCTGACCAACTCCAGCGCCGCCCGCGCACTCTCCCTGAGCGAGGCGACGGTCAAGACCTATTGGCGCCGCATCTTCCGCAAACTCGACGTGCACGACCGGACGACCGCCGTGGCCGCGGCGATGTCCATGGGCCTGCTCCCCGGACGGCCCCCGCGATGACCCCCCGAACGAAACGGATCCCATGCACACCGGCACCCGCTTCCACCGCGACCTGGTCCGCCTGCGCCGCACGCTCCACCGCATCCCGGAACTGGGCCTGCGGCTCCCGCGCACCCAGGAGGCGGTCCTGGACGCGCTCGACGGCACCGGCCTGGAACTGCGCACCGGCGAGGGGCTCTCCTCGGTGACCGCCGTCCTGCGCGGCTCCCGGCCCGGACCGGCCGTGCTGCTGCGCGCCGACATGGACGCCCTGCCGATCACCGAGGAGGGCGAGGGGCCCTTCGTCTCGCAGCACCCCGGCGCCATGCACGCCTGCGGTCACGACATGCACACGGCCATGCTCGTCGGCGCGGCGCGCCTGCTCCGCGAGGCCGACCCCGCCGGGTCCGTGGTCTTCATGTTCCAGCCCGGGGAGGAGGGCGCCGGCGGCGCGGAGCTGATGGTCCGCGAGGGGGTGCTGGAGGCCGCGGGCGAGCGGCCGGTCGCCGCCTACGCCCTGCACGTCGTGGCGTCGATGCTGCCGAGCGGGCTGTTCGTGTCCCGGCCCGGGGTGGTCCTCGGCGCCTCGGACACCATGCGCCTGGCCTTCACCGGCGCCGGCGGCCACAGCGCGATGCCGCACACCGCCCGCTCCCCCGTCCACGCCGCCTGCGCCGCCGCGAACGCGGTGCACACCGCCGTCGACGCGGCCGTCGACCCCTTCGACCCGGTGGTGGCGACCGTGACCGGTGTCCACGCGGGCGAGGCGGACAACGCCGTCCCGGCGCGGGCCGAGGTGACGCTGTCCCTGCGCTCCTACTCCGCCCAGGCCCGCGGCCGGATGTGCGAGGCGATCGAGCGCACGGCCCGCGGCATCGCCTCCGCCCACGGGGTGGAGGTCGAGGCCGGCACCGACCGGGGGTACCCGGTCACCCGGAACGACCCGCAGGAGACCGCCTTCGCGGCCGCGACCGTGCGCGAGGTGTTCGGCGAGGAGCGCTACGCCCGGCTTCCGCGCCCGCTGCCCGCCTCCGAGGACTTCGCCCACGTGCTCGACGAGGTCCCCGGCGCCTACCTCTCGCTCGGCGCCTGCCCCGCCGGCCGCGACCCCGCCACCGCCGCCCCGAACCACTCAGCGGGGGCGCGCTTCGACGAGGGCGTGCTGTCCGACGGTGCACGCCTCTATGCCGAGCTGGCGCTGCGCCGCCTCACATGATCTCGGCGAGGAACCGGCCGGTGTAGGAGCCCTCGACCCGGGCGACCTCCTCGGGGGTGCCCTCGGCCACCACGGTGCCGCCGCCCGAGCCGCCCTCGGGGCCCATGTCGATGATGTGGTCGGCGGTCTTGATCACGTCCAGGTTGTGCTCGATCACGATCACCGTGTTGCCCGCGTCGGCCAGCCGGTCCAGCACCCCCAGCAGCTTGCGGATGTCCTCGAAGTGCAGCCCGGTGGTGGGCTCGTCCAGGACGTAGACCGTGCTCCCGGTCGAGCGGCGCTGCAGCTCGGTGGCGAGCTTGACGCGCTGGGCCTCGCCCCCGGACAGGGTGGTCGCCGGCTGGCCCAGCCGCACGTACCCCAGCCCCACGTCGTTCAGGGTCTGCATGTGCCGCCGGATCGCCGTGATGGGCTCGAAGAAGTCCAGCGCGTCCTCGATGGTCATGTCCAGGACCTCGGCGATGCTCTTGCCCTTGTAGTGCACGTCCAGGGTCTCCCGGTTGAAGCGCGCCCCGTGGCACACCTCGCAGGGCACGTACACGTCCGGCAGGAACTGCATCTCGATCTTGAGCGTGCCGTCGCCGGAGCAGGCCTCGCACCGCCCGCCCTTGACGTTGAAGGAGAACCGGCCCGGCTGGTAGCCGCGCACCTTGGCCTCGGTGGTCTGGGCGAAGAGCTTGCGGACGTGGTCCCACACCCCGGTGTAGGTGGCCGGGTTGGAGCGCGGGGTGCGCCCGATGGGGCTCTGGTCGACGTGCACGACCTTGTCGACCTGGTTGAGGCCGTTGACCCGCACGTGCCGCCCGGGCACCGAGCGGGCGCCCTGCAGCTCCTTGGCCAGCACCTTGTACAGGATCTCGTTGACCAGGGTAGACTTGCCCGACCCGGACACCCCGGTCACCGCGGTGAACACGCCCAGCGGGAAGGCGACGTCGATGCCCTTGAGGTTGTTCTCCCGGGCGCCGCGCACCACCAGCTCGGCCCTGCCCCGGGGGCGGCGCACCTGCGGCACCTCGATGCGCCGGCGCCCGGCCAGATAGTCGCCGGTGGCCGAGTCGGTGCTGTCCAGCAGCTCCTTGACGGTGCCCGAGACCACCACCGAGCCGCCGTGCTCGCCGGCGCCGGGGCCGATGTCGACCACCCAGTCCGAGGCCCGGATGGTGTCCTCGTCGTGCTCGACGACGATCAGGGTGTTGCCGATGTCGCGCAGCCGCCGCAGGGTCTCCAGCAGGCGGAAGTTGTCCCGCTGGTGCAGCCCGATGGAGGGCTCGTCCAGCACGTACAGCACCCCCACCAGGCCCGACCCGATCTGGGTGGCCAGCCGGATGCGCTGGGCCTCCCCGCCCGACAGCGACCCGGCCGAGCGCTCCAGGCTCAGGTAGTCCAGGCCCACGTCGAGCAGGAAGCCCAGGCGGGCGCTGATCTCCTTGAGCACCTGGGCGGCGATCACCTGGTCGCGCTCGCTCAGCTCCAGGCTCCGCAGGAACTCCGCGGCCTCGTCCAGCGGCAGCGCGGCCACCTCGGAGATGGAGGCGCCGCCGACCTTGACCGCCAGCACCACCGGCTTGAGCCTCTTGCCCTCGCAGGCGGGGCAGGGCACCGTGCGCATGTAGCCCTCCAGCCGCTCGCGGCTGAAGTCGCTCTCGCTCTCGGAGTGGCGGCGCTTGATCCAGGGGATCACGCCCTCATAGGAGGTGTAGTAGGAGCGGGTGCGCCCGTAGCGGTTGCGGTAGCGCACGTGCACCTGGGTGTCGTGCCCCTCCAGCAGGGCCTTGCGCGCCTTGCGCGGCAGCCGCTCCCAGGGGGTGTCCAGGTCGAAGCCCATGGCGTCGGCGACCGCCTGCATCAGGCGGCCGAAGTACTCGGCGGCGTGCCCGCCCGACCAGGGGCCGATGGCGCCCTCGGCGAGGGTCCGCTCCGGGTCGGGCACGACCAGCTCGGGGTCGACCTCCATGCGGGTGCCCAGGCCCGCGCACTCGGGGCAGGCGCCGTAGGGGGAGTTGAAGGAGAACGAGCGCGGCTCCAGCTCCTCGAACGACAGGTCGTCGTAGGGGCAGTACAGGTGCTCGGAGAAGACCTTCTCCCGGTCGGCCGAGCCCTGCTCGGCGTCGACGAAGTCGAGCACGATGGTGCCCCCGGCCAGCTTCAGCGCGGTCTCCACCGAGTCGGTCAGCCGCTTCTTGGCCGACCCCTTGACGGTGAGGCGGTCCACCACCACCGCGATGTCGTGCTTCTCGGTCTTCTTCAGCGCCGGCGCCTCGTCCAGGCGCACCGGCGCGCCGTCGACCACGGCCCGGGTGTAGCCCTTGGTCTGCAGGTCCTTGAAGAGCTCGGCGTACTCGCCCTTGCGCCCGCGCACCAGCGGCGCCAGCACCTGGAAGCGGGTGCCCTCGGGCAGCTCCAGGACCCGGTCGACGATCTGCTGGGGGGTCTGCCGGGCGATCGCCCGGCCGCACTCGGGGCAGTGCGGCACGCCGATGCGCGACCACAGCAGGCGCAGGTAGTCGTAGACCTCGGTGATGGTGCCCACCGTGGAGCGCGGGTTGCGGCTGGTGGACTTCTGGTCGATCGAGACCGCCGGGGACAGGCCCTCGATGAAGTCGACGTCGGGCTTGTCCATCTGCCCGAGGAACTGGCGCGCGTAGGCCGACAGCGACTCCACGTAGCGCCGCTGGCCCTCGGCGAAGATCGTGTCGAAGGCCAGCGAGGACTTGCCCGATCCGGACAGCCCGGTGAACACGATCATCGCGTCCCGGGGCAGGTCCAGCGAGACGTCCTTGAGGTTGTGCTCGCGGGCTCCCCGGATCACCAGCTGGTCGGCCATGTCGCTCCATCCGCCTGATCGGCACGGGCGCGCCCGAGGCGCGCTGGGACGTCGAAGGCTGCGGCCCTCAAGCCTAGAGGGGGGCGGTGACGTACGGGTGCCGTTCGCGCGAGCGCCCCGCGTGGGCCGCGGCCTTCCTGGTCAACGCGTCACGGGCGGGGATTCTTCCAGGCCCTGGACGCGACGCGGCGCCCGCCGGGACCGGCGGGGGCCCCCCANAACTATAGACGAACATCCGTTCGAGGTTCAGCCGTTCCGGTCGGCCTTCGCGTCCTCGGAGTCCTGCCCGCCGGAGGCGACCGCGGCCGTCGCGCCGCGGGACTTGAGCAGGCTGGCCACGACGGTGACGGTCATCACGCCGATGATGACGGTCAGCGAGGTGGCGATGCCGATGTCGGGCACGTGCACCCCGTTCTCGTGCAGGGCGTGCAGGACCATCTTGACGCCGATGAAGGCCATGATGATCGACAGCCCCCAGCTGATGTAGACCAGCCGGTCCATCAGCCCCGCCAGCAGGAAGTAGAGCTGGCGCAGGCCCAGCAGCGCGAAGGCGTTGGCGGTGAAGACGATGTAGGCGTCCTGGGTCAGGCCGAAGATCGCGGGGATGGAGTCGACCGCGAAGACCAGGTCGGTGACGCCGATCGCGACGATCACCATGAGCATCGGGGTGACGTGGCGGCGGCCGTCCAGGCGCACGGTGAGCTTGGCGCCGTGGTAGTCGTCGGCCACCGGCCACACCTTGCGGACCATGCGCACGGCGAAGCTGTCGGTGTAGTCCTTGTCCTCCTCGTCGCCCTTCATGTGGTCGCGGACGATCTTGACCGCGGTGTAGATGAGGAACGCACCGAAGAGGTAGAACACCTCGCTCCAGGCGTTGATCGCCTGGGCGCCCACGGCGATGAAGACGCCGCGCATGACCAGCGCGATGACGATCCCCACCAGCAGCACCTCGTGCTGGTACTTCTTGGGCACCGAGAACGCGCCGATGATCAGGTAGAAGACGAAGAGGTTGTCGACGCTCAGGCTCTTCTCGGTGAGGAAGCCGGCGAAGTACTCGCCCGCGGCGGTCCCCCCGCCGAAGTACCAGACACCGAGGCCGAAGAGCACCGCGACGGCCATGTAGAAGGCCGCCCACCAGGCGGCCTGCTTGACGCCGAACTCCTTGGGGCCGCTCTTCTTGCTCCACGGGTGGTCGACGATGGCCAGGTCGACGGCGAGGATGGCGACCATCGCGCCGATGGTGGCGAACCACACCCAGGTGGGGACGTCCATGCTGAAGATCTCTCCTCCGGTCGAGCGGCCCTGGTCAGTTCGGGCACGCCTGCCAACCGGAGGTCTCTCCCGCCCCGGTGGCACGGCCGATGGGCCGACTCGACTCCGGGACCGGCGGCACCGGGCCCGCGCCTTTACGGACCGTGATGACGACACCGCCGTCGGACAGGGATACTCCCCTCACGACGGACCACGAGGAGGAACGCAGGACGAAACCCCGCGCCTCCGCGGATCCACTCCTCATCATGCCATCAAAAGCGGCCTCCGGGAACACGGTGCCGGCGAATGTCGCGTCGAATGCGTCACCTCCGCGCCAGCCCGGCATAGACCCCCTCCAGCTGGTCGGCGGCGTCCTCCTCGGTCGGCAGCCCCGCCGCGGCGGCGCGGGCCGCGCAGGCCAGGCGCGCGGACAGGCCCGGCTCCTCCAGCACCCGCCGCACCGCCGCCGCGAGCGCGGCGGGGTCCCCCGGCGGCACCAGCAGCGCGCAGTCCTCGTACAGGTCGGCGATCCCGCCCACCCGGGTCGCCACCACCGGCAGCCCGGCGCGCAGCGCCTCCATCACCACCAGCGAGGGCCCCTCCCACCAGCTGGGCAGCACGAACGCGTCCGCCGCGGCGAGCAGGCCCGCCACGTCGCCGCTGTGGCCCAGCAGGCGCACGGGCAGGCCCTCGGCGGCGATGCGGCGCTCCAGCGAGGGGCGGAGCGGCCCCTCCCCCGCCACCGCCACCAGCGGGTCCGCCCCGCCCGCGGCGACACCGGGCAGCGCGTCCAGCAGCACCGCAAGCCCCTTCTGCTCGGCCAGGCGGGCCACCACCAGCAGCAGCGGACGGTCGCCCGACAGGCCGAGGTCCGCGCGCACCCGCTCCCGGGTGCGCGCGGGCGGGGGCATCGGCGGCGCGGCCACCACCGCGCGCCCGGTGCGCCGCGCCCCCAGCGCGCGCATCCGCTCCACCAGGTCGCCGGAGACCCCCAGCACCGCGTCGGCACCCAGCGCCACCACCCGCTCCAGCGCCGGATAGGCCAGCGACCGGGGCCCCGACAGCCGCGGGGGCGCGTTGTGCACGGTCACCGCCAGCGGGCGGGCGCCCGCGGCCACGCACATCGCCCCCGCCCGCACCCCGTGGGCGTGCACCACGCCCGCCCCCGCGAGCAGCCCGGACAGCCGGGCGGCGGCCGCCGCGTCGTGCAGCGGGCGCGGGCCGGCGCCGATCTCCACCGGCGCGAAGCGGGCGCCGGCGCGCTCGAACGCGAACCGCTCCCCCACCTCGGCCGGGCCCAGCACCGCCACCCGGTGCCCGCGCCCGGCCATCAGCCGCGCCACCGAACGCACGTGGCCGCCCACGCCGCCGCTACTGGTGCCCAGGACCAGTGCGATCCGCATCCTGCTCCCCCTTCCTCGCCGCCATCGCCCTCAACCGCCCCAGCGCCGCGCGCACCGAGCGCACGTCCACCGCGCCCGCCACCGCGCCGTAAACCGCCAGCGCCGCCCCGCCCGAGGCGGCCACCGCCGCCAGCGCCGCCAGGGGGCCGGCGCCCGCGTCGTCCAGCAGGCCCGCCAGATGCCACCCGGCGGCGAAGCCGCAGCCCGCGCCCAGCGCCGCGGCCAGCAGCGAGCGCACGGCCCCGGCCAGCGCCCCGGGGCCGTGCGCCGCCCGCACCCCGGCCGCCAGCAGCACCGCCGCCAGGGTCAGGCCCGCGGCGGTCCCCGCGCCCAGCGCGGCCACCGTCCACGCCGACGGCAGGACCGCCACCAGCCCGGCGCCCGCCGCCATCACCACCGCCCACCCGGCGATCTGCGCCAGCGCGGCGCGGCGCCCGTGCCCCGAGGCGTACAGCGCCCGGCTCAGCAGCGCCACCAGGCCGAAGCCGACGATGCCCAGGGCGTAGGCGGGCAGCGCGCGCTCCAGCGCGAGCGGGTCCTGGCGGGCGAAGAGCTCGGCCACCGGCCCGGCGGCCGCCGCGAGCGCCGTGGCCAGGCCGCCGGTGAGCACCACCACGGCCCGCACCCCGGCCGAGAGGACCGAGGCGAAACCCGCCGTGTCGCGCTCGCCGTGGCGCACCGACAGCGCGGTGAAGGCGCTGGTCGCGATGGGCACCGCCACCACCCCGTAGGGCAGGGTGAACAGCGCCCAGGCGTAGTTGTACAGGACCGCCCGCCCCGCGCCCCCGCCCCAGTTGGCCAGCGCCACCGACAGCAGCAGGCTCAGCTGCATCGCCACCAGCGGGAGCAGCGCGGCCGCCGCCAGCGACCGCACCCTGCGCCCCACCCCGGGCGGGAACCGCAGCCGCGGCCGCAGCCCCAGGCGCAGCCGCGCCACCGGGACCACGACGGTCAGGAACATCGCCGCCACCCCGAGCGTGGTGCCGACCGAGAGCACCAGCTCGGCGGGGACCGGAAGGCGCGCCGGGTCGCCCCGGTCGGGCCCGGCCGGCAGGACGAAGGCCGTGTAGGCGGCCATCACCACCAGGCTGGAGACCAACGGGGCCAGGGCCGGGGCCAGGAAGGCCCGGTGCGCCTGCAGCACGCCGTACAGCACCGCGGCCAGGCCGTAGAACAGCACCTGGGGCGCGAACACCGCCAGGAAGCGCGCCGCCAGGGCCAGCACCGCGCCCCGGTCGCAGCCGGGCAGGGGGCCCAGCATCGCCGCCATCGCGGGGACCGCGGCCGCCGCCAGCAGGGCGCTCAGCGGCACCGCCGCCAGCACCACCCAGGTCACCAGCGCCGAGGCGGTCTCGGCCACGTGCCTGCGGTCGCCCCGGGCCGCCGCCGAGGCCAGCACCGGGACCACCATCCCGGCCAGCGCGCCGCCGATCGCGACCTCGAACAGGACCGTGGGCAGCTGGTTGGCGGTGACGTAGGCGGTGCCCACGCAGGTGTCCCCCACCGTCTGGGAGAACACCACGGTGCGCCCGAAGCCGGCCAGGCGGGCCAGCGCGGTCACCGCGGCGATCAGCGCGGCGGCCCCGGCGACCCCCGCACCGAGGCGGCGCAGGCGCACCGCTCACTCCCCGTCGGCGGCGGCGTCGGCAGGAGCGCGCGCGGCCGGACGGCGTCCCCAGCGGTCGATGCGGCGCAGCGGCGGGGTGGCGTCGATGACCCGGGTGAAGCTGACGACCTCGCTGGCGGCGGTCAGCGCCGCCGTCCCGGCCAGCAGCGCGATCCGGCCCGACCGCGGCAGGCCCGCCGCGGCCACCGTGCCCAGCAGCGCCCCCAGCGCGTTGGCCCCGGCGTCGCCGAGCATCGCCCGCTCCCCCAGGTCCTCCGGGAGCAGGGCGGCGGTCGCCCCGCACAGCGCGCCGGCCGCCGGGGCGGCGGGCCCGGCCAGGTGGAGCGCCCCGGCGGCCAGCACCGCCTTGCCCGCCCGCCCGGGGCGCAGGTCGAGCAGGTTGACCAGGTTGGCCGTGCCGGCGATGAGCGCGCCGTCGAGCAGCAGGTCGGCCCGGCCGCGCCCGAGCAGGGCCGCGGCCGCCAGCCCGGTCGCGCCGATCCCGGCGATCTTGACGGCCCCGGTGGTGACCCGGCCCCGGGCCAGGGCGCCCAGGTGGCCGCGGAACCCGCGGGCCTCGCCGCCGCCGGACAGGTCGTCATAGCAGCCGAAGGCGGCCGCGCCCGCGGCGGCGGCCACCGCGGCGGCGCGCTCGGCCCCGCCCAGCCCGGGGGCGGCCAGCACCCCCGCGCAGGCCCCCGCCGCGGCGGCGGGCCCCTCGACCAGGGTGACCGGCTCGCCGCGGAAGTTGGTGCGGGTCCACACGTCGCCGACGTGCTCGGGCAGCCGGAACAGGTCCCCTCCCGGCGAGCGCGCGGGGGCGCGCCCGGGCAGCGCGTAGGCGGCGCGGGCGGCCGCGGCCGACACCCCCGCGGCGACGGCGGCACCGGCGAGGCGGCGCAGGGGGCGTGCCGTGGTGGAGAAGAGGGGCATGGGGGCTCGCTTTCGCTCCTGTTCGCTGCGTGGTCCGGTGCCGGTGCGGCGCACCGGCCCCTACCCGGCCTGCGGGGTGCGGCGCTCGGTGGAGGTGCCGCCCCGCTCGGACGCCTCGCCGTCCTCGCGCGCCGGGGGCGGCGGGTCGGGCAGGAACCCGTCGGCCTCGGGCCCCACGCCGTAGTGGCCGGGGCCGTCCCCGACCGCCTCGGCCAGTGCCAGCACCGCCGCCACATCGCCGACCGCGCGCCCGACCGCGTCCGCGGTGGCGACCGGCGCCCCGTCCTCTCGGGCGCGGGCGACCAGGCCGCCCGGCCCGGCGGCCGAGGCGCCGCCGGCCAGCAGCGCCGGGGCGTCCTCTGCCACCGCCTCGGCCAGGGGCAGCACGGCGTCGTTGCCGGGCGGCTCGGACGCCTCCCCCTCCGGGGTGGAGGGGGCGCCGTCGGGGAACGGGGCGGCGGGGGCCAGCACCAGCGCCGCGTCGGCGGCCTCGGCGGGCTCTCCCTCCACGGCCAGCAGGCCCGCCTCGGCGAACCCGGCCAGCACCGCCTCCCCGTCGATGCCCGCGTCCCCTTCGCCGTCCTCGCCGTCCTCGCCGTCCTCGCCTTCGGAGCCGTCCCCGGCCCCGACCGCCTCGGCCAGCCGCACGGCGGCCCGCTCGTAGGGCCCGCCGGAGCCCGCGGAGCCGTCGGCGTCCTCGGCCAGCTGGTCGGCGAGCTCCCCGACGAAGGTGGCCTGGTCGGGGTCGATGTACTTGTCGGTCAGCGCCAGGCGCCCCTCGACGGTGCCGCCCGCCTGCTCCACGCGGGCCTCCAGCCCGTCGCGGACCTCCTCGTCGGCGCCGGGCGCCGACACCACGACCACCCCCAGGCCCTCCAGGCGGCCGCCCAGCATGTCGTCGGCGTAGACGCCGGCCATCGCGTCGCCGCCGTCGTTGAGCGCCTCGGCCCGCTCCTTCTCCGCGCGCAGGGTCTCGCTCTGCTCGCGCAGTTCGGAGGTCTCGGACTCGAGGGTGTTGAGCAGCGGGTCCTGCAGCATCGTGGTGCCCAGCACCAGCCCGACGGTGAGGGCGAGGAAGACGGCGACGATGGACACCAGGTGGTACCGGAAGTCGATCACGAGAACAGCCCCGTCAGCCAGTAGAAGAAGGCGTCCCAGCGCGCCCCCGCGTTGGCCAGGAACAACTGGCCCACAGGGGAGCTCCAGGCCGCGACCAGGATGGTGAGCAGAGAGGCGGCCACCAGCGCCAGCAGCGACCAGGGGGAGATGCGGCTGCGGTACAGGCGGCTCACGCCCTTGGCGTCGACCAGCTTGCCGCCGACCCGCAGCCGGGTCAGGAACGTGCTGGCCATGCCGGCGCGGCCCTTGTCGAGGAACTCCTCCAGGGTGGCGTGGGTGCCGACGGCGACGATGAGCTCGGCGCCGGAGTCGTCGGCGAGCATCATCGCCACGTCCTCGCTGGTGCCCGTGGCCGGGAAGACCACGGCCTCGTGGCCGAGGTCGGTCAGCCGCTTGAGCCCGGGGGCGCGCCCGTCCCGGTAGGCGTGCACCACCAGCTCGGCCCCGCAGGCCAGGACCCGGTCCGAGACCGAGTCGAAGTCGCCGACGATGACGTCCGGCCGGTACCCGGCCTCCATCAGCGCGTCGGCGCCCCCGTCCACGCCGATCATCACCGGGCGGTACTCGCGGATGTAGGACCGCAGGGCGGCGATGTCCTCCCGGTAGTGGTAGCCGCGCACGACGATGAGCACGTGCCGGCCCTCGATGGAGGTGGAGATGCGGGGCACGCCCACCCCGTCGAAGAGCAGCTCGCGCTCGCGTTTGAGGTACTCCATGGTGTTCGCGGCGAACGCCTCGAGCTGCACGGACAACCCGGCCCGGGCCTCGTCCATGGCCGCGGCGACCGAGTCGGCGTCCTGTTCGACGCCTTCGGCGACGAGCTCGCCGCCGCGGGTCAGCCGCCCGCCCTCCAGGTGCAGCACCTCGCCCTCGCGCACCCGCGCGAAGACCTCGGGGTCGACGTCGTCGACCAGCGGGACGCCGGCCTCGACGATCATCTGCGGGCCGAGGTTGGGGTAGCGGCCGCTGATACCGGTGGCCACGTTGAGCACCGCCGAGACCCCGCACTCCACCAGCGCCTCGGCGCTGACCCGGTCCAGGTCGGTGTGGTCGATCACGGCGATGTCGCCGTGGCGGAGGCGCTTGGTCAGGTTCTTGGTCCTGCGGTCCGCCCTGACGGGGGCGGTCACACCGGAAGAGCCGTCGACCTTGGGACGACGGAACCGCGAGAATCGGGCGCCGAGCGCCGTCGGGACCTTCATTGGTCGCATACTGCCACGCGGAGCCGGATGATCGTTATAACGGTCGGGTACACGGCGTGTTCACCACGTGATCACCCTGCCAGGCGGGGCGGCCCGCCCCCCGATGGCCGGAACCGGCCCGCACAGGCCGCCGGAGTGCCGGACTCAGGCCTCGGTGCGGGCCTTCTCCGCCATGGCCAGGAGCTCCTCGGCGTGGGCGCGGCCGAGTTCGGAGTCCTCCATGCCCGCCAGCATCCGGGACAGCTCCCGGGCCCGGGCCGCGGCGTCCAGCCGGCTCACCCCGCTCTCGGTGACCGTGCCCTCGCTGGACTTGCGGACCACCAGGTGGTTGTCGGCGAACGCCGCCACCTGCGGCAGGTGGGTCACCACGATGACCTGGGCCCCCCGGGCCAGCCGGGCCAGACGCCGGCCGATCTCCACCGCCGCCTTGCCGCCCACGCCCGCGTCGACCTCGTCGAAGACGAAGGTGGGCACCGGGTCCGCCCCCGCGAACACCACCTCGATGGCCAGCATCACCCGGGACAGCTCACCCCCCGAGGCCCCCTTGTTCAGCGGAAGCGCCGGCGACCCCGGGTGCGGGGCCATCAGCAGCTCCACCTCGTCGCGCCCGTTCGGCCCGAACTCCTCGCCGGGCTCCACCCGCACCTCCACGCGGGCGTGCGGCATCGCCAGCGCCGTCAGCTCCTCGGTGACCGCCACCGCGAACCGGTCGGCGGCCTCGGTGCGCAGCCGGGTCAGCTCGGAGGCCAGCTCCTCCATCCGCTCCGCCAGCTCGGACTCCTCGGCGCGCAGCTCCTCCAGCCGGTCGTCGTCGCCGTCCAGCTCCTCCAGGCGCTTGGCCGCGTCGCGCGCCCAGGCCAGCACGTCGTCGGAGGTCTCGCCGTACTTGCGGCACAGCTGCCCCAGCAGCGCCCGCCGCTCCTGGACCTCGGCCAGCCGCGCCGGGTCCGCCTCCACGGACTCGGCGTAGGAGGCCAGCTCGGTGGCGGCGTCGCCGAGCACGTAGGACACCTCGTCCAGGCGGTCGGCGACCGCGGCCAGGGCGGCGTCG
>NZ_ANAD01000253.1 GCF_000341245.1 Nocardiopsis halophila DSM 44494
CCGCGGGGTCCCCGGTCAGCGCCTCGTTGGCGGTGGTGGCGGCGACCCGCAGCGCGTCGGCGTGCGCCAGCCGGGTCTCCTCGGCCAGCAGCTCGGCCTCCTCGCCCGGCTGCGGCTCGGCGGCGCCGATCTCCTCCACCCCGAAGCGGAGCAGGTCGGCCTCCTGGGCCCGCTCCCGGGCCCGCTCGGTGATCTCGGCCAGCTCCGCGGCGACCTCGCGGTGCCGCCGGTAGGCCGCCGAGTACGCCCCCAGGGCGCGGCCCAGCTCCGGGCCGGCGTAGCGGTCCAGCGAGGCGCGCTGGCGCTCGGTGCGCAGCAGCCGCTGCTGGTCGGACTGGCCGTGCACGGCCACCAGTTCGTCGGCGAGGTAGGCCAGCAGGCTGACCGGCGCCGACCGGCCGCCCATGGTGGCGCGCGAGCGCCCCTCGGCCGAGACCGTCCGGTTCAGGATCAGCACGCCATCGTCCAGCTCGCCGCCGGCCTCGGCGACCCGCTCGGCGACCCTGCCGTCCTCCTCGACGGCCAGCCGCCCCTCGACCACGGCCCGGTCGGCGCCCGGGCGCACCCGCTGCGGGTCGGCCCGGCCCCCGAAGAGCAGGCCCAGTCCGGTCACCACCATGGTCTTGCCAGCACCGGTCTCGCCGGTGACGGCGGTGAACCCCGGCGACAGCTCCAGCACGGCGTCGTCGATGACGCCGAGACCGCGGATGCGGACTTCTTCGAGCACCGAAACCTCTCCTGCTCCCGACTGCGTCGCGGCCGCTCGGGCCGGCTGGCTAGAGGTCGTCGCTCTCGGCGCGCCCCCTCCAGCCGGCGACCGGCAGGCCGAACTTGGCCACCAGCCGGTCGGTGAACGGCGCCCGCTGCAGGCGCGCCAGGCGCACCGGCGTGTCCGAGCGCGTGACCTCGATCCGCGCCCCGGCGGGCAATTCGACCATACGGCGTCCATCGCACCAGAGCACGCCCGCGGGGGTGTCCGGGACGATCTCGAACGCCACCACCGAGTCCGGGGAGACCACCACGGGCCGGGCGAACAGGGCGTGCGCACTGATCGGAACCACCAGCAGCGCCTCGACCTCCGGCCACACGATCGGCCCGCCGGCGGAGAACGCGTGCGCGGTCGACCCGGTCGGTGTGGCGCACACCACACCGTCGCACCCCCAACGCGACAGGGGGCGCCCGTCGATCTCCAGCACCGTGTCCAGCATCCGCCGGGCGGTGGCCTTCTCCAGGGTCGCCTCGTTCAGCGCCCAGGTGCGCACCGGCGGGTCGCCCTTGGCCCGGCCGCCGTTGTACACGGCCACGTCCAGGGTCATCCGCTCCTCCACCGCGTAGCGCCGCTCCACGACGCTGCGCACGGTGGCGTTGAGGTCCTCGCGCTCGGCCTCGGCCAGGAACCCGACATGGCCCAGGTTCACCCCGAGCAGCGGCGCGCCCGCCGGACGGGCGATCTCGGCGGCGCGCAGCAGCGTGCCGTCGCCGCCCAGCACCAGCACCAGCTCGACGCCCTCGGCCGCGTCCGGGCCGCGCACCGCCTCCACCGGGTCCAGTTCGAACCCGGACCGCTTGAGGTCGTCCGCCTCCGAGGCCAGCATGCGCACGGTCAGCCCCGCGTCGGTCAGGCTGGAGTGCACCAGCTGCGTGCTGCGCATGGCCGCCTTGCGGCCGGTGTGGGTCAGCAGCAGCACGCTGCGCCCGGACGCACCGGTGGTCGTCATGGACACCTCCCCTAGCTCGGGCCCTCGGCGATGGCGCGCTCCAGCGCCTCTTCGCTCAGCGGCGGCGCGCCGGCCCGCAGCCACAGGAAGTACTCCACGTTGCCGGAGGGGCCCGGCAGCGGGCTGGCCGCCACGCCCGGCACGCCCAGCCCCAGCTCCCCGGCGGCCCCGGCCACCCGGCGCACCGCCTCGGCGCGCAGCCCCGCATCGCGCACCACGCCCCCGGCGCCCACCCGGTCCCGGCCCACCTCGAACTGGGGCTTGACCATCAGGGCGAAGTCGGCCTCCGGGGCGGCGCAGCGCGCCAGCGGCGGCAGCACCAGGCTCAGCGAGATGAACGACAGGTCGCCCACCACCAGGCCGGGCCGGTCCCCGCCGAGCATGTCGGCGGTCAGCTCGCGCACGTTGCACCGCTCCATCACCCGGACCCGCTCGTCCGAGCGCAGCGACCAGGCGAGCTGGCCGTAGCCCACGTCCACGGCGACCACCTCGCGGGCGCCCCGCCGCAGCAGCACGTCGGTGAAGCCCCCGGTGGAGGCCCCGGCGTCCAGGCAGAGCCGGCCGGCGGGGTCCAGGCCGAAGGCCTCCAGCGCGCCCACGAGCTTGTGGGCGCCCCGGGAGACGTAGGTCGGCTCGCCGTCCGGCTCCTTGACCAGGACCGCCTGGTCGGTGCCGATCTGGGTGGCCGCCTTGCCCGCGGGCACCCCGCCCACCAGGACGTGGCCGGCCTCGATGAGTTCGGCGGCGTGCCCCCGCGAACGCGCGAGGCCGCGGCGGACCAGTTCGGCATCGAGCCGCGTGCGTTTGGCCATGGTTGAAATCGCGCCCATCCGGAAGAAGTCTGCCTTAGGACGATACCGCCCCCGGGTGCGCGCGCGTGCCCGTCGGGCGGGGTCAGTCCGTACGGTCCAGGCTGCCCAGCACCTCCGACAGTTCCTGGTGGAGGGCGTCGAACACGGCGACGTGGTCGGCGGCGGGCAGCCGGTCCAGCGAGGCCAGCCGCTGCCGCACGCTGTGCAGGGTGCGCTCGGCGAGCGCCGCGGCCTCCGGGGGTTCGGGGGGCTCCTCGGGTGCGGACACGGGTCAGTCGCCCTTCTTCGCGGCCGCGCCGCTCTTGTTGGCGCCCGAGCCGCCCTTGGAGCGGTTCCCGCCGGTGCGCTTGCCGGTGGACTTGCCCTGCTGCGACTTGCCGCGGGCCGTGCCCTTCTTGGCGGGGGTCTTGGGCTTGGCGGCGCTGTCCTCGGCTCCACTCTCCTCGGCGGCGCCGTCCCCGGCGGTGTTCGCCTCGGCAGGGGCGTCCTGGGCAGGCGTGTCCCCGGCGGAGGCCTCCGGTGCGGCGTCCACCGCCTCCGCCTTCTCCGCCTCCGCCTCCGGGGCCTCGGCGACCGCGGCGGGCGCGGGCTCCGGCTCAGGCTCCTGCTCGGGAGCCGCCTGCTCGGGAGCCGCCTGCTCGGGGACGGCGGCCGCGCGCGTCCACAGCGGCGCGCCGCCGCGCACCGAGGCCAGCCGCCGCTCCAGCTCGGCCACCCGCCGCGCCAGCCGGTCGTACTCCGAGCGCGGCACCATGTCGCGCCGCTCCATCTCCCGTCCGACCTCGGCCCGGACCAGCTCCCGGAGGGCCTCCCGGTTGGCCTGGCCGGTCTCGATCAGCTCGGCCGCGAGCGCCTGGATGGTGCGCCCCAACCCCTCGCCGGGCGCGTCCTCGCCCGCACCCGACTCTCTGATGAGCGACTTCGCCGCGGCGACGGCGCGCTTGCGGGTGAGCTCGTTGAGGCCACTGGTGGCATCCATATAGGTGCGCACCGCATCGACGACCATGGTGGGACTGCTCCTAAAAGCGACTCGGTTCCGGGCCCCGATGGTAGCGGGGACGCGCCGCCGCCCGGGGCGAAACCGCCCGGCCGCTACGGCATCATGGGGCCATGACCAGCGTTGAGGACTGCCGCCGCGCGATCGAC
The DNA here is from genome assembly GCF_000341245.1 of Nocardiopsis halophila DSM 44494. Taxonomy (GTDB): domain Bacteria; phylum Actinomycetota; class Actinomycetes; order Streptosporangiales; family Streptosporangiaceae; genus Nocardiopsis_A; species Nocardiopsis_A halophila. The sequence goes on from NZ_ANAD01000253.1 coordinate 3,677, forward strand.
CGGGTGTCGGAGCGGATCATGGAGGTCGACGAGGCCGACCGCCGCAAGCACATCGTCGAGCGCACGGTCAGCGTGACCGTGAGCGACCTGGACACCGTCTTCGACATGCGGCTCACCGGCACCGGGCTGCGCGACGTGTCCACCCGCGCCGCCGGCGACCCGGCCGGGCGGGCGCAGGTGCGCCTCACCGCCACCGCCGACGACCTGGTGGCCCTGGCCGAGGACCGGCTGGACGCCGCCAAGGCGATGCTGTCCGGGCGGCTCAAGATCGAGGCGAGCTTCACCGACCTGATGCGCATGCGCAAGCTGCTCTAGCCGCGGGTATCGTTCCAGGGTGCCGATGGATACGGGTGATGGCGCCCTGGAGCTCGCCCCGCTGCGCGGGCTCCGGTACGCGGGCGCCGACGCGAGCGCCCTGATCGATTCGCCGGCCTTCAACCTGGCGCTCGCCCTGTCCCCTCCCTACGACCTGGTCGACGCCGCCTCCTATGCGCGCATGACCACCGACGAACCGCACAACGCCGCCCGGCTCACCGCCCCGCCCGCAGTCTCGGCCCCCGACTACACCGGTGCCGCGCGCACCCTGCACCGCTGGATCGAGGAGGGGGTGCTGGTGCGCGACCCCTCCCCCGCGGTGTACGCCTACGAGCAGACCACCCCCGAAGGGCTGCGCCAGCGCGGCCTCATCGGCCTACTGCGGCTGCCCCCGCCCGGCGGCCGCGCCGTCCGCCCGCACGAGTCCATCGCCGAGGAGCCGGTGCTGGACCGGGCCCGGCTGATGGCCGCCACCCGGGCCAACCTGGAACCGATCTTCCTGCTCTACCGGGGCGGGCACGGCGCCGAGCGCGGCGCCGCCTCGCGGGCCGCCGACGCCCCCGCCGAGCAGGGCGACGAGCCGCTGGTGCACACGGTCACCGGCGACGGCGTCACCCACCGGCTCTGGGCGCTGACCGACGCCGGGCTGCACGCCCGCATCGCCCACGACCTGGCCGGGCGCACCGCGCTGATCGCCGACGGCCACCACCGCTACGCCGCCTACCGCCGCCTGCAGGCGCGCCAGCACGGCCCCGGCCCCTGGGACCTGGGGCTGGCGCTGCTGGTGGACTCCGACGCCTCACCGCCCCGGCTGGGCCCCATCCACCGGGTGGTGCCCGGCATCGGGGCCCGCGCGGCGGCCGACGCGGCCCGGGCCCACGCCCGCGTCCGCGCACTGCCCGAGGACGGGGGCACCGACCGCACCGTGCGCCTGCTCGCCGAGGCGGCCCGCCAGGGTCCGGCGCTGGCCCTCGCCGACCGCGACGGCCGCTTCCTCATCGACCGGGTCGACGCCGGGGCGATGCGCGCCGCCGCCCCCGACCGCTCCGAGGCCTGGCGGGCGATGCCCACCGCCGCCCTGGAGCGCCTGTTCCTGCCGCTGTGGGGGGTGCGGCCCCGGGCGGCCGAGCTCGTGCACGACGACGCCGCCGAGGCGGTGCGCCGCGCCGGGGCCCACACCGGGCCCGCCGCCGCCGTGCTGCTGCCCCCGCTGCGGGTCGCCGACGTGTACGAGGTGACCGGGCGCGGCGAACTCACCCCGCGCAAATCCACCTCCTTCGGCCCCAAGCCGCGCACCGGACTGGTGCTGCGCTCCCTGGAGTCCCTGCCTGAGAGGACCGATGAAGCCCGCTGACCGCCCGCTGAACGAGCTCTACGACGCCGCCCTGCTGGACCTGGACGGCGTCGTCTACATCGGGGACCGCCCGGTCCCGGCCGCGCCCGAGGCCGTCGCCAAGGCGCGCGCGGCCGGGATGGCCGCGGTGTTCGTCACCAACAACTCCTCGCGCACCCCGGCCTCCATCGCCGAGCGGCTCACCGCCCTGGGCGTCCCGGCCGCCGCCGGCGACGTGGTCACCTCCGCCGAGGCCGCCGCCCGGCTGGTCCGCGAACGCTTCCCGGCCGGGGCCCCGGTGCTGGTGGTCGGCGACACCGGGCTGCGCCTGGCCCTGATCCGCCGCGGCCTGCGCCCGGTCACCCAGGCGGCCGAGGACCCGGTCGCGGTGGTGCAGGGCCACTCCCCCCGCCTGTCCTACGACCTGGTCTGCCAGGGCGCGCTCGCGGTCAGCCGCGGGGCGCTGTTCGTGGCCAGCAACGCCGACGCCACCGCCCCCATGGGGCCGGGCATCCTGCCCGGCAACGGCTCCTTCTCCCGGGTCATCGCCAACGCCGCGGGCCTGGAACCGGTCGTGGCGGGCAAGCCGATGCGGCCCCTGCACGAGGAGGGGGTGGCCCGCACCGGCTCCCGGCGGCCGCTGGTGGTGGGCGACCGCCTGGACACCGACGTGGAGGGGGCGCGGGCCCGCGGCGCCGCCTCACTGCTGGTGCTGTCCGGGGTGACCGGGGCCCGGGAGCTGGCCGCCGCCCCGCCCGAGCGCCGCCCCGACCACATCGCCTGGGACCTGTCCGGCCTCAACGAGACCCACCCGGGCACCGAGGCGGTCCCGGGCGGGGCCGCCTGCGCCGGATGGACCGCCCGGGTGCGCGACGACGGGGCCCTGGCCCTGTCCGGCGGCGGCGAGCGGCTCGACGGGCTGCGCGCGGTGTGCGCCGCCGCCTGGGCCGACCCCGGGGCCGACCCGCGCGGCGCGCTGGACCGCCTCGGCTGGTGAGTCACCCCCCGGCGGCCCGCCCGCCGAGCTCCCGCACGCCGGTGGCCTCCACCTCCACCGTCCCGCCGCCGCCCCGGGCCGCCCGGCGGTAGCGGCGGCGCAGCGACCCCGACACCTGCACCAGGTCGCCGATGCGCCAGCTGCGGGTGGCCTCGCGGATGTCGGGGCGAAAGCTCACGCAGGTGAAGGGGTCGGCCTGGGGGCCGCGGCGCGCGTCCGAGGCCGGCCGGGCCACCGAGATGCGCCAGGTGACCATGTGCGCGCCGTCCGGCAGCTCGCGCACCGACGGCTCGGCCGTGACGCGCCCGGCCAGCAGCACCTCGTTGCGGTGCGCGGGCCGGGCCGCAAGGGCGGAGGGGGCGGTCGGGATCCGGGGCATGTGCGCCTCCCGTCGACGGGGGTGTCGCTGTCGCCGTCCACCCTGCACCGCGCGCCCCGGCCCGTGCGGACCGATCCGGCGCCTGTGGACGGGGGCCGCGCGCCCGGCCCCGGGCCCGGTGAACTAGATTCGGTTCCCGGCCTCGCAGAAGGGAGTGCAGCGGTGGACGCGACCGAGGGCATCACCGCCCTGGGCGAAGAGGTCTTCGCCATCGACACGCTGATGGCCGGGTACCCGGGGATCACCTCCAGCTACCTCATCCGCACCGAGCGGCCGTGCGTGGTGGAGGTGGGCACCGCCGGGTCGGCCGAGGTGCTGCGCGACCGGATGGCCGCGCTGGGCATCGGCGCCGACGACCTGGCCACCATCGTCGTGACCCACATCCACCTGGACCACGCCGGCGGCGTGGGCGACATCGCCCGGATGTTCCCCCGGGCCGAGATCGTGGTGCACGAGCGCGGCGCCCGCCACCTGGCCGACCCCGAACGGCTCATGCGCTCGGCGCGGATGGTCTGGGGCGACCGGCTGGACGTGCTCTTCGGCGAGATGAGCCCCTCCGACGCCGACCGCATCCGCACCGTCGGCACCACCGGCGAGGTGGACCTGGGCGCCGGCCGGCGGCTCGTCGCGCACTACTCCCCCGGCCACGCCAAGCACCACGTGGCGCTGGTCGACAGCGCCACCGGCGACCTGTACGCCGGCGACGCCCTGGGGGTGTACAACCCCTACACCGGCGACGTCCGCCCGGCCACGCCGCCGCCGGACTTCGACTTCGGGGCCGCGCGGCGCTCGCTGGACCTGTTCGGCGACATCGGCGCCCGGCGCCTGATGTTCTCCCACTTCGGTGCGGTCGAGGAGGTCGAGGGCACGCTGGAGCGGGCCCGCGAGGAGCTGCACGCCTGGGTGGAGGAGGTGCGCCGGGCCCGCGCCTCCACCGGGGACCTGGACCACGCCGTGGGCATGGTCCGCGACGCGGTGCTCAAGCGCTACCGGCCCCTGCCCGAGGAGGCGCCCGCCGAGGCCGCCCAGGTGATGGACGTGCTCAGCGGCGTGGAGGGCAACACCAGCGGCATCTGGCACTGGCTGGACCGGCTGGAGGCCGAGCAGGAGGCCGCTCAGGGCGCGCCCGGCAGCCCCAGTTCCCGCAGCAGACAGGCGTAGATGCCGTCGTCCCAGGACAGCTGCGGGGGCAGGGTGTCGAAGGCGCGCACCTCGACGGTCTCGAACTCACCCGTGAGCGGGCGGAACGCACGCGCCCGCGCGCAGGTGACCACGGTGGTGTGCCCGCCGGGAAGGACGTAGTGCCCGGCGGTGCGCACCTCGCCCAGCTCCGCCCCGGCCTCCTCGCGGGCCTCGCGGCGGGCGGTGGCCTCCGGGTCCTCCCCCGGCTCGGCGTGCCCGCCCGGGAACTCCCAGGCGCGGTCGCGGTGGCGCACCAGAACCGGCCGGGCGCCGTCGAAGAGCAGGCAGACCACCGAGTCGTGGCGCTCGGGCAGCGCGCCGACGCGCACCACCGCACCACCGAGATCCGCCGCCGACACGGCGGTTATCCTACCCTGCGGCGCCGGCCCGGCGCCGGGCGCTTCCCCCGGAGGACGTGAAAGGTTGTCACCCACATCTCGCACGAACCGGGAACCCGCCGGTCACAGGGGTGTGGACGATCACCATCACGCGCGGTGATTTGTATACAGTCCGGGGCATAAGGCAGTGTTAAGGAAGCGCAGTGCCGTGCTGCGCACTGGTGTGCCGGGAAGTCTGGTCGGCGACGTACGCAATCCCATGGACGACTCGGGAGAACCGCTTATGGTGAAGAAGACCGGTGTGCACGCGATCGCCGACGCACTGCGCAGAGACGCGGTCGGCGGCTTTCTGCTCATCGGGGCTGCGGCGATCGCGCTCATCTGGGCCAACTCGCCGCTCTCCGGGGCCTACGAGGCCATCCGCGACTTCACCATCGGCCCCTCGGCGCCGCTCCACCTGGACCTGACCGTCGGCACCTGGGCCGCCGACGGGCTGCTCGCGGTCTTCTTCTTCATCGTCGGCGCCGAGCTCAAGCACGAGTTCGTCCACGGCGAGCTGCGCAACCCGCGCCGGGCCATGCTGCCCATCGTCGCCGCCGTCGGCGGGATGATCGCCCCGGCGCTCATCTTCGTCGCCTTCAACACCGCCCGGCCCGAGGACATGAGCGGCTGGGGCATCCCGATGGCGACCGACATCGCCTTCGCCCTGGCCATCCTGGCCATCATCGGCAAGTCGCTGCCGCCGGCGCTGCGCACCTTCCTGCTGACCCTGGCCATCGTCGACGACCTGGGCGCGATCACCGTCATCGCGATCTTCTACACCGACCACCTCTCCTTCGCCTACCTGTTCGCCGCCCTGGCGCTGCTGGTCCTCTTCGGCTACCTGCAGCAGGGCCGCGGCATCGCCGCCGCGCTCGACCGCTCGGCCGTGCCGAACTGGCTCGTCTACGTGCCGCTCGCCTTCCTCATCTGGGCGTTCATGCACGAGAGCGGCGTGCACGCCACCATCGCCGGCGTGGCGATGGGCATGCTGATGCGCAGCCGCATGCGCGAGGGCGAGCACGAGTCCCCGCTGCACCGGGTCGAGCACATGCTGCGCCCCTGGTCCATGGGGCTGGCACTGCCCATCTTCGCCCTCTTCTCGGCCGGCGTGGTCTTCTCCGGCATCGGCTCGATGTTCACCGACACCGTCGCCCTGGGCGTCATCATCGGCCTGGTCGCCGGAAAGCTCATCGGCATCCTCGGCGGGGCCTGGGTCACCACCAAGCTCACCCCCGCCGAGCTCAACCCGACACTGCGCTGGATCGACATCGCCGGCATGTCCCAGCTGGCCGGGATCGGCTTCACCGTCTCGCTGCTGATCAGCGAACTGGCCTACGAGCCGGGGACCACCCTGGACCACGCCAAGGGCGGCGTGCTCATCGCCTCCCTGCTGGCCACCCTGCTGGCCTCGGTGGTGCTCACCCGCCGCAGCGCCTACTACCGCAAGCACGGCATCCCGCAGGAGGAGACGGCCGGGCAGGGCTGACGGGACGACGCAAAGGGGGCGCCCGCCGGATACCGGCGGGCGCCCCCTTCTCTTCGATCCCGGGTCAGGCCCGCGGGTCGGCCTCGGCGTCCTCGGCGTCGGCCCACACCACGTCGTCGTCGACGGCGACCAGCTCGATGCCCTCGAGCTCGGCCAGGCGCTCGTCGGCGTCGGTCTGGCCCTCGCGGTCCACGGCCGAGGCGCGCGCGAAGTACTCCCGCGCGTCCTTGTCCCGGCCCAGCTCGTCCAGCACGTCGGCGTAGGCGTAGAACAGCCGCGCCGCCCACGGGCGGGCCCGGCGCTCCTTGAGCTCGGGCACCTGCAGCTCCACCAGCGCCGCCTCCGGGTTGCCCATGTCCCTGCGGGCCCCGGCGGCCACGATCCGCAGCTCCACACGGGCGTCGGTGTCCAGCTCGGAGGCCTCGGGCGCGCGGGACAGCTCCAGCGCGCGCTCGGGGCGCCCCAGCCCGCGCTCGCAATCGGCCATCACCGCCAGGTAGGCGGGGCTGCCNNCCGGCGCGCCGCCCGCAGGTCGGACAGGGCCTCCTGCCACTTGCCGACGTTGTATGCGGCCACGCCCGCGGCCTCGCGCACCGCGGACACGCGGGAGGCGCGCTTGCGCGCGTAGGCGGCGTGCTCGTAGGCGGCGTCGGGGTCCTCGTCCAGCAGGCGCCCGGCCGCGGCCAGGTGGCGGCCCACGATCTCCGCCAGCGAACGCGGCAGGGTGGCCAGCTCACGCCGGACGTCGCCGTCCAGCTCGCGGTCGCTGACGTCCTCCGGCAGGGCCGGGCCCTTCTCCCTCTCCGGGCGCTCGGCGCCCCGCTCGCCCTGGGGCCGCCCCCCGCGGCCCCCGTCGAAGCGGCGTCCTCCGCCGCCACCGCTGCGGCGGGGTCCCCCGCCGCCGCGGAACCCTCCGCCGCCGCGGGGTCCGCCGTCTCGACGGCCGCCGCCGGACCCTCCGGAGCGGCCTCTGTGGTCACGGGCTCCGGAGCCGCCGCGGCCCCCCGATCGGCTGTCGTCAGTCATGTCCCGTTCCGTAAGCAGTCAAAAGCGCCGCCGCGAACCGCGACAGCGCACAGGGATTCCCAGGGAATCCACTTTACGTCATCGGCCGGGTTTGCGCGCCTCGATCAGCGTCCGCGAGGCGTGCGCCACGAACGGCCCGCCGGCGGCGATCCGCTCGTGCAGCTCCCGCAGCCGCCCCCGGTGAGCGGCCACGGTGAACCCCGGCACCAGCCACACCACCTTGCGCAGCAGGTACACCACCGCCCCCACGTCGAAGAACTCCATCCGCAGCCGTTCGGACCCCAGCTCCGCGACCTCCAGCCCGGCCGCGCGGGCCGCGTCGGCCTCATCCTGCGGATCACGCGCGCGCCGCGCCTCGGGCTGCGGGCCGAGAAAGAACTCGACCAGCTCGAACACGCTGGCAGGGCCGACATGCTGGGCCAGGTACGACCCGCCCGGCCGCAGCACCCGGGCCGCCTCCGCCCACGGGACGGTGGTCGGGTGGCGGCAGGAGACCAGGTCGAACACCCCGTCGGCGAACGGCAGCGGACCGGCATCAGCGGCGCCGACCACCGCTCCCCCCGCCGGCCGCAGCCGCGCGGCCGCACGGGACAGGTTGGGCCGCCACGACTCCGTCGCCGCCACCACGGAGGGCACCGAACCCGCCCGGTCGAGCGCGCCGCCCAGCACCTCGCCCCCGCCGGTCTGCAGGTCGAGCACCGCGTCGACGTCCCCCAGCCGCGAGGCCAGCAGTCCCTGGTACCCCCAGGAGGGCCGCTCCTCTGTGGCGCGCCCTTCCAGCCAGGAGAAGTCCCAGCCGTCCACGGGCGCCGCTGCGCCCTCCTCCACCAGGTCCTCGAAGCCTCTCACCATCAGAGCACTATCACGGGTTCGGCCGCATGTGCGATGAGTTTCGCGGCCCGCGCGGGTCTTCACCCCGACGGCTCCCGAGCGAGCGCAACCACGACCGGAAGTGGACGACCCATGGCCGATCACCTCGACCTCGAACCCGCGGCCCGGCGCCTGGCCGACCTGGCCGCCGCGACCCCCGACTCCCGGCTCGACGGCCCCACCCCGTGCACCGGCATGGACGTCGCCGGGCTGCTCGACCACGTCATGATGCTCGCCCAGGCCTTCCGGCAGGCCGCGGACAAGACCGGTTCGCCCGACGACGGCCCGCCGCCGGAGGCCTCCGGGGCCGACCTTCCGCCGGACTGGCGCATAGAGCTGCCGCGCCGGCTCGATGCCCTGGCCGAGGCCTGGCGCTCACCGTCGGCCTGGGAGGGCGAGACCGCGGCGGGAGGACTCGTGCTCAGCGGACAGGAGGCGGGCGCGATCGCCCTGAACGAGCTCGTCCTGCACGGATGGGACCTCGCCCGCGCAACGGACCGCCCCTACCGGTGCGAAGAGTGGGAGGCCCAGGTCAGCCACGACTTCGCCGCCTCGATCCCGGACGTCCCCGAGGCCCGCGAGGGCCTGTTCGGCCCCGTCGTCCCGGTCCCCGACGACGCCCCGCTGTTCGACCGGGCCCTGGGCCTCAGCGGCCGCGACCCCCATTGGTCCCCCGAACCCCGGCCCTGACCTCCGCGGGTGCAACGCCGCTCGGGCGTGCCCTCCGGGAAGAAGCGCAAAGGACACGCCCGAGACCGACTTAGCGGCGACGACACACCAGACCGTCCCTGCGGGTTTCGCTGCGCCGCTTCGGCACGCCGGCGTGAACCGGAACCACGAGGCGAAAGAGGCGAAACAAGAGACGACCATTGGGACGGCCCCGCGTTCAGAGGACCATCAGCGACCGCGGCAGGCGACCATGCGCCCGACACCGTCGTCTGCCAGGCGCGCGGGTGGTCCCCGCATGGGGCGGCGACGAGAAAGCCGGACGGCCCTTAAGGGGAGCGCCTTCGACCGCCGGGAATGCAGGTGGTCCACGCATGGGGCAGCAGCGAAGAAGCGAGGTCTGTCCCACACGCAGCGCCGCCGACCGCCAAGCGCGTGGAGAGTCACGGCCCAAGGCGGCGACAGGGCGGCGATGGAGAAGGGGAACACCGCACGCATCCGACCAGCCAAGGCGCCGTAAGCGATGGGGGAATGGGCAGCGAGGCCGGATCGGCGGTTCCCCCAGGTCGGCTCGTCGGCTGCCGGGCTGCTCGCGGTCCGGGTGGAGCGGCGACGAAGGTGGGTGGTCCTGCCGGCGGTGTTGTCGTCCGCCGGGTGTGGCGGTGGTCCCGGGAGGGAGCGGCGACGAGGGCGATGGCGCCGGGTGTCGGGCGCCGCTGCCGGGCGCCGGGCGTGCGGGCGGTCGCCGGGCAGGCGGTGATGACGGAGCCGGGAGGTTCCGGCCACCGTGCTGTCGGCTGCCGGGCGCGCGGGGGTGATGGGGCGTGGGGCGGCAGGGCGGTGTCCCGGTCCGGGGTGGGGCCCGGCCCTGCTGTGCGCGGGGCCGGTGCGGGGTGAAGGCGTGGTGGGGGCGGCGGGCGGAACCCGAGGCCTGTCCGCCTGTGGGGCGGGCACACGGTGCGCCCTCGGGGAGGAGGGCGGGGTGCTGTTCGGTGGGCCGGTCAGCGGCCGGCGCGAACGCCCCCGGGGGGGTGCCCGGGGGGCGGGAACGCGTGGAGGCGGGTGCGGGCCGCGGCGCCCTTGGCGGGCTGGGGGCGCGGGCGCACTCGGGCAGGCCCCCTCGGCAGGGGTTGGTCGGTGCGGCCCTCCTGGCCCGCGAGGAGCCGCCCCGGCGTGTCCGCGGGGGCGGGAGGGCCACGGGCGAGAAGGGCGCGAAGGCGAGGGGCCCCGCCACCTCGTCCACCGGAGGAGCCCCCGCCGCGGGGCGTAGCGATCCCGGTCGGTGGGCCTTTCCTCGTTCGGAGGAGGGGGCCGTGACCCCTGAAGTTTGGAACCGGTGGCCTATGCGGCCTC
>NZ_ANAD01000254.1 GCF_000341245.1 Nocardiopsis halophila DSM 44494
CGGCGGTTGCCCTCTTCGTGCTCGCGTGGGCTGATGCGCTGGGGCAGCTCCCTGCCGATCCGCTTGAGGGTGCGGTCGCCGGCCCCGGCCTCGGCGGCCTGGACCATGATGTCCTCGGCCCTGGCCCGGTAGTCGGCAGGGTCGGGGTGGCGGCGGGTGCAGCGCCCGGCCACCGCCCTCTCCGACAGGCCCATGACCAGAGCGAGCTGGCCGAAGGACACCTGCCCCGCCTCGGCGGCCTTCACGGCCCCGGGGTAGTGGTCCATGTGGTCGGCCACGGTGGCGACGGCATTGGCCTGGGTGGTGGAGCGGCCGTGCTCGCGGAGGAGCCCGGCGACCGTGGAGTGCCCCGAGCCCGCAAGGGCCCCGGTCTGGCCGATGCGGGCGGCCAGCCGCGCGGCGGCCAGGTCCAGGGCGTCCTGGCCGGCGGCCAGAGCGGCCATGGACCGTGTCAGGGTCTCGCGGTGGCCGGGGGCCACGTCCGAGGCCAGGGCCCGCTCCACCCCGCCCAGCACACCCGCGTATCCCCGCCGGATCTCCTCCGCGGGAGATCCGGCGGGGGCGCCGGGGTGCCGCTGATCTGCCATACACCCATTATGAACCACCCGCCACCATTTTTGGGGGCCCGGCAGAAGATTCCCCGAAGAAATTCAGAGAAACCGGGAAATCCAGCATATGCGCAGGTCACTGCACGTGTTGATCGCGAGTCGCACCCCCGGGACACTTCCCCCGCAAAGGCGCCCTGGAATGGGGGAGCATTGTCTATTGCAAGCGCCCTGCGGAGCGGATCGCTTTCCTTTTCCAGGCCCCCTGGGAGCGTCAAGGGATCACCCCCGCAACGGACCCCGGGGCCGCCGAGGAACGCCCGTTCCAGGGCGAGACGGCGATAAGGACCGATGCTTTCCCAAGGCTCCCGGGCCACCCCCGCGACCGACCGAGACCGCGCGCATCCCGCATGCGCGCGGCAGGGCGGCCGCCACAGGCCCCCGCTGGGTGCCGCTGGGTCCCGCCGCTGCGGCCAGGACCGCCGGAAGACAGCATGGGCAATCGATAGTGGTGAGATCGACACCCGATGTGCGATCGGGTGGTGATCTCACCACTATCGATTCCCGCACAGGCGCCGACCACCCGGCGGAACAGGGGGCGCGGCGCCAGAACCCGCCCCGGCCGGGCGCCGACCGCCCGACAGGCCGGGGCGGGCGGGACCCCGTTCATCCGCCGCCGCCCCTACTCGTGACCACCCGGGGCCCGGCGCCCGGCAGGCAAGGCCGGGGAACCACACCGCCTCGCCGTCGTTGCCGCCCTCTGCTCGCACCGCGCAGACCAGGCGGACGGCAGGCAGGCAGAAGCGGGCCCCCGGCCGTGCCGTCGCCGCCTCACCCCCCCCCGGACCACCAGGGGCCCGGCGGACGGCAAGCAGGCAGAAGCGGGGCACCGGCCACCCGCCGCCCGCCCTCCGGCGGGCCG
>NZ_ANAD01000255.1 GCF_000341245.1 Nocardiopsis halophila DSM 44494
CAATCTCCCCGGACCACCGACCACCCGGCGGCCGACCGGCGGCATCAGGAAACCGCTTCCCCTTGTCGTCGCGGCTCATCTCCCCGCACTCCGCCGGCCCGCCGCTCGGCCGGGGCCCGTGAGCGGGGCACCAGCCTTCCCGTCTGCGCAGTCGCCTCGGCTCGCACCGAGCGCCGAGGGGCCGGCCTTCTTCCCGAGACAGGAGCCGTCTCCCGGCCGTCGACAGTTCACGCCGGGGGCGGCGGGGTCACTGGTCCCTGGCAGGCGTCTCCACGGCGTTCCAGAAGCGTGTCAGGGCGCTCGCGGTGGTCTCCGGGGCCTCGACGTTGGGGGAGTGCGCGGCGCCGGGGACGACGACCTTGCGGGCGGACAGCTCGTCCGCCATCGCGGCCTGGACCTCCGGGGGCCAGGCGTCGTCGTTCTCGCCGTACAGCACCAGCTTCGGCAGCGCGGTCGCGGCGAGTTCGGCGGTGCGGTCCCCGGCCGAGAGGATCTCCTCGCACATGCGCACCAGGCTCCGGGGGCTGTTGGCCAGCATTCTCCGGCGCAGGAAGTTCAGGATGTCGTCGGCGAGCCCGCTCTGCCGGGCCGGGCCGTCCAGGAACCGTTCCCACAGGTCCGCCAGCCGCTCGGGCGTCGGTTCGGCCCCCAGGTAGGCGATCAGCCTCTGGGCGTCGGCCACACGCTCCACGGACGGCACCGCGGCCGGTCCCGAGCTCATCAGGGTGAACGAGAGCAGGGGGGCCTCGTCCTCCAGCACGGTCTCGCGGGTCACCAGGCCGCCGTAGGAGTGGCCCAGCAGGTGCACCGGCCCGCCGTCGCCGACCTCTTCGGCCAGCTCCGCGACCGAGCGGCCCAGCCAGGCCGTCCCGTAGCCGTCGAAGTCCGCGGGGCCGGGCGACTCGTACTGGCCCGGCAGGTCCACGGCGAACACCGTGCGCCCCGCCTGCGCCAGCGTCTGCAGCAGGGCGATGAAGTCCTCTTTACTTCCGGTGAGCCCCGGTACCAGGACCGCCGGGCGGTGTTCGCAGCCGCCGGAGGTGGGCATCGCGCGCAGGGCCGCGAAGGTGCCAGCGGCGGTCGTCACATCGGTCCGCCGCACGCCGGGCGGGAGTTCCAGAAACCGGGGAGTGCTCACGACGGTTCACCCTAGACGATCTCGCGTCCGCCCAGAATCCGCAGGGTGCGGCGGGGCGGACGCCGATCGGTGGCGGGGCGCGGACCGCGCCCCGGGGGGGGGGGGGGGGCCCGGTGGGCCGCCCCCTCCTTCGTCATTCGGCGGCGGAGGGGATCAGCCCTCCTGGCCCTTCTCCTGCGGGGCGCCCTTCACATCGACACCGCTGCGGGTGCGGCGCCGCCTGCGCCGCCGCGGCGTGGGAGCGGACCCCTCGTCACCGGATGCGGCCGGGGCCTGGGCGCCGCCCTCTGCGGCCGCCGGGGCGGACGCGCCGCGCCCCCCGCGGGTGCGCTTGCGGTTGCGGTTCCGCGAGCGCGACGGGCGCTCGCCCTTCTCGCCCTTCTCGTGGCGGCGCGGGCCGCCGGTGTCGCCGATGTCCTCGACCTCTTCGGCCTCCAGGCCGGCCCGCTCCTGGCGGTCCTTGGCCAGGCGCCCCTTCGTCCCCGCGGGGATGCGGAGGTCCTCGAAGAAGTGCTTGGAGGTGGAGTAGGTCTCCTCCGGGTCGGCGTTGTCGAGTTCGAGCGCGTTGTTGATCAGCTTCCAGCGCGCCATCTCCTGCCAGTCGACGAAGGTGACCGCGGTCCCCGAGCGCCCGGCGCGGCCGGTGCGGCCGATCCGGTGGGTGTAGGTCTTCTCGTCGTCGGGGCACTCGTAGTTGACGACGTGGGTGACGTCGTCGACGTCGATCCCGCGCGCGGCCACGTCGGTGGCCACGAGCACGTCGATCTTGCCGTTGCGGAACGCCCGCAGCGCGCGCTCGCGCTGGCTCTGGCCCAGGTCCCCGTGGACGGCTGCGGCGGCGAAGCCGCGCGTCTTGAGCTCGCCGGCGACCTTGTCGCACACCCGCTTGGTCTGGCAGAAGACCATGCTCAGTCCGCGGCCGTCGGCCTGCAGCAGACGGGCCAGCATCTCGGCCTTGTCCATCTGGTGCGTCCGGTAGGCGAACTGCTCGATGTGGCTCGTCGTGGTGGCGTCCGGATCGTCGTCGTCACCGGCGCGCACGTGCGTGGGCCGGGTCAGGTAGTTCCGGGACAGCGCCACGATCTCGCTGGGCATGGTCGCCGAGAAGAGCATCGACTGGCGCTCGTCGGGAATCTTGTTGAGGATGCGCTCGATGTCGGGCAGGAAGCCCAGGTCGAGCATCTTGTCGGCCTCGTCGAGGACGACGGCGCGCACCCCGGCCAGGCTGAGGTGCTTCTGCTTCTCCAGGTCCAGCAGGCGGCCCGGGGTGCCGACGACGACGTCGACCCCCTGCTTGAGCCCGTCGATCTGGGGCTCGTAGGCGCGCCCGCCGTAGACGGTCAGGATCCGCGCCTTGGTGCGCTTGCCGGCCGTGGTCAGGTCGGCCGCCACCTGGATCGCGAGTTCGCGGGTGGGGACGACGACCAGGGCCCGCGGGCGCTTGGACTCGCCGGGCGACTCCTGGGCCAGCTGCAGCAGCGGCAGGCCGAACGCGAGCGTCTTGCCGGTGCCGGTGCGCGCCTGTCCGATGATGTCGGAGCCGTTCAAGGCCAGGGGGAGCGCCAGGGACTGGATCGGGAAGGGCTCGATGATCCCTTCGGCTTCGAGGGCGTCGGCGATCTCGGTGCTGACACCCAGATCGCGGAACGTCCGTCGGGGTTCGCTGGTGGTCTCTGTGTTCGTCAGGGCTCATGCCTCCATCTGGGCGGGCCGCGCGCTCTCTGCGGCGGCCTCGGCGGCGGTGCGGTCGGCCTTCCCGGCGGCACCGCGGCCGCGCGGTCGTGTGCGCCGGTGCGGCGCCTGGGGCGGGTTCCGCCGCCCTCCTCGGCGCGGGCCGGGTCCGTCCGGCGCGGCCGGGTGCCGCGCGGGGCGCCCGCCGTTCGGGCGCGCCGGTCCGTCCGCTCTCTGTTGTCCTGGTGCGCGGTGCTCGGCACCACGCGGATTCCTCCGCTGCGGGGCGCCTCCCGCGCCCGGCCGGGGCGGCCGGTGCGCGGCGGCGGAACCGGCCGCAGCCGGGGGGAGCGTCCGCGCCCTTGGCGCTCGGCCGCCGATCACGGAGCCGAGTCTATCGCGGCGCCCCGCCGCTGGACATGCCGCTTGCCGCGGCACCGTCCGGCGGGTCCGCGCGGATCGGGTGCGGGCGCCCCTGAGGGCCCGGTGGTGGAACGCCGCGCGGGGCCCGGAATAATCCCCGCGCGGTCACCGGCGTCCGGACCGCCCTGCTCCCGACGGGGCGGGACGGCCGGGCGGGACGGGTCCGCGAGCTGGTTAACCTTGCCTGCATGACCAATCCCTCCGCTCCCTCCGCGCCCGCGCCCGGCGGCGTCATCGACCTGCTGGGCCTGCTGGCCTACGCCGAACTCGTGTCCTTCTTCCACCTCGCCGACGTCGCTGGCCTGGCGCCGGACCTGGTCGCCAAGGGCGAGCTGGCGGGGGTGGCCGCCACCGAGTACCGGCACTACCGGATGCTGCACGCGCGGCTGGAGGAGCTGGGCGCCGACCCGGAGGCGGCCATGGAGCCGTTCGTGGAGCCGCTGGACGCCTGGCACGCCGGTACCGAGCCGCAGAACTGGCTGGAGAGCCTGGTCAAGATCTACGTCGGCGACGGCATCGCCGGCGACTTCTACCGCACCATCGCCGACCACGCCGATGCCGGAACGGCCGAGGCGGTGCGCGGCGCGGTCTCGGAGAGCGAGCGGGCCGAGCCGATCGCGGCCCGGGTGCGCGCCGCGGTGGAGGAGGACCCCAAGCTCGCCGGGCCGCTGTCGCTGTGGGCCCGGAGGCTGGTGGGCGAGGCGCTCAGCCAGGCGCAGCTCGTGGCCGCCGCGCGGCCGGAACTGGCCGGGCTGGTGGCCCGCGGGGCGACCGGGGAGGCCTCCGGCGGCGGCGAAGGCGGGGGGCGCGGCGACCTCGCGGCCGTCAGCAGGGTCTTCGCCGGCCTGACCGAGGCGCACACGGCGCGGCTGGAGGCGATGGGGCTCAGCGGCTGAGGCCCCGGAGGCCCCGATCCCCGTCCGTGTACGGCGTTCGGGGGGCGGAAGCGCAGGTCAAGGAGGGGCGCCCGGGAGGGTGAGGCCGGTCACTCGGACACGGGCAGGTCATGTTTCGGTCCCGAATTGACATATAGTCGGACAGGTTCCCGACCGTCCCCGGCCGTGAGGTAGTACGTCCATGCGCAGTGGGTTCGACGCGCAGGGCCCGCTGGCCCGCCTCTCGCGAGAGTTCGATGTCTTCGGCCCCCTCGGCGGGGGTGCCGACCCCTGGCTCACCGCTGAGCTGGACCAGCACGCCGCCGCGGTGCGCGACTCCATCGCCGCCGGCGGCACCCGGCTGAGCCGCCGCAGCCTCACCGGCTACCTCCGCGGGTTCGTGGACGGCTGCCGCGAGCGCGGGTGGCACAGCACGTCGGCCGGGTACGACTGGGAGACCCTGCGGCTGCTGGCGATCTGCCGCCTGGCCAAGGAATGCGGATTCGTCCGCTAAGTTGGTCTGGCCCCAGTGGAACCTCAGGCGCAGGAGCGCGCGCCGATCCGCGAAGTGATCTCACCGAGGCGCTCACGGGGCGTACGCTGATCCGTACCCGGGGTCACGTATCGGCCGCGGGCCCCTCACCTGGGTGGGGAGCCCCCCGCAGCCGGCGCACACGGAGCGGAATCCGAGAAGCCCCCTCGATCGAGGACCCGCCCCGGGATCGAAGCTGCGGCCGAGAGGCGCCGCGAGAAAGGAAGAGCGCATGAGGAGCGGTCGGCACGGGGCCGTTCGGCCACCCGTCGGAGTCCTGATCCAGCAGGACCGCACCGACTTCGTTCTCTTGGCCGTGATCCTGCTGGTGTCCGTGGCCGTCATGGCCGTGACCGGGTGGAGCAGCCCGGCCTTCTGGATCTCGGTCCTGTCCCTCATGGCGACGGTGGTCCTGGTGATCCGGCGCATCGACCGCCTGTCCCGCGACGAGCTGCGCGCCGAGGAACTGCTCTGACCTGAACGTGCGAAGGGGGCGGGACCGGAAGGTCCCGCCCCCTTCAGGAGCGCCCGAGGGTCTCTCCGGGCGCGCCAGGGCGTCGATCAGGTCTCGTCCGGTCCGCGGCGCTCACCCCCCGTGGAGTGCCGCCCCGAGGACATCCCGTGCGCGGCGTGCTCGGCGCCCTCCTCGCGCTGCTGCGGCATGCCGCCGGCCATCGCGTCCGAGCGGCCCGAGGAGTAGCCCTCGGCCCCCTGGATGCGCGACGTCTCCCGCTCGGCCGCGTCCAGCCAGCGGGACCACCGCTCCTGCATCGGGCGGATCATGCCGCCGCCGACGCCCACCACGAGGATGCCGCCGACGGTGGCCAGCACCGCGATCAGCACCGGCTGGGTCACCGTGGTGGCGACCCCGATCTGGTTCAGGGCCGCGATGACGCCCAGCGCCATGATGAACACGCCCGCCAGGTTGGCGACCAGCCGCCCGTAGCTGAGCCCGCCCATGGCCCCCGAGACGACGTCCCGTGCGGCCTTGGCGATGATCCCGGCCACCACCACGATGACCATCGCCACCACCGCCTGCGGGATCCAGGCGACCACGGCGTTGAGCATCTGGGTGATCGGGTTGGTCGGCCCGAACACGCTGAAGGCCAGCTGCAGGGTCACCAGCAGACCGGCGTAGTAGACGATCTTGCCGCACAGTTCGCTCGCCGAGTACCGGCTGCGCTGGAAGTACTCGCCGACCCCCGTGCGGTCCAGCCCGCGGTCGAGCCCGACGCGGGCCAGGCCCTTGCCCACGACCATGCCGAGGAACTTGGCCACCAGCCAACCGATGATCAGGATGGCCAGGAACGCGGCGAATCTGGGTACGAAGGCCGCGATGGCGGTCCACGCCGTCGTCAGCCCCTGCCCGATGTCCATGTCGTCTCACCCCCGATGGCGCCCCGCCCGGTACCCGGGTGCGCGCCCCGCGTACGCTCGGCGAAACCGAAACGAATCGCTTCTCACCACCGCGATTACCCGTTATGAGCAGGGCCGAATCTTCGGAGAGTAATGAATCGCGACTCTGAGTAAAGAGTGGGTCAAACGCCGGTCACCCCGGCCTGTGGTCCAGGCCGGGGTGGGTGCGGGAAGGCCGACGCCTTAGGGCTCCTGGCCCTCCCGGGTCAGATCCCAGCCGGCCAGGCCGCGCCAGGCCAGGCGGGCCACCAGCTGCTCGGCGGCCTCCTTCGGGATCGACCCGCTCAGGCTCAGCCAGTAGCGGGCGCTCGTCTCGGCCATGCCGACCAGGCCGATGCTCAGGATGTGCGCCTCGTCCTCGGAGATGCTGGTGTCCTGGCGGATCACCTCGCTGATCAGCGCGGCGCAGCGGTGCAGCGTCTGCTCCAGCTTCTCGCGCACCGCCGGAAGGTTGCGCAGGTCCGACTCGAAGACCAGGCGGAAGGCCTCGCCGTCGCCGGCCACGAAGTCGAAGAACGCCTGGAAGCTCGCCTGCACGCGCTCCCGGTTGTCCGTCGTGCTCTCCAGCGCCTCGCGCTGCTTCTCCACCAGGGCCTCGGAGTGCTGCTCCAGCAGGGCCAGGTAGAGCTCCAGCTTGCCCGGGAAGTGCTGGTAGAGCACAGGCTTGCTGACGCCGGCGCGCTCGGCGATCTCGTCCATGGCCGCCTGGTGGTAGCCCTGAGCGACGAACACCTCCTGGGCGGCGGCAAGCAGCTGCCGCCGGCGGGCGAGCCGGGGGAGGCGGGTCCCCCGCGGCCGGGCGTCTGAAGGAGCTGTCACACCCACACCCTCCGAACTGGTGCGGCACAGCGGGCGCCGCAGTCGACGGTCGAACAAGGAACGCGTCGCGGAGTCGCGGAGTGGGGAGCCGTTCCGACGCATATTCCTTCTGGTCATCTTACTGGGACGTAGGTTACGCCCGCCCGTCGCCCACCACCACCCTCAGCGGACGGA
>NZ_ANAD01000256.1:0-800 GCF_000341245.1 Nocardiopsis halophila DSM 44494
TCTGCCCGTCGCCCACCACCACCCTCAGCGGACGGAGCTTCGCCCCGCAGCCTGCCGCCCGTCCCCCTCAAGGGCACGGAGCTTCGCCCCGGCCCCTGCCGTCCGTCGTCCATCCCCCTCAAGGGCACGGCGCTTCGCTCTACGGCCTTTCCGCCCGCCGCACTGCACGCGACCTTCCCGCGGTGTCCCGCCTTCCGCCTTCCGCGCTACGCGTCACTCGCGGTACTCGTCGTCGTCCAGGCCGACTTCCAGGTGCTGCTCGACGGCGTCGCCCTCCGGGACCTCGTCGGACACCCCGAGCGGCTGGTCGGTCGACCACGACTGCTCCTCTGCGCCGAGCTGGGCGCGCTGCTCCGCCCGGTCGGCCTCGGAGGACTCGAACTCCTCCTGGAACTCGGCGTCGCTATCGGCCCCGGCGGCCCCCTGGGTGTTCTGACCGTTCTCCTGCTTCTCCTGCTGCCACTGTTCTGCCACGAGTCCCCCTGGATCGTCGCGGAGCCTTCCCTCCACGCTACTCGCGCACGTCGCCGCAGAGCCTGCGCGGACGGGGCGGCGGGCCTTCACCCGCCACCGGATCACTACCCGCCCACGGGCCACCACACCCGCCCGTCTCCCTCGCCTGCGCACCTGCGCCGTGCCCTCCTCGAACCCGCCCCGCGTCCGCCCTTCAACGGAAGGACACGGAAGGCCGCCGGAGTCCGTAGAGTTTCTGCACAACAGACCAGCGAACCCGTGAGGGGGTGTCCGTGACCGAGCCCATCGACCTGTGGCCGGGCGAACTGCGCACCGTCGGCGGGGGG
>NZ_ANAD01000256.1:807-46694 GCF_000341245.1 Nocardiopsis halophila DSM 44494
GGACTCGGCGGCTCCTCCACCGACTGGACCGACCTGATGGGCGGCCTGGCCGAAGGCCACCACGGGGAGGCGCCCGACCTCCCCGGGTTCGGCCTGTCCCCGCCGCCCGACGACGGCGACTACTCCGTCGACGCCCACGCCGCCGCGGCGGCCGCGCTGATCCGCGCCGGGGACCACCCGGTGCACCTGGTCGGCAACTCCCTCGGCGGGTCCGTGGCGGTGCGCCTGGCCGCCGACCACCCCGAACTGGTCCGCACCCTCACCCTGATCTCGCCCGCCCTGCCCGACCTGCGCCCCCGGCTGGTGCCCTACCAGATGGTCGGCGCCCTCGTCCCGGTGCTCGGACCGGCCGTCTACACGCGTATCCAGAGCCGCCCCGCCGAGGTCCGGGTCCAGGACATGCTGGACGCCACCTACTTCGACCCCGCCTCGGCCCCCGCCCAGCGGGTCATGGAGGCGCTCGAGGCCGAGCGGGAGCGGGACAACCACGGGCACGCCGTGGAGTCGGTGCTGGAGAGCCTGCGCGGGCTGGTCGCCGAGTACCTGCGCCGCGGCCCGCGCGCGCTGTGGCGCCAGGCCGCCGGGGTGGACGTGCCCACCCTGCTCGTCTACGCCACCGCCGACCGGTTCATCGACCCGCGGGTCGCCCGCCGGGCGGCGCGGGTGTTCCCGCGCAACCGGCTGGTGCTGATGAAGGAGACCGGGCACGTGGCGATGATGGAGCGCCCCGAGGCGGTCGCCCGGGAAGTGCGCCCGTTCCTCACCGGGGCGGACGCCTCCCGTACCCGGCCGGCCTGACGGCGGGCCCGGCGCCCTGGTCGAGGCGGAGCCCCCGCGACCTCGCCCGTTCCGTTCCGCCCGCGTCGGCGTGAGTCCGTTCGAGCCGGGTCCCCGAACGGGGAATGCAAAACCCCACCCCGTAGGTTGGGTATAAGAGCAAGCTCGTCACGTGCCCGAACCGAACCTCCGGCCGGCTCCCGGCCCCTTCCGGAGGGACCGCGGGCGCCGTGGCGCCGACGAGAACCAATGAGGAGCCGCTGTGTCGCTGCCGCCGCTGGTCGAACCAGCCGACGAGCTGACCGTCGACGAGGTGCGCCGCTACTCTCGCCATCTGATCATCCCCGACGTGGGCATGGACGGCCAGAAGCGCCTGAAGAACTCCAAGGTGCTGGTCGTGGGCGCCGGCGGCCTGGGGTCGCCCGCCCTGCTCTACCTGGCCGCCGCGGGCGTGGGCACGCTCGGCATCATCGATTTCGACGTGGTCGACGAGTCCAACCTGCAGCGCCAGATCATCCACGGCCAGAGCGACGTGGACCGCCCCAAGGCGGTCTCCGCGCGCGACTCCATCCGCGAGGTGAACCCCAACGTCGAGGTGGTCCTGCACGAGGAGCGGCTCGACTCCGACAACGCCTTCCGCATCTTCGAGCCCTACGACCTCATCGTCGACGGCACCGACAACTTCGCCACCCGGTACCTGGTGAACGACGCGTGCGTGCTGCTCGGCAAGCCGTACGTGTGGGGGTCGATCTACCGCTTCGACGGCCAGGCGTCGGTGTTCTGGGCCGAGCACGGCCCCTGCTACCGCTGCCTGTACCCGGAGCCGCCGCCGCCCGGCATGGTGCCCTCCTGCGCCGAGGGCGGCGTGCTCGGCGTGCTCTGCGCCTCGATCGGCTCCATCCAGGTCAACGAGGCCATCAAGCTGCTCGCCGGGTTCGGCGACCCGCTCGTCGGCCGCCTGATGATCTACGACGCCCTGGAGATGAACTACCGCGCGGTCAAGGTCCGCAAGGACCCCGAGTGCCCGCTGTGCGGCAAGAACCCCACGGTCACCGAGCTCATCGACTACGAGGAGTTCTGCGGCACCGTCTCCGACGAGGCCCAGGAGGCCGCCTCCGGGTCCACCATCACCGCCGGCGAGCTCAAGCAGATGATGGACGCCGGCGAGGACTTCCAGCTCGTGGACGTCCGGGAGAAGAACGAGTACGAGATCGTCCGGATCCCGGGCTCGGTCCTGATCCCCAAGGGCGAGTTCCTGAGCGGGGAGGCCTTCGCCAAGCTGCCCCAGGACAAGAAGGTCGTCCTGCACTGCAAGTCGGGCGCCCGCTCGGCCGAGGCGCTCGCCGCGCTCAAGGGCGCCGGGTTCTCCGACGCCGTCCACGTGGGCGGTGGCGTCCTGGCGTGGGTGAACCAGGTCGACCCGAGCCTTCCCACCTACTGACCGACCGGCCACCCGGCCGATCGACCGGTCCCGTCGGGCGCTGTCCCGTCGCCACAGGGGCCCGGCCCGCCTTCGGCGGGCCGGGCCTTGGCGTGTCCAGGGCCCCTGCCCCTGGACTGGGGGTGAGCGGGTTGTGATCTGTGCCACGCATGGGTATCTACCGAGTGCCGACGTGACGATCGGCGGTGTCGGCGGTGAGGGAGGTGCGGCCATGCAGGGCAAGGGGCGCTCGGCCGACTGGATCGCGGTCGCGGCGGGTGTGCTGCTGTCGGTGAGCTGGATCTGGGACGCGATGGTCGGCCCGCCCAGGGCGGCGATGTTCGTCCTGGGCCTGCTGATCGTCCTCGCGGCGACGATGTCCATCACCCGGCCCGGGCTGATGGCCAGTGAGGCCGTCGTGTTCGCCCTGGGCGCGCTGGTGTTCGTGCTGCCGTGGCTGATGGAGTTCACGCTGAACACCGCGGCCGCCTGGACTTCGTGGAGCCTCGGGCTGGTCGCGATGATCGCGGGGGTCGTCGGCAGCCTCCAGGCCTCGGGGATGCACCGCCACCGCGCGGTCCCGCACTGAGCGGTCCCGTTCCGACCGGTAAGGAGGCGCTCCGGCCCGCCCTTGAGGGGAGCGGGCCGGAGCGCCCCTGTGCGCCCGGGGCGCTAGGGTCCCCGGTATGCCCCGACCCGACAGCCATCCCACCGAGTACGCCGAGCGGGTGCTCGACGTGGTCGACCGCATCCCGGCCGGGAAGGTCATGTCCTACGGCGACATCGCCGAGCTCCTGGGGGAGGGCGGGCCCCGCCAGGCCGGGGCGGTGATGTCCGCTTGGGGTGGCGGCGTCCCCTGGTGGCGGGTGCTGCGCGCCGACGGCACGCCCGCGCCCGGCCTGGAGGTCCGCGCGCGGTCCCACTACGCGGCCGAGGGAACGCCGCTGCGCGCCTCCGGCCGCGTCGACATGGCCGCGGCCCGCTGGGAGGGCCCCGGCCCCGGAGACCCGGTGTGAGGGGGCCGTCCGGTGACGGACCGGGGTCGCGTGTGCGCGCAGGGCGTGCGGTGTGCGCCATCTCCCGTAAAAAACGGGTACGGATGTTCGAGTCCTCGTTCCCGGAGGCGGGTGGGCATGTGGTGAACTGGGTCGGGTGAACCCGTCCCCGTACCGTCTCGTGCGGCGTGCGCACACCGAGGCGCCGCCGCCGGTGCTGGACGAGAACCAGCGGCGCGTGGTCGCGCACAAGGGCGGGCCGCTGCTGGTGCTCGCCGGACCCGGCACAGGAAAGACCACCACCATCGTCGAGGCCGTGGTCGACCGCATCGAGAACCGCGGAACCGACCCCTCGGCGGTGCTCGTGCTGACCTTCAGCCGCAAGGCCGCCGAGGAGCTGCGCCACCGCATCACCGGCCGGCTGCGCCGCACCACCCGCGAACCGCTGGCGATGACCTTCCACAGCTACGCCTACGCGCTGATCCGCCGCGAGTTCCAGCGCATGGGCGACCAGGCGCCGCGCCTGCTCTCCGGGCCCGAGCAGCTCATGGAGATGCGGGAGATCCTGGCCGGGGAGGACGCCGACGGCGCCGAGATGTGGCCCGACCGGCTCCGGCCCGCGCTGTCCACCCGCGGCTTCGCCGAGGAGCTGCGCGACTTCCTGATGCGCGCCCAGGAGCGCGGACTGGGCCCCGAGGACCTGGACCGGCTCGGGCGCCTGCGGGAGCGCGACGACTGGGTGGCCGCCGGCGACTTCATGGACCGCTACACCGGCCGCTTCGACGTGGCCCCGGTCCCCACCTTCAACTACGCCGAGCTGGTGCGCATCGCCGCCAACCTGCTGAGCGACCCCGAGGTGCTGGCGCGCGAGCGGGCCAGCCGCGAGGTCGTCTTCGTCGACGAGTACCAGGACACCGACCCCGCCCAGGAGGAGCTGCTGCACGCCCTGGCCGGGGACGGGCGCGACCTGGTCGCGGTCGGTGACCCCGACCAGTCGATCTACGGCTTCCGCGGCGCCGACGTACGGGGCATCCTGGAGTTCCCGCAGCGCTTCCCCGCCCCCGACGGCGCCGCCGCGCCGGTCGTCGCCCTGACCACCTGCCGCCGCAGCGGCCCCGCGCTGCTGCGCGCCTCCCGGGGCGTGGCCCGCCGGCTGCCGGCCGCCCCCGCCCCCGGCGGCGGTCCGGTCAACGCCCACCGCGAGCTCGCCCCCCTGGACGGCGCCGCCGAGGGGGAGGTCCGGGCGATGGTCGCCGAGAGCCCCACCCAGGAGGCGGCGGTCATCGCCGACCTCCTGCGCCGGGCCCGGCTGGTCGAGGGGCTGGACTGGTCGCGGATGGCGGTGCTGGTGCGCTCCTCGGCCCGCCAGGTTCCGGTGCTGCGCCGCGCGCTGATGGCCGCCGGGGTGCCGGTGGCCGTCGGCGGCGACGAGCTGCCGCCGGNGCTGCTGCTCCTGCGCTGCGGGCTGCACCCCGACACCCTGGACGCCGACGCCGCCCACGAGTTGCTCATCTCGCCCTTCGGCGACGCCGACACGGTGCGGCTGCGCCGGCTGGGCCGGGCGCTGCGCCGCCTGGAGCTGGACCGGGTCGCGGCCGGGGACGCCGGGGGGTCCGGGGACCGGGAAGGCGGCGGCCCGGCGGTGCCGCGGGCCTCGGCGGTGCTGGTCGCCGACGCCCTGCGCGATCCCCGCGAGCTGACCCTGGTCGACCCCGCGGTGGCGGCGCCCGCCCGGCGCATCGCCGGTCTGCTGCGCACGGTCGCCGACACCGCCGCCTCCGGGGGCAGCGCCGAGGACGTGCTGTGGGAGGTGTGGCGCACGGCCGGGCTCGGCGACCGGCTGGGGGGGGGCCNGCGCCGCCGCCGACCGCGACCTGGACGCGGTGGTGGCGCTGTTCGAGAACGCCGCCCGGTACTGCGACCGGCTTCCGCCCGGCACCCCGGACGGGTTCCTGGAGGACCTGGAGGCCCAGGAGATCCCCGGGGACACCCTGGCCGAGCGGGCCCCGGAGGGCGAGGCGGTGCGGATCCTGACCGCGCACCGGTCCAAGGGCCTGGAGTGGGACCTGGTGGTGGTCGCCGGGGTACAGGAGGGCGAATGGCCCGACCTGCGGCTGCGCGGATCGCTGCTGGGCGTGGAGGCGCTGGTGGACGCCGTCTCGGGGTTCGGCGGCGACGGCGACCCGGCCGCGGGTGCGGCGGCCGCCTCCAAGATGCTGGACGAGGAGCGCCGGCTGTTCTACGTCGCCGCCACCCGCGCGCGTTCGCGGCTGGTCGTCACCGCGGTCGGAGGCGAGGACACCGAGGAGCGCCCCTCCCGGTTCCTGAACGAGCTGGGGGTGGGCGAGCCCGAGAAGGTCGGCACGGGGCGGCGGTGGCTGTCGCTGCCGGCGCTCGTGGCCGACCTGCGCTCGGTGGTCACCGACCCCGAGCGCCCCGACGCGCTGCGCCACGCCGCCGCCGTGCACCTGGCCCGCCTGGCCCGGGAGGGGGTGCGCGGGGCGGCGCCCGCCGAGTGGCACGGGCTCACCCCCTGGTCGGACGCGCGGCCGCTGGCCGAGGACGGAGAGGGGATCCGGGTCTCACCGTCCCAGGTGGAGCTCTTCGGCACCTGCCGGCTGCGGTGGCTGCTGGAGAAGGGGGCGGGGGCGTCGTCGGCCGAGACCGCCTCGGCGCTGGGCAGCATCGTCCATGCGGTGGCGGTGCTGGTCGCCCAGGGGATGCCCAAGGAGGAGATCGACCGCCGGATGGACGAGGTCTGGTCGGAGCTGGACTTCGGGGGCCGGTGGTACGCGGGCAAGCAGCGCGAGGCCGCCGACCGCATGGTCGGGCGGCTCATCGACTGGCACCGCGCCGACGCGCGGGAGCTGGTCGTCACCGAGGAGGGGTTCACCGTCGACGTCGGCGGGGTGGAGATCACCGGCCGGGTGGACCGCCTGGAGCGCGACGAGCAGGGGCGCGGGTTCGTCGTGGACATCAAGACCGGGGCGTCGGCTCCGCACAAGGACGACATCGCCCGCCTGCCGCAGCTGGGGGTGTACCAGCTGGCCGTGCTCAAGGGCGCCTTCTCCCGGCTGGGGCTGGTCGAGCCGGGCGGGGCCTCGCTGGTGCACGTCGGCAAGGGCGGCTTCGCCCAGCGGGCGCGCGAGCAGGAGCAGGCGGCCCTGGGCGAGGACGGCGAGCCGGGGTGGGCCGAGGACCTGGTGCGCGAGACCGCCGAGGGCATGGCGGGGGCGCGGTTCACCGCGACCCGCAACGACCGGTGCGACTCCTGCCCGGTCAAGTCCAGCTGCCCCGCCCACGACGAGGGGAGGCGGGTGTGAGCGGGGTGCGCTCGGCAGAACCTGCGGGGGCGGGGGCGCCTGGACCGTCGACGGGGGCCGTGCGCCCTGCCCGGTGGAGGCCGGCGAAGGAGGGGCGGTCGGTCGGCCGTGCCGGATGCCGGTGGCGGAGCAGGCGCGGCCGCCTCGGTCGGCGTCGTCGCGCGGCCCCTGCCGCCACTGTGGCCGCCGCCCCGGGAGGGCAGAGGGCCGGACGCCGGGAGGACGGCCCGTTCGCGTTCGCCGGAGCGGTGCCCCCCTGCGGTCGCGGCCGCCACTCGGCCGAGCGGAAAGAGGGGGCGGACCGGACGCGGCTGAGACCGCGTCGGCGGACACGGCCCGGCGGCCGGTGCCCGGGGGCGTGCGGGATCCACAGGGCGCACGGCGCGAGGCGGGACGACACGACGGCGCCGACGGCGCCGACAGAACCGGCGGCACTCGCGGCACTGGCGGCACCGACAGAAGCGACGGCACCGGAGGCCGCGGCACGGGAAGGGGGTCGGCGATGAGCGACGCGCAGGACACGGACGGGCCGGAGGCCCCGGTGCGGCCGCGGCGGATCCTCACGCCCGCCGAGATCTCCCGGCTGCTCGGGCAGCCCGAGCCCACCGCCGAGCAGGCGCAGGTCATCGCCGCCCCGCTGGGGCCGTCGGTGGTCGTGGCCGGGGCCGGGTCCGGCAAGAGCGAGACCATGGCCGGCCGGGTGGTCTGGCTGGTCGCCAACGGGTACGTCCGGCCCGAGCAGGTGCTGGGCCTGACCTTCACCCGCAAGGCCGTCTCCGAGCTGGCCGAGCGGGTGCGCAAGCGCCTGGACCAGCTGCGCGCGGTGGACCAGGTCCCGGCCGAGGTCCTCGACGGCGAACCGGAGGTGGCCACCTACAACTCCTACGCCGCCCGCCTGGTCGGCGACCACGCGCTGCGCGAGGCGGTCGAGCCCTCCACGCGGCTGCTGAGCGTGGGGCAGAGCTGGCAGCTGGCCGCCCAGGCCGTCGCCGCCTACGACGGCCCGATGGACGCGGTCGACGTCGCCCCGGCCACCGTCACCGACCGGGTGCTCGCCCTGGCCGGCGACCTCGCCGACCACCTGCGCACCCCCGACGACGTGCGCGGTGTGGGGCGCTGGATCCGCGAGCGCGCGGCCGTGCTCCCGGCCCGGGAGCGGACCAAGGACACCACCGGCGCCCTGGAGGCGGCCCAGGCCACCCGCGAGCAGCTGCTTCCCCTGGTGGAGCGGTACACCGCGGCCAAGGCGGCACAGGAGGCCATGGACTTCGGCGACCAGGTGGCGCTGGCCGCCCGCATCGCCGAGCGCCACCCCGAGGTCGGCATGGCCGAGCGCAGCCGGTACCGGGTGGTCCTGCTCGACGAGTACCAGGACACCAGCCACGCCCAGCTGCTCCTGCTGCGCGCGCTGTTCGGGGGCGGCCACCCGGTCACCGCCGTGGGCGACCCCTGCCAGTCCATCTACGGCTGGGGGGGGGGCCGCGCCGGGAGCCTGAAGAGCTTCCCCACCGACTTCCCGGAGGGGCCGGGGCGCCCGGCGCCGGTGCGCGTGCTCGCCACCAGCTTCCGCAACGGCGAGCGGGTCCTGTCGGTGGCCACCCGGGTCTCGGAGCCGCTGCGGGCCGAGGGGGCCGAGGTGCCGGTGCTGCACCCCGGCCCGGCACGGCGCGGGCGCGGGGCGGTGACCTGCGCCCTGCTGCCGACCGAGACCGAGGAGGCCGCGTGGATCGCGCGGACGGTGGAGTCGGCGATGCAGGAGGGCGCCCAGGGCGCGGCCCCGGACGGGCGCCCCTGGCCCGAGGGCGAGGGCGGCTCCGGGCTGACGCCCGGCGGGGTCGCGGTGCTGTGCCGCAAGCGCTCCCAGTTCGCCGCCGTGCGCGAGGCCCTGGAGGCGCGCGGCATCCCGGTGGAGATCGTCGGGCTGGGCGGGCTGATGACCGTGCCCGAGGTGCGCGACGTCATCGCGGCGCTGCGGGTGGTGCACGACCCGTCGGCCGGCAACGAGCTGGCGCGGCTGCTGACCGGCCCGCGGCTGCGGCTGGGGCCGCGGGACCTGGTGGCGCTGGGGGAGAGGGCCGCCGAGCTGGTGCGGGAGGCCCGGCGGGACCTGACCGGTGCGGCGTCCCGGGCGCCCGAGCGCGGCGGCGCCGACGGGCCCGCGGAGGCGGCGGGCGAGGGGGCCGGTCCGGGCGCGGCCCCCGGCGAGAACCTGCTGCGGGACACCGTGCTGGACCTGACCGCCGAGAGCGGCAGCCTGGTGGACGCCCTCGACGACCTGGGATCCGCCGAGCGGTACTCCGAGGCCGGGTACGAGCGGCTGGCGATGCTGGCGGCCGAGCTGCGCGGGCTGCGCAAGCTCGCCGGGCAGCCGCTCCCGGACCTGATCGCCGAGGTCGAGCGGGTGCTCGGGCTGGACATCGAGGTCGCGGCGCGGCCCGGGCGCGACCCGATGGCGGCGCGCGCGGACCTGGACGCGTTCATGGACGCGGCGGTGCGCTTCGCCGGGAGCAGCGACGACCCCACGCTGGCGGCGTTCCTGACCTACCTGCGCTCGGCCGAGGGGGCCGAGCGGGGGCTGCAGCCGGGGGAACGGGTCGGCGCCGGCGACACGGTGAAGCTCATGACGGTGCACGCCGCCAAGGGGCTGCAGTGGCCGCTGGTGGTGGTGCCCGGACTGGCCGGCGGAGGAGGGCGCTCGTCCGTCTTCCCGACCAGCCCCCGCGAGTCCGGGGGGTGGGTGCGCCACGCCCACCAGCTGCCCTACCCGCTGCGGGGGGACGCGGCGGGGCTGCCCCGCCTGGACGACGTGGACAAGGCCTCGGTCAAGGCGTTCAAGGAGGCCGAGAAGGAGCGCCACCTGATGGAGGAGCGCCGGCTCGCCTACGTCGCCGTGACCAGGGCGTCCTTCGCGCTGGTGTGCACGGGGCACTGGTGGGGGCGGGACAGCGCCTCCAAGCGCGGGCCGTCGCCGTTCCTGGAGGAGGTCCGGGAGGCGTGCGAGGCCGGTGCCGGTCGGGTGGCCGCCTGGGCGCCGCCGCCGGAGGAGGGCGAGGAGAACCCCCAGACCTCGGGCGCGGAGCCGGTCGAGTGGCCGCTGCCGCCGGAGGAGCTCTCCGGCGCGGAGGCGCGGCGCCACCGCGGCCTGGAGGCCGGGGCCGCGCTGGTCGAGCGGGCGGCCGAGGAGGGCGCGGCGTGGGCGGAGGCCCTGGAGCGGTCGCCGCTGTCGGCGCGGGCGCGCCGGCGCCTGGACGGATGGGCGCGCGACACCGAGCTGCTCTTGGCGCACCGGGCGTCCGAGGCCGGGGGGCCGGACCCGGTGGAGGTGGAGCTGCCCGCGCACCTGTCGGTGTCGTCGCTGGTGGTGCTGGCGCGCGACCCGGAGGCGCTGGCGCGCCGGATCCGGCGGCCGATGCCGCGGCCCCCGGCCCCGCACACCCGGCGGGGGACGGCCTTCCACTCCTGGCTGGAGCAGCGGCACGGGCAGCAGAGCCTGCTGGGCCCCGACGAGCTGCCGGGGGCCGCGGACGAGACCGCCGGTGAGGACGACGAGGACCTGGAGGAGCTGCGGCGCCGGTTCGAGGAGAGCGAGTGGGGCGGCCGGGTGCCGCTGGACGTCGAGGTGCCGTTCGAGACGGTGATCGGCGACCGGCTGGTCCGGGGGCGGATGGACGCGGTGTTCCGGGACGCGGGGACCGGGCGCTACGACGTGGTCGACTGGAAGACGGGGCGGCCCCCGGAGAGCGGCCGCGAACGCGCGGCGGTGGCGGTCCAGCTGGCGGCCTACCGGTTGGCGTGGGCGGAGCTGGCGGGAGTCCCCCTGGAGGAGGTCGGCGCGGCGTTCCACTACGTACGCGCGGGCGAGACGGTCCGCCCGTCGGACCTGCCGGACGCCGACGGCCTGGCGGCCCTCCTGGACCGCATCCCCGACCCGGGCGAAGGAGCCTGAGGACCGGGCGGCCCGCCCGGCTGGAGGCGGCGGTCCCGCCGCCCCCGTCCCTGCTGAGGGACGCCGAAGGCCCGTCCCGGGAGAGAAGCCGACCGAGCCCGCCAGGCGTCAGTGGACGAGCGGCGTGCCGACCGGTACGGCCGGAAGGCCCTTTGGCGCGGAAGCGCGAGAGGAGTCGCCGGTGTCGGAGCCGTGTGGCGTGGGCAGGGGTGTGCTTCTGGTCGCTGAACGGGTCCGTGGGTTCCGGTGTCGGGAGTCCGAGAGGAGGGGGCGCTGGGGAGGCGTCCGCTGGTCAGCGCGGAGGCCGGGCATGTCCTGTCGGTGGACGAGTGGGGTTCCGACCGGTACGGCCGGAGGGTCCTTTCCCTAGGAGGCATGTGACGAGCGCCGGTGTTGGAGCCGCGTGGTGGAGGCGGGGCGCCCGTTCGGTCCTGATCGGGTCCTGGGGGGCCCGGTGTCGAGGAGCTTGCGGGGAACGGTCTCGCCGGGGACGCCTCGTCAGCCGGTGCCCAGACAGTGGACCTGCGGCCCCGGTGTGCGGGGGGCCGGGTCGGACGGTGCCGCGGGGAACGCCACGAGGTCGCCCGGGCGCAGGCGTTCCACCGGGGCCGGGGGGAACCGCGCCGTGTCGGGGCCTGACCCGCGGAAGGCCACAGTCACCGGCTCGTCCACCAGCTCCGGGCGGTTCCACGGCCGGTCCCAGACGTCGTCCCGCGGCACCACCGCGAACCCGGCGGCGTCGGGGGCGGGGGAGCGCCCGGCGGCCACCAGGGCGTAGGCGCGGCCGCGGCGGTGCTTCACGTCCAGCACCGGGGTCAGGAACCAGCCGGACCAGGCCGCGCCGGGCGCCGACGCCAGGATCGCGACCCGCTCCCCCGAGGGCGCGCGTCCCACCGGGACCGGCGACCGGCCCACGCCGGCCGCGTCGGGCGCACCGGGGAGCGCCGCGGTGAAGGCGTATTCCGGTGCGGAGATCCCGAACATCGAGCTCCACGGGCGCAGCGCCTCCACAGGGGCGGCGATGTCGGGAGGGCGCCCGACGGGTGCCGTGGCGGCGAACCCCAGGACCCGCACCGCAGGGTCCGCCCCGAGCACCTCGGCGCACTCCACCAGCGCGGCGGCGTCCATCCCCGCCCAGGGGGCGCCGGGCGCGGTGTCGGGGTCGGGTTCGGCGCGGTCCCCGGGGGAGGGGTCGGCGCTCAGGAGCACGCCGACCGGGTACCCCGCGCGGCGTGCCGAGTGCTCCAGAAGGCGCAGCTCGCCCGGGCTGTCGGCGAGCACCACCGCTTCGGCGCGGGCGGCGTCGGCGACCACGGACTCCAGGTCGGCCGCGGTCTTGCCCGCGCCGGTGAGCACGGTCCGCCGCCCCGGGCACTCGCGCAGCACGGTGCGCAGCGCGGGGACCGTCTCGACGAGGAAACCCGTGGTGTGCGGGGCGAGGGCCCCGGCCGCACCGGGCGGCGGGTCGGGCAGGGGCAGGTAGAGGTCGAACGCGCCGGGCAGGAGCGCCCGCAGCGCGCGGGCGTGCCCGGTCATGAGGGGGAGGTCGTGGACGCACACCGGGAGGCTCTCAGGGGAGAGCTTCAGGGCGTGCTCGTGGACGCGCTTCGGCAGCTCGATCATGGGGGCTCCAACGATGGCCGGTCGCTGGTGAGGTCCTACCCCGGGGAGCCCCGACATACTGGCCGGTTCGGCCCGAACCGAGCGAATGCGAACGGCGGGGCCCGCCCCTCCCCGGGGCCGGGCCCCGCCGTCCTGCGGCGCAGCCTCAGGGGCGGTACTTCGCGGCGCCGGAGAACTCCGCGATGGAGCCGCCGTTCGCGATCGACTCCCGCGCCGGGGCCTCGGCGTCCTCCTTCGCCTTCAGGAGGGCCCCGAGGCCCACGGCCTCCCCGGGGGAGAGGAACGCGGCCCCGTCGGAGTCGGCGAACACGACGTCCCCCGGGTGCACGACCGCGCCCCCGACGGTGACCGGCACGTTGATCGCCCCCTCGATCCCGGCGATGCGGGTGGTCAGCGGGCTGTACCCGCGGGAGAGCACCGGGAAGCCGTAGGCGCGGGTCTCGTCGTGGTCGTTGACCGCCCCGTCGATCACCGCGCCCACGGCGCCGCGGGCCTTGGCGGTGAACGAGACCAGGCCCCCGAAACAGGAGCGGGCGCGGTCGCCGGACTGGTCCACGACGAGGACGTCGCCGGGGCGCAGCATGTCGACCGCCATGTGGACGGCGGTGGAGTCCAGGTGGGGGATGCGCACCGTGACGGCCGTGCCGGTGAACCGCAGCGGGCGCCGGTTCGGCTGCAGGCCGAGGGCGAAGCCGTGGTCGCGCAGGTGGCCGAGGGTCGAGACGCACACCCCGCCGAGCTCGGCGGCGATGTCCTCGTCGATCTGCCGGGGCATGTCGTTGACGGTGAACACGGCGGTTCCTTTCGAAGGGCGGACGGGGGAAGGGGAACGGCGGCGCGGAGGCGGGCTACCGTGCGCTCGACAGGGACGGGATGAGGGTGACGATCTCGGGGAAGGCGATGAGGGCCGCCACGACCACCGCGTCGGCGGCGATGAACGGCAGGATTCCGCGGAAGATGCGGCCCAGGCCGGCCTCGGGGACCGCCCCCGAGTACACGAACGCGTTCATCCCGACCGGCGGCGTGATCAGCGCCATCTCGGCGACCTTCACGATGAGCACGCCCAGCCAGATGCCGTCGAAGCCGTACCCGACGAGGATCGGGTGCAGCAGCGGCGCCGCGACGAGGATCATCGAGATCCCGTCGAGGAACATGCCCAGCGGCAGCAACAGCAGCAGGCACAGCACCAGCACGGCGTAGGGCGCCAGATCGGCGCCGATGACGGCGTTGACCAGCGCGGTGCTCGCCCCGGACAGCGCGAGGAAGTACGTGAACACCCCGGCGCCGACCATGAGCAGGAACGTCATGGCGGTCAGCCCGACCGCCTCGCCGACGGAGTCCCCGACGGCGCGCAGCCAGCGGGGCGGGCGGGTGCGGATGAGCAGGATGACCAGCGCGGACAGCGCCCCGAAGGAGGCGGCCTCGGTGGCGGTGGCCAGGCCGAGGTAGATCGTCCCCACGGACACCAGGAAGATGACCACGAGGAACAGGAACCCGGTGATGTCCGGCCGGGGGTGCGGAGCGTCCCCACCGGCCCGATCTCCGGCCCCGGCGGCGGGCGCCTGCTCCTGCGCCTCCGGGGTCTCCTCCGCCCCCCGCGCGTCCGGGGTCCCCGGTGCGTCCTGCGCGCCCGCGCGGGTCTTCCGGCGCCGGCGGACGAGCACCGTCAGCACGATGGTGGCCGCGTAGAGCAGGACCGTCAGCAGGCCCGGGCCGATGCCCGCGAGCAGCAGGTGCCCGATGCTCTCCTCGGTGACCACGCCGTACAGGACGAGCACGATGGACGGCGGGATGAGGACGCCGAGCGTCCCCCCGGCGCACACGACGCCGGCCGCGAGGCGGATCCCGTGCCCGGCCCTGGTGACCGCGTCGGTGGACACCCGCGCCATGGTCGCCACGGTCGCGACGCTGGACCCGGTGACCGCCGCGAACAGCCCGGACCCGGACAGCGACGCGAGCGCGGTCCCGCCCGGTAGGCGGCGCAGCACCCGCGAGGCGAGATCGAACCCCGCCTGCGCCAGCCGCGCCCGGACGGCGAACACCCCCATGAGGATGAACAGCGGGATGATCGTCAGCGAGTAGTCGGCCGCCGTGGAGAACGGCTGGTTGGCGACCGTGCTGACCGCCGCCTCCGGTCCCCGCAGCAGGACGATGCCGGCCAGTCCCGCCGCCATGAGCGCGATGCCGACGTGGAGCCGGATCGCGAGCAGGGCCAGGAAGAGCGCCAGGACGGCGATGACGATGACGAGCGTTCCGGCGGTCATCGGTCGCCCCCTTCCTCGCGGTGCGTGTGGTCGTGGTGCGTGTCGTCGTGGTGCGCGGTCCGGGGCCGCTCCGGTGCGGCGCCGGCCCCCTCCGCCTCCGGCACCTCGCCGGAGCGGAGGGCGCGCAGCTCCAGGGCCGCCTTCCCGACCGCGACGGCGAAGAAGAGCAGGAAGGACGCGAAGAGCACGAGCTTGGCGGGCCAGGTGGCGAGCCGGAGGATGTCGTTGGTCGTCTCCCCGCGGTCGACCGCGGAGACCAGGACCTCGCCCAGCCCCCAGACCATCAGGGCCCCGAGGGCGGCCAGGAGCACCACCCGGACCCCGGAGAGGACGGCGCGCGCCCGCAGGCCCAGCCGCATCTCGACGAGGCCGACCGAGACGTGCTGCCCGCCGATCTCCGCCGAGGCCAGGCCGAGGAAGGCGATGGCCACCAGGAGCAGCGTCGAGATGTCCACCGTCCCCAGGACCGACTGGTCCCGCAGGTTGCGGCTGACGACGTCGGCGACGGTCAGCAGCATCAGGGCCAGGAGCAGCAGTCCGGCGGCGAGGTTGAACGCGGTGGCGACCGCGGCGGCCGCCCGGGGGATGCGCAGGCGCCTCATCGCTCCGCCCCTTCCATGCAGTCGACCAGCGGGGCGGTGTAGTCGGAGGCCGCGGTCTCCTCGTCGATGATCCGCCGGTAGTCGTCGAGCACGGACTGCGCGTCGTAGCCGCGCTCCTCGTAGCGGGCGACCCACTCCTCGGCCACCCCGGCCTCCTCCTTCCAGGCCGAGACCTCCTCGTCGGGGAGGGAGGTGAACTCCGCACCGGCGGCGGTCAGCTCCTGGCACGCGGTGTCCCCGAGCGCGTCCATCTCCTCCAGTCCGTTGGCGATGCCGTTGCCGGCGGCGCCGGTCAGCGCCTCCTGGTACCCCTCGGGCATGGACTGGAAGAGGTCCTCGTTGACGACCACGATCGAGGACGAGTACGCCCCGATGCCGGGATCGGTGATGTAGGGCGTGGTCTCCGACAGGCCGAAGGTGGGCAGGTTGGCCAGGGCGAGGGCGGTGTAGCCGTCCACGACGCCGCGGGTCATCGACTCGTAGATGTCGGTGGCCGTCATCGCGACCGGGTTGGCGCCGGCGGCGAGCATGACCTCCGAGGTCAGCCCGCCCGAGCGGATGCTCGTGCCGCGCAGGTCCTCCAGGCTCTCCACCTTCTCCTGCGTGCCGATCGCGTTGAGGCCCAGCGGGAGGGGGAAGAGCAGGCGCACGCCCTGCCGGTCGAAGTCCTCCCGGTAGGTCGCGTTCTCCTCGTAGAGCCGCTCGATCGCCCTCATCTGCACCTCGGGGTTGCCGGTCTCGAACGGCAGCTCGACCACCGTGAACATCGACAGGTCCGATGCGGCGTAGATGGACCCGACCTGGGCGGCGTCGGCGCGCCCGTCCAGCGTCGCCTGGACCGCCTCGTCGGCGTCGACGAGGCTCTGCGAGTAGTGGAGGCGGACGGTGACCCCGCCGCCGGTCCGCTCCTCGACCTCGTCGGCCCAGCGCTGGGCCGCGCGCGACTGGTCGGAGGTCGGGCTGGAGTAGGTCGTGTAGTGCAGGACGTAGGTGTCCGCGGTACCGCAGGCGGTGAGTCCGGCCGCGGCGGCCGCCAGTGCGGTGCCCGCGGCGGCGGCCGCGGTGAGCCGCCGCGCGCCGCGGCGGGGGTGGTGCGCACGTGGCCTCATGGTCAGCCTCCTGCGGGTGCCACGCGGTAGCGCCGCAGGGACAGGGCGGGGTTGACCGTGCGGACGTGGTCGATCCGGTCGCGCTCCAGGGCGGCCGTGCCGATGCCGGGCGCCTCGCCGAGCGCGGCGACGGCGACGCCCATCGGGTCCACGATGGCGCTGTTGCCCGCCCCGGCCGGTCCGCTCTGGCCGGCCGCGAGCACGTAGACGGTGTTCTCGATCGCCCGGGCGCGCACCAGAGTGTTCCAGTGGTACTCCTTGAGCGGGCCGGGCACCCACTCGGCGGGCAGGGCGACGGCGTCGGCCCCCGCGTCGGCCAGGACCCGCGAGGTCTCCGGGAAGCGCAGGTCGTAGCAGGTCTGCATGCCCACGGTGAAGCCGTCGACCTCCAGCAGTTGTGGCTCGCACGGGTCGGCGGGGATGACCCGGTCGGACTCCCGGTAGCCGAACGCGTCGTAGAGGTGCACCTTGCGGTAGACGGCCGCGATCTCGCCGTCCTGGAGGCCGACGAGGGCGTTGTGGATGCGCCCGTCGCCGGCCGCCTCGTTGACCCCGGCGATCACGGTGAGGCCGAGGCCGGCGGCGACGGTGCGGAGGCGGGTCACGGCGGGCCCGTCGAGCGGCTCGGCGCTGTCGACGAACCGGTCGTCCATGGCGGGCGCGGTGAAGACCGCGTACTCGGGGAGCACGGCCAGGCGGGCGCCGCGTGCGGCGGCCTCGCCCAGCAGCGCCTCGATCGACGCCAGGTTCGCGGCCTTGTCCTCGCCGGGCGCGAACTGGACGACGGCGGCGGTCAGGCTCATCAACGGCTCCTCTGCTCGTTCTCGATCTTCCGCAGGGCGTCGAGCGCGCCGGTGAACCCGGACAGCAGCGCCCCGTACTGCATGGTCGTGACGATGGTCCCGGCCCCCTCCTCCACGGCCAGGCGCTTCTCCGCCTCGCTCCAGGCGGGCAGGATCCACGGCTTGCCCGCGGCCCGCGCGGCGCGGGCCAGCCTGCGCAGGTCGGCCAGGTCGTCCCCGCCGACGGTGTAGGCGCCGCGGCCGCGGCGCAGCGACAGGTCGGAGGGGCCGATGAAGACGCCGTCGACGACGGGCAGGGCGAGGATCGCCTCGACCTCCTCGAACGCCGAGGCGTCCTCGATCATGGGGTAGCAGCGCGTGCCGGCGTCCTGGTCGGCGACCCAGGCGTCGGTGAACCCGCGGTAGCCGGAGGTCCGGCCCCCGGCGAAGGAGCGGTCGCCGAGCGGGGGGAACTTGGCGTAGCCGCAGACCCTCCTGGCGTGCTCGGCGGACTCGATGTGGGGAATGGCCACGGCGTCCGCGCCGAAGTCCAGGGCCTGCTGGACGGGTCCCCGCTCCGGGCCGAGCACCTTGGCGACGACGTCCATGCCGGTGCTGCGGGCGAACGGGATCAGCCAGTCCAGGGCCGCCAGGTCGAACAGGCCGTGTTCGATGTCGAGGACGACGGTGCCGTACCCGGCCAGGTGCGCCATCTCCACGGCGGCGGCGGAGGGCTCCGTCAGCCAGACGGCGTGTCTGGTGTCCCGTTGTTGGGGCGTGCTCTGCTCGGGCATGGTGCGGGTTCCCCCTGGTCGTGCGCTTGCGGATGCGGACGGATGTGACGCGCGGCATCGGTGCGCGTGGTGTGGACGACATGTATACACGTAGTATGCCGAGGTTGTAAAGGTAGGCTGAGGCCGTGTCAGACCAAAGGAACAGCGGCAAGGACAGCGGCAACGGCGGCACGACCGGTAAATCGCGGCCTTCGGCCCGCGACCGCGCCTACGACTGGATCGGCTCGGCCATCCTGACCGGGGTGTACGCCGAGGGGCAGTTCCTCGACGAGGTCGCCCTGGCCCAGGAGGTCGGGACCTCCCGGACGCCCGTGCGCGAGGCCCTCCACCGCCTGCAGGCCGAGCGCTTCGTCGAGCTCGTCCCCCGCCGCGGTGCCCAGGTCAGGGTCGTCAACGCCAAGGAGATGAAGGAGATCTACCAGGCGCGGTTCGTCATCGAGTCGGACGCCGCGCTCCGGATCTGCGAGCGGGGCCGCGGCGCCCCCGCCGGGTTCACCGAGCTCATCGAGGCGATGGAGGCCGCCGGCCGCAGGCGCGACTGGAACGAGATGGCCCAGCTCGACCAGGCCTTCCACGCCTCCCTGGTCCGGCACCAGGGCAACGCTGTGCTGGCCGAGATGTACGACGCGATGCGTCCGCGGCAGGTCCGGCTGTCCGTGCGGACCATCACCGAGGCCCCCGAGCGCCTGCCGGTCATCGAGCGCGAGCACCGCGAGCTCGCCGCGGCCCTCGCCGCGAACGACGGGGAGCGCAGCGTGGACCTGCTGAAGGTCCACCTCCGGGAGGTGCCCGAGCTCGTCCGGGCCTTCTCCGAATAGCGCGGACCAGGGCGCGGCGCCGGATCAGGCCAGGTGGACCGCTGCCAGGGCGAACGCGGCGGCGCCCGCGCCGACGACGGCCCGGAAGGGGAGCGAGGCCGCGATCCCGCGCCATGGGCCCTCGAAGCGCCGGAGCGCGATCGAGCACGCGGCCAGGAGCAGCGCGAACACCGGCAGCCAGGCGAGCCGCGCGGCCACCCACCCCGCGCCGTCGGGCGCCGAGGTCAGTCCGGGGACGGGTGGGCCGGCCGCCGCGGCGGCCAGCGCGGGCAGGGACGCGGCCGTCAGGTGCCAGCAGAAGACGGTCAGCGCAGCGAGGTTCACCGCGGCCACGGGCGCCCACGCGGCGGGTCGGCGCAGCAGCCGCTCCAGCGGGCCGCGCAGCAGGACGGCGGCGCCGATCTGGACCGCGGCCAGGGCCGGGACGAACAGCGACGGCGGGTTGAGGTTGGAGCGGTCGGCCCCGGGCAGGCCCACCGCGCTCGCCGGGTAGCCCAGGACGGCCACCAGTACCGTGAGGGCGGCGGCGCCGCCGGCGAGCAGGGCCCAGGCCCGGCCGCGGGCGAGGCGGCCGCGGGCCCAGGAGATGCCCAGCAGATAGGCGAACAGCCAGGCGGGCAGCACCGAGGCCAGGCCGGCCCAGGCGGGGACCGGTGTCGTCCACGGGCCGTACAGGAGGAGGTCGACGGCGGCGACGGGGAGCACCAGGGCGGCCGCGGCCCCGAGGCCGATGCGGCGCTCGACGGCGACCGCGACCGGGGTGAGCAGGGTCGCGGCCGTGTACACGGCGATGAACCACAGCGGTTGGAGCGCCAGCAGCACCAGGCTCCGCACGCTGGCCTCGGGGACCCCGGCGACCGGGAGGAGCACGGCGCCGGCGCCCCAGGCGGCGGCGACCAGCACCACGGGGCGGCCGAGCCGGCGGGTCCGGGAGAGCAGCCAGGAGCGCTCGGGCTCCCCGCGCTCACGGGCGCGGTCCAGCGCGAGGGCCGACACGTAGCCGCCCACCAGGAAGAACAGGGCGAGTGTCTGGAGGACCCAGCTCAGGGGCGCGAGCCCGGGCAGGTCGCGCAGCGGGCTGGAGATCCGCAGGCCGCCGTCGGCCCAGAGGACGAGGGCGGTGACGAGCCAGTGGCCGAGCACGATCCCGCACACGCCGAGGGCGCGCAGCCCGTCGAGCGCCCGTTCGCGGTCCGGCGGTGTGGCGGCGTCGAACCGGTCGGCGGTCCTGGTCAGGGAGCGCCGGACCGAGGCGGCGGCGCGCACCGGAAGGCGCGCGAACGCGTGTGCCGTCCTGCCACCGCCCATGACCTCCCCCGAACCGGTCGCAAGTGCCGCTCGGCGCCCTCGTCGTCCTCATCTCCATTGATGCCCGCCGGGGGCGCCGTCGTCGTCGCCCGTGAGAGGGATGTGCCGGATGCCCCCGGAGGGTGGGGGCGGGGGTCCGGCACGTGCGGTGGAGGGGGGTTTCCAGGTCGGGTCAGGTCGTTGCCGTGTCGGTGTCGCCAGGGGCGGGCGAGGGTCGGCGGCAACGGGGCCGTTGGCAACGGGGGAGGAGTCATGGGCCAGGCCCGTCACCACTGCTGCTGCCGCCCGACGGACCACCCGTCGAGGGCGCTCCCGGTTCCCGGGTACGGGTCGGCGGGGTGCCGGGTAGAGGGGCGGCGACGGCCCCGGCAGGTACCCCGCTCCGGGCAGCCGGCCGGGCGGCGGGACCCCTGCGGTACTGGCGTTTCAGCGACGACGGGACGGCTGGTGCCCCGCTTACGGCTACCGGCCGGGTGGCGGGCCGCCGGGGTGCCAGGGGGAGGGGCGGCGACGACAAAGCGGGGCGGTTCCCCGGTGCCGCCGATCGGCCGCCGGGCCTCCCGTGGTCCGGGCCGGGTGCGCGGTGGGGCCCGGTCGCGTCCGCCCGCGCCCGCGGCGCACCCACCGGGCCCGCTCCGGGCGCCCCTCCCCGACCAGGGGCACCCTTGTGACCTGGGTGAACACGCACCGTCACAGGGGTGGGGAGGGCGGGGGCGCGCTGATCGACGCCTCCTGGCGGCTCCCGGGTGCGATCGAGGCCAGACCAGAACGCGGTTCGGTGCCACGGTGTCCTCATTGCCCCTGTTCGTCCGCTCGCCGAGGAGGGCGGGGCGCCAGGAGAGGGGCGGGGCGCCCGCCCGTGCCGGGCCTCGCACCGACCTCGGCCCCTTTCCGCTTACTCGGGGTGACGAAGAATGCCGCAATCGGGTCTGGTGTGCCGGTAGAAGGGGCGCCGGGTACCGAATCCCGTTCTGGTCTGGCCGCCACCGCACGCCCGCCCCGCCCGCGGGGCCGCTCCGGGCGTGCGCGAGGCCCGCACCCCCTCCCGATCCGGACAAACGGGACGACCGGCGGGCCGCCCCGGCCGGACGTCGGCCCGGAAGGGCCGGTTCCCCATCGATAGTGGTGGTATCGCCACGCAACTGCGCATTCCGTGGCGATACCACCACTATCGATGCACTGCCGCCGCCTGGCGCGCCCGGTGTGCCCGGAACGCGAAGACGGGGGAGCAATCTGGGCGGCGGGCCACCCGGCCAGCCCCGGCAGGCGGGGCGAGCACGGCCCCTGCCGTCCCCCTCGCCCCTGACCATGGGAGGCCCGGCGCCCGACCGCCAGGACCGGGGAACCGCCGCGCTTCTTCGTCGCCGCCGTCTCCCTGCACTCCGGCGGCCCACCACCCGGCCAGCAGGCGCGAGCGGGGCACCGCCTATCCCGTCGTTGCTGCTGTTCCTGGAGCGCAAGAAGCCCGGCAGCCGACCGGCATCACCGGGGAAGCGCCCCGCTTTGTCGTCGCCGCCCCTCCCCCTGGCACCCCGGCGGCCCGCCACCCGGCCGGAGCCCGTGAGCGGGGCACCAGCCGTCCCGTCGTCGCCGCTCTTCCCGGACCGCGAGAGGCCCGGCGGCCGACCGCCGACACCGGGAAAGTGCCCCGCTTTGTCGTCGCCGCCGTCTCCCTGGCGCCGAAGGGCCCTGTCGCCCGGCAGGCAGGCGTGAGCGGGGCACCGGCTGTCCCGTTGTTGCTGCTCATCGCTGGTACCGCCGGGACGCCTGCGCCCGGCGGCGGCGAGTGAGCGGGGGACCTGCTGCGCCGTCGCCGCCCTCCCTCTGGCACCGAAGGGCCCCGCCGCCCGGCCAGCAGGCGCGAGCGGGGTACCCGCTGCTCCGTTGTCGCCGCCCTCACCGGCGACCATTCGTAGGCCCTGCGCCTTACTCCGCCACCCGTCAGGGGCGCCGACCTTTTCCGTCGTCGGCCGAGCCATGCTCTTTCGGCGGGCGATGGACGATGGGCGGTGGTCGGCGGGCGGTGGTCGTTGCGGCAGGGAGGGGAACGGGATGCGCCTCGGACCGTTCACGGCCCTGGCCTCTGTCCGGGCCCCGAGGGAGGTCAGACGATGCCGTTCTCGTAGGCGAACACCACCGCCTGGGTGCGGTCCCGGAGGTCGAGCTTCATCAGCAACCGGCCCACGTGGGTCTTGACCGTCTGCTCGGAGACCACCAGCTCATCGGCGATCTCGCCGTTGGACAGCCCCTTGGCCACCAGCCTCAGGACGTCGGCCTCGCGCGGGGTCAGGTCCGCGTAGGCCTCCGGGCGGGCCGTCGCCCGCTCCCTGCGGCGGGCGGCGATGTCGGCGATCAGGCGCTTGGTGACCGACGGCGCCAGCAGCGCGTCCCCCCGCGCCACCGTGCGCACCGCCGCGCGCAGGTCGTCCACGGGCGCGTCCTTCAGCAGGAACCCGCTGGCCCCCGCCCCCAGCGCCTCGTACACGTACTCGTCGAGGTCGAAGGTGGTCAGCACCAGCACCCGGGCGGCGTCCTCCCCG
Organism: Nocardiopsis halophila DSM 44494; assembly: GCF_000341245.1. Classification (GTDB taxonomy): domain Bacteria; phylum Actinomycetota; class Actinomycetes; order Streptosporangiales; family Streptosporangiaceae; genus Nocardiopsis_A; species Nocardiopsis_A halophila. The sequence goes on from NZ_ANAD01000256.1 coordinate 23,109, forward strand.
TCCTGCGACGGGGCCTGGGCGGTGATCCTGCGGGTGGCCTCCAGGCCGTCCATCGCGGGCATGCGCACGTCCATGACGACCACGTCCGGCCGGTGCTCCTCCACCAGGCGCACCGCCTCCCGGCCGTCGTCAGCCTGGGCCACCACACTGATGTCCTCGGCCGCGTCCAGCAGCGCGGCGATCCCGTCGCGCACCATGGCCTGGTCGTCTGCGACTATCACGGTGATCGGCACCGGACCACCCTACTGCGGACCGCCCGCCTCCAGCGGCAGACGGGCCACCACCTCGAAGCCGCCGTCGGCCGTCGGCCCGGTCCGCAGCGACCCGCCGAGGACCGCCGCCCGCTCCCGCATGCCGACCAGGCCGTGCCCGCCCGGCCCGAGGCCCTCGGCGTCCTCGTGCGGCGCCCCCTCGGCGGGCCCGTTGGCCACCCGCACCTCCAGTGCACCGTCCACCGGAGACAGCGCGACCTCGACCCGGGCGCCGGGGGCGTGCTGAGCGGCGTTGCTCAGCGCCTCCTGGACGATCCGGTACGCCGAGCGCTCCACCGCCTCGGACGGATCGACCTCCCCCGAGCGGTCGTCCAGCTCCACCCGCATGCCCGCCGTCCGCGCGCCGTCCACCAGCTCGCCGAGGCGGTCCAGCCCGGGCTGCGGCGCGCGCTCGGCCTCCTCGCCCTGCTCCCGGAGCAGCCGCACGACCCTGCGCATCTCGGTCAGTGCCTCGCGCGCGGCGTCGCGCACGGTGGTGAAGGTCTCCGCGGCCCCCTCGGGCAGCCCCGGGTACTTGTAGGGCGCCGCCTCGGCCTGGATGGCGATCATCGACATGTGGTGCGAGACCACGTCGTGCAGCTCCCGGGCGATGCGCGAGCGCTCCTCCAGCGCCGCCTGCCGGGCGTGCTCGCGGCGGCGCAGCTCCGCCTCGCGCGCCAGCTCCCGCTGGGCGGCCAGGCGCCCCCGCACGTTCGCCCCCAGCGCCGCGATGCCCGCGGCCAGGGCGCACGGCCACAGTGTCTGCAGCAGCGGGGCGCCCGCCAGCGGCGCGGCGGGNGGAACGCGGCGAGCGAGGTGGCGGCGGCCACCCCCGCCGCCACCCGGCCGCCGTGCGCGACGGCGACCGCGTACACCAGCACGGCCATGGCCACCAGCCCCGCCGCCGGCCACGGCCACAGGTCGTGGGGCGGGGCCCCGAACGCGCCGATGGAGGCGACCGCCAGGACCAGGCCCCCCAGCCCCAGCCGCCACGCCAGAAGAGGGGCCACCGGAACCAGCGCCAGCGGGAGCCCCGCCGCCGCCCCCAGCGTCCACGCCAACGGGTGCGGCAGCTGGTGGAACAGGGCCAGCTGCACCCCGGCCACCGCCGAAGCGCCGACCGAGGCCGCGACCAGCACGCCCCAGGCGATCCACTCGCGGGCCAGCACCTTCGGCCCCGGCCGCGCGCCGGAGGCCGGCGGCGGGGCCCCCTCGGCGGGCATCANCAGCCACAGGCACGCGTACACCCCGAGCGCGACCACGGCCGTGCCCGGCGTCAGCAGCACCGCCGCCGCCCGCAGGGCGATGCGCCCCGACCGGGAGTGGGGGACGAAGGCCGCGCACACGCCCGCGATCAGCCGGGTGTCCCGGGGGCGCCGCGGCCCGCCGAGCAGCCGCATGGGGCCGCCGGGCCTGCGCACCGGGGTCCGCCACAGCGCGTCGACGACCCCGTCCACCACCGGGATCGAGGAGCGGTCGGGCGGCGGCGGGGACGGCGCGGCGCGCAGACCGCTCTCCTCGCGGCGCACCCGGACGTTGTCCCCGGCCACCAGGGCGGCGACGGCGGTGAAGGCGTACACCAGCGCGTCGGAGAGGTCGCGCCCGGAGAACATCCCCTGCACGAGGAAGACGACGGCGGTGCCCCCGACCACGATCGCGACCCCGCGGTGGTACTGGGCGCCGATGAGGAAGAGCACGATCAGCAGCGGCGGCAGGGCGAGGTCGGGGACGCCCGTCTCGACCGGGATGTCGCGCGGAAGGAAGAACGCCGTGGCCATTGCGGGCACCATCAGCCGCCACGTCAGCAGCGGAGAGCGCGCGAGCAGCAGCATGGGGGCGCCGGAGGCGATGCCCACGGCCAGCGCCGTCAGCCGGTCGACGCCGAGGTCGTGCAGTTCGGGCCCGATCGCCCAGGCGGTGAACAGCGCCGCGGCGACCAGGATGAGCTGCCGGTTCGCGGCGGCACGCCCGCGGGCACGCGGCCGCCCGGCGGCGTGCACCAGCCACAGCAGGGGGTACAGCAGCACGGGGAGCACGGTCAGGACGAAGAGCCGGCGCACGCGCCGCACCGGCCGCCCGGACCGGGCGGCCGCCTCGGCGCAGACGCCGCCGACGAGGGGGCGGGGGACCGGTTCGGGCGCGGGGGCGGGCAGGATCCGCTCCAGCTCGGAGGGGGCCCGCCACAGGGCGTCGTAGAAGGCCCTCCCGAACCGGGACGGTGCGCCCGCCCCGCGCTCGTCACCGACCGCGCCCTCGCCCATGCCGCTCCTGCCCGTGAAGCCTTCGTGGTGCACGCCGTTCCCTGCCCCGAAGCACAGGCTGCCCCGAAGCACAGNCTGCCCCGAAGCACAGNGGTGCCCGTCGAACGTTAGGCCGGGACGGGAGACGGTGCCATCACCCCACGGCGTGACATCGCGTGTGCGCTCCCGGGGGCGTCCCTGTGGAGGGGAGGGCCGCGTCTGATCAAGGTGCCTGGGCACGACGCCCTGCCGCGGCCCGGAACACGCCACGTGCTTGCCTCCGGTGCCGTTGTCCGTGTCAGCGTCAGCCCCGTGTCGTCACTGCGCTGGGCGGCCGTAGGCCGCTCGATTCCGGGCGGGGCAGGCCGCCTGCTGCGCCACGACCGGGGCGCGGCGGCCGTGTCGGATCGGGCGGACGGCAGCGCCGCCTCTGACTGCGACGTCACTCCGGCAGGTACGGGCCCGGTGACGGCGTCCCGCGGCCCCCGCCTGGTCGTGAGGGGCGGGGCCTGCGTCCCGGCCCTGGGCGGGGTCGCCGGGTTCGCCTCGGGGGCCCTGCCGGGCTCCTGGGGCGCGGGCGGGGAGCGGTCTTCGCGTGCCCGTGTCGGGCGGGGATCATCGGAGGACTACCCTCGTTAACGGCCCACAAGGCCGGAGTCGGAACGGAAAGGCAACGGTGCCGCCGCATGGACGCACGCGGATACATCGAGGAGCACCGCGGCGAGTTCGTCGCCGCCCTCAAGGAATGGCTGGCCATCCCCTCGGTCTCGGCCGACCCCGACCGGCACGGGGACGTCCGCAGGTCCGCCGAGTGGCTCGTGCGCCACCTCGAACGGACCGGGTTCCCCACGGTCGAGGTCTGGGAGACCCCCGGTCTGCCCGCCGTCTTCGCCGAGTGGCCCGCCGCCGACCCCTCCGCGCCCACCGTGCTCGTCTACGGCCACCACGACGTCCAGCCCGCCGACCCGGCCGAGGAGTGGGACACCGCCCCCTTCACCCCCGTCGAGCAGGGCGAGCGGCTCATCGGCCGCGGCGCCTCCGACGACAAGGGCCAGGTCCTCTTCCACGCCCTGGGCGTGCGCGCCGGCCTGGCCGCTTCCGGGGCCGATGCCCCGCCGGTCACCCTCAAGCTCCTCATCGAGGGCGAGGAGGAGTCCGGCTCCCCGAACTTCGCCGACCTGCTGCGCGACCGCCGCGACCGCCTGCGCTGCGACGTGGTCGTCGTCTCCGACACCACGATGTGGGCGGCCGACACCCCCTCCATGTGCGTGGGCATGCGCGGCCTCACCGACTGCCAGGTCGACCTGTACGGCCCCGACCGCGACCTGCACAGCGGGTCCTTCGGCGGCGCCGTGCCCAACCCCGCCGCCGCTATGGCCGACCTGCTCTCCGGCCTGCACGACGCCGACGGGCGCATCGCCGTCCCCGGCTTCTACGACGACGTCGTGGAGATCGGCGAGGAGGAGCGCGACCTCATCGCCCGGCTCCCCTTCGACGAGGCCGAGTGGCTGGCCACCGCCTCCAGCTCCGCCGCCTCCGGCGAGGCCGGTTACAGCACCCTGGAGCGCACCTGGGTCCGCCCGACCGCCGAGATCAACGGCATGTGGAGCGGCCACACCGGCTCCGGCGGCAAGACCATCGTCCCCCAGTCCGCCCACGCCAAGCTCAGCTTCCGCCTGGTGCCCGACCAGGAGCCGCTGCGCATCCAGCAGGCCGTGCGCGCCTACGTGGAGGCGAACGTCCCCGACGGCGTGTACGCCCAGGTGTCCTTCTCCGGCCCCGGCGTGCGCCCCTGCGCCTCGGACCTGTCCTCGACCGCCGTGCGGGCCGCCCGGGCGGCCATGTCCCGCGCCTTCGGCACCGAGGTCCTCTTCACCCGCGAGGGCGGCAGCGGCCCCGAGGCCGACCTGGCCGACATCCTCGGCGCCCCGCTGGTGTTCGTCGCCGTCGGGCTCGACGACGACCGCATCCACGCCCCCAACGAGAAGGTGGAGGTCCCCCTCCTCCTCAAGGGCGCCGAGAGCGCCGCCTACCTGTGGGAGGACCTGGCCCGCGGCGCCTGACCCCCGCCCGCCGCCCTCCCCGACGCACCCCTTGGACCCAGGAAGGCCCGGATGGACACGCCTGACCCCACGCCCCTGCTGTCCCGCAGCGCCGTCGACATGGCCGGCCACCGGCGCGGCGACCAGGAGTGGCTGGACAAGGCGTGGGCCGATCCCGCCACCCGGGTCCTGGTCCTGGAGGGCGGCGACGCCACCACCTACGGGTGGCGCAACCTGCTGGCCCGCCAGTCGCGGGCGCTGGTGCGCGATGAGGGGGACCGGGTCGGGCTGGTGTACACCGGAACCGCCCAGGCCCCTCCGGGCGAGCGCTTCCTGCTCGGTGCCGACGCCGAGGGGCGCGCCTACTTCGCGGTGCTGGCACAGGGGGCGAGCGGCGCCTTCGACCGGGCCGGGCGGGAGCCGGGCGTGCGGGAGGCGTCCCTGCGCGAGGCCGGGGCGGTCCTGGACGACGCCGAGGCCGGCCTGCTCACCCACGCCGTCGCCCTGGCCAACTGGCACGCCGCGCACCCGTTCTGCCCCATGTGCGGGGGGCCGACCCGCACCTCGGCCGCCGGGCACGTGCGGATCTGCGAGCGCGAGGGCACCGAGCAGTTCCCGCGCATGGACCCCGCGGTGATCATGCTGGTGCACCGGGAGCGCGACGGGGAGGAGCAGTGCCTGCTCGGGCACAACCCCGCCTGGCCGGAGAACCGCTACTCGGTGCTGGCGGGGTACGTCGAGCCCGGGGAGTCCCTGGAGCAGGCGGTCGTGCGGGAGGTCGCCGAGGAGGTGGGGGTCGCCGTCGAGGACCCGCGCTACGTCTCCTCGCAGCCCTGGCCGTTCCCGCGCAGCCTGATGCTCGGTTTCACGGCGCGCGCCGTCGGCGAGGCCGAGCGCACCGACGCCGAGGAGATCACCGACGTGCAGTGGCTGTCCCGCCGGGAGCTGCACGCGGCCGCCGAGAGCGGACGGGTCGTGCTGCCCGGCCGGGTGTCCATCGCCCGGCTGCTCATCGAGCAGTGGTACGGCGGGCGCCTTCCCGGCGCGTGGTGAGCGGGTCGGTCCGCGCCGGACGCCGGTGTGCGGCCCGGACGCGGGCCGCGCTCGGATCAGCTCCGGCCGTTGCCCGCCTCGGCCGCCGACCCGGCGCCGGCGAGCTCGCCGGGCAGCGGGGTGAGCGGGTTGGTGCAGCTGGAGACCACGTCCCGGGACAGCTCGGCGACCTTGCGCCCGCGCGAGCGGGCCGCCGAGCGCAGCCGCTCGAAGGCCTCCCGCGGGGCGAGCCGGTGGCGCTCGGCCAGCACCCCGATGGCCTGCTCGACGACGACCCGGGTCTGCAGCGCGTGCTCCAGCTGCGCCACGGTGATGCGCAGCCGCTCGACCTCGGTGGCGTCGTCGCTGGCGCGCGGCGGCGCCGGCGGCGCCGGGGCGGCGCCCTGTTCCTCGGCCCCCAGGATGTCGGCCAGGACCATGGCGTTGACCAGGTCGGGGACCTCCTTGCCCTGCACGCTCCAGCCGCCGGGCGTGCGCCGGATGACCCCCGCCTCGGCCGTCGTCTCGTCGCCGTCTCTGATCTGGCTGTGTGCTGCCACGTGGTCCCCCTTGTGGTGTCTGCCCCGGCCGGCCCGTGCGGTGCGGGCCGGCCGGGCGGCGCGGCGCGCCCGGGAGGTGCCGCCTGGAGGCGGCCCGCCTCAGGCGAGCGCGGCGATCTTCTCCTTGACCTGCTTGGCGGACGGGTTGGTCAGCGCCGTGCCGTCGCCGAACAGCACGGTCGGAACCGTCTGGTTGCCGCCGTTGACCTGCATCACGTACTCGGCCGCGGACGGGTCCTGTTCGATGTCCACCTCTGTGAGCGTGATGCCCTCCCGCGCCAGCTGGCTCTTGAGCCGTTTGCAGAAGCCGCACCAGGGCGTGGTGTACATCGTGATCGGATCGGTGCTCGGGGTGGTCATCGAACCTCTCCTCATTCCGTCGAACAGGTCGTCGCCGGTGCACGCCGCCCGAAGGCGATCAGAACACCGCCTAGTGACAACGCGGCGCACCTCCCCGAGCTTCCCCGTATCGGCTCCGTCACCTCGTGGGACGCCCGCAGAATGCGGGTGGTTCCCACGGGAACGCCCGCCGCGGCGGGCTTCGCGCGCGGCGCCGGCCGTCCACAGGTGCGCCCGCGAACTGCGCTCACGTCCGCCGGCGCCCCCGATACTTGAGAGACTCGACGGGCGGAGTGGGGCGCCGGTGGCCGGAGTCGGCCGCGGCGCGGCCGGGCGGCGCCCCGGCCCCGGGCGCCCGGCCGGCGCCGCCCACGGAACGGACCCCCGAACGGATCAGGGAACGGAGGATGCGCATGGACCCGGACCGCGTGCTGGAGGGGCTGGACCCCGAGCAGCTGGAGGCGGCGCGCGCCCTGCGCGGACCGGTGTGCATCCTGGCGGGGGCGGGGACCGGCAAGACCCGCGCCATCACCCACCGGATCGCCCACGCGGTGGCCTCCGGGGTCGCGGCCGAGCAGCAGATCCTCGCGGTCACCTTCACCACCCGCGCCGCCGGCGAGATGCGCGGCCGGCTGCGCGCCCTGGGCGCCCCCCGGGTGCAGGCCCGCACCTTCCACGCCGCCGCCCTGCGCCAGCTCTCCTATTTCTGGCCGCAGGTGGTCGGCGGCCCCGCCCCCACCCTGATCGACTCCAAGCTCCAGGTGGTCGGCCGGGCCGCCCGGGACTGCGGGGTGGACACCGACCGGACCACCCTGCGCGACCTGGCCTCGGAGATCGAGTGGTGCAAGGTGACCCAGGTCCGCCCGGCCGACTACGAGCGCGCGGCGGCCAAGGCCGGGCGCACCGCCCCCATGGCCCCGGTCGAGGTGGCCCGGGTCTTCGAGGGGTACGAGGAGATCCGCCGCGAGCGCAACCTGCTGGACTTCGAGTCGATGCTGGAGCTGACCGCGGCGATGCTGGCCGAGCGCCCCGAGATCGCCGAGCGGGTGCGCGACCAGTACCGCTACTTCGTCGTCGACGAGTTCCAGGACGTCAACCCGCTGCAGAAGCTGCTGCTGGACGCCTGGCTGGGCGACCGCGACGACCTGTGCGTGGTGGGCGACCCGGGCCAGACCGTCTACTCCTTCGCCGGAGCCACCCCGGCCTACCTGACCCGCTTCGCCGCCGCCTACCCGCACGCCACCGTGGTGCGGCTGGTGCGCGACTACCGGTCCACCCCCCAGGTGGTGCGGGTGGCCAACGAGGTGCTCAAGCGCGGCCGCCCCGCCCCCGGAGGCACCGACCAGCCGCTGGAGCTGCTGGCCCAGCGCCCCGACGGTCCCGACCCCTCCTACACCGAGTACGACGACGAGCCCGCCGAGGCCTCGGCGGTGGCCCGGCGCATCGCCGCGCTCATCGACGCGGGCACCCCCGCGCGGGAGATCGCGGTGCTCTTCCGTACCAACTCCCAGTCCGCCGCCTACGAGCAGGCCCTGTCCGACGCCGGGATCGCCTTCACCGTGCGCGGCGCCACCCGCTTCTTCGACCGCCAGGAGATCCGCCAGGCCGTGCACACGCTGCGCGGCGCCCGCCAGGGCGGGGGCGGCGACCCGCTGGCGGGGTCGGTCCGCCCGCTGCTCGCCTCCCTCGGGCTCACCCCCGAGGCCCCGGAGGGCCGGCAGGCGCGCGAGCGCTGGGAGTCGCTGTCGGCCCTGGCGCAGCTGGCCGACGACGTCGCGGTGCAGCGGCACCGGGGCGGCTGCGCGGCCCCCGGGCCGGACGGGGCGCCGCCCCGGCCCGCCGCGGGGCCGCTGCCCGAGACGTGCGCCTGCGGCCGCCCCTACACCGCCACCCTGGACGACTTCGTCGAGGAGCTGGAGGCCCGGGTCGCCACCGAGCACGCCCCCGAGATGGAGGGCGTCACCCTGGCCTCGCTGCACGCGGCCAAGGGGCTGGAGTGGGACGCGGTCTTCCTGGTGGGCCTCACCGAGGGGACGCTGCCCATCGTCTACGCCGAGACCGACGAGCAGGTCGAGGAGGAGCGGCGGCTGTTCTACGTCGGCGCCACCCGCGCCCGCGAGTACCTGGCGATGTCCTGGGCGCTGGCGCGCTCCCCGGGCGGGCGCAAGGGCCGCCGCCCCAGCCGCTTCCTGGACGGGCTGCGCCCGGCCTCGCCCTCGCTGGCCTCCGGCCGCCGCGACCGCGCCCGCCCCGGCCGCACGGTGCGCTGCCGGATCTGCGGGAACACTCTGACCGACGCCGCCGAGCGCAAGGTCGCGCGGTGCGCCGACTGCCCCGCCGACTACGACGAGGCGCTGCTGGAGCGGCTCAAGGAGTGGCGCAGGAACACGGCGCAGCGCCTGGGCGTCCCGGCCTATGTGGTGTTCACCGACGCCACCCTGCAGGCCGTCGCCGAGCTGGAGCCGTCCGATGTGTCCGGGCTGTCGCGGATATCCGGTGTGGGGGCCGTGAAGCTCGAACGCTACGGTGAGGCGGTGCTGGCCCTGTGCGCCGGGGAGGAGCCCCCGGCACCCGAGGAGGAGGGGGAGCGCGATGGCGGATGAGAGCGCGGCGCCGACCGCGGGGGAGCGGGCGGGCGGACCCGCCGGCCCTGTGGAGGGGCAGTCGCTGGCCGCCCTGCTGGACATCCTCGACCTGGAGCGGATCGAGGACGACATCTACCGGGGGTCCAGCCCCGACCACGGCCCCCAGCGGGTGTTCGGCGGCCAGGTCGCCGGGCAGGCGCTGGTCGCCGCCGGGCGGACGCTGCCCCCGGACCGGGCGGTGCACTCGCTGCACGCCTACTTCATCCGGCCCGGCGACCCGGCGGTCCCGATCGTCTACCAGGTGGACCGGGTGCGCGACGGGCGCTCCTTCACCACCCGCAGGGTGACCGCGGTGCAGCACGGCCGGGCGATCTTCACCCTGTCGGCCTCCTTCCATACGACCGAGCCGGGCCTGAGCCACCAGGTGCGCATGCCCGAGGTGCCCGGCCCTGAGGAGCTGCCGACCGCCCGCGAGCGGCTGGAGAAGGCGCTGGGCAAGGTGCCGCGGTTCGCCTACTGGCACCCGATCGAGATGCGCCCGGTGGGCCCGCTCTCGTTCGAGGTCAGCGCCGACCCGGCGCTGCGCACCACCGAGAACCTGGTGTGGATCAGGGTCGACGGCCGGCTGCCGGACGATCCGATGCTGCACGTGTGCCTGATGACCTACGCCTCGGACCTGACCCTGCTGGACACGGTCCTGCTCCGGCACGGGCGCTCCTTCGAGGGCATCTCCATGGCCAGCCTCGACCACGCCATGTGGTTCCACCGCCCGTTCCGTGCGGACGAGTGGCTGCTGTACGCCCAGGAGACGCCCTCGGCCGAGGGGGCGCGCGGGCTGGCGCGCGGCCTGGTCTACACCCGCGAGGGCGAGCTGGTCTGCTCGGTGGTGCAGGAAGGGCTGATCAGAGTGGTCGGCGACGGCGACTGAGCCGGCCCCGGTCCGCCACGGTCCCGCCCGTACGAGGAGCGGCCGGGGCGGGGCCGGGGGAGAATTCCCCGGGCCCACGGCCGGATCCGGACGAAATCGCAGGTCAAAAATAGGTTGCCGGTTCTGTGCGGCCGCGTCTAATGTTGTCTCCCGTCAGCGACCGCGCACGGTCCGCGGCGAGAGCCGCGTACCTGACCGAGAGGAGGTGTCCCATCTGATGATCGTTATGAAGAGCGAATTCGGCGGCAAGTCCGGCGATGCCGCGCGCTTCATGGTGTCCACCTGCGATCTGCGGGGCACCGAGCGCGGCGCGCACCGGTTCGGCCGTACCGGCTATTCCGCCCGTACGGGCTTCGACCAGTCCCTTGCCATCGGCGGCGGCGTCCGGCGCCTCCGCTCGATGAGGGGCGGCCTGATCACGGCCGGCGTCGGAGCCGCTTCCACGGGTGGAGTGCGTCCGGTCGCCGAACGCGGACTGCCCGGGTTCGTTCACGCAGCAACCCCGCGCCCGCAGGGCGCAGCGGGGGCGTGTCCATGGAGGAGACCGGCGTAGAGAACGCCGAGCGAGTCTTCCGTGGCCGCGGCCCCGCACAGGGGCCGCGGCCTTATTCGTCTCCGCAGTAGCGGGTCCTCGCCGTCCGGTGGGGGATCCGGACTCAGCGGGCGCGGCCGAGGCACCGGCCCCGGATCGAAGATCCGACCGTCGAACGCGTAGACGAAAAGATCAGGAGGACACCGATGCTCGCGTCGGTCCTGGAGACTCCGTGGCTCGGTGAGGCCGAGGTTCCCTGCCGGAGGGAGCCGGACCTCTTCTTCGCCGAGTCGCCGGCCGATGTCGAGGCGGCCAAGGCCGTCTGCCGGACCTGCCCGTTCCGTGAGCAGTGCCTGGCCGACGCCCTTGAGCGCCGTGAGCCGTGGGGGGTCTGGGGCGGCGAACTGCTCGTCGCCGGAAAGGTCGTCCCCCGCAAGCGTCCGCGGGGCCGTCCCCGCAAGCACCCGCAGCCGGTCGCGGCCTGAACCGCGCCCGCCGCTGCCACGGCACCAAGCCCGACATCCCGGAACACCGCAGAACCCGAGAGGAAACCCGAACGGATGCTGAACGAACTCATGGCCACGATGAAGACCGCCCCGCGTGCTGAGGGCGCCGAGCAACGCGACCGCGAACGGCGCAGGCTGTCGGCACGACAGCTGCGGGCCGAGATGCGCGAGCGTTCGCGCATGGAGCGCGCGCTCATGGAAATAGGGTGGTCCCGCCTGTGTTGATGGCGCGACGGCGCTTCGCCGGAGGCCGGTGTCCCTGCGGGGGCGCCGGCCCCCGGCGTGTCGGGCCCGGGACGCGGAGGGCGTCGAGGGGCGCAACCAGGGGATTAGGGATGCCGAGTCCCTAAAAAGAGCAATCTCCCCCTGTGGTATGAGTCAACTCTGGGATACCGTGACGTTGTGCCTCAGAACACAGAGATCGAGGTACGGCGAAGTCCCCGCCGACGGCGGACGGTGTCCGCCTACCGCGACGGGAACAAGACGGTCGTCCTCGTCCCCGCCACGTTCTCCCGCGCAGAGGAAAAGCGCTGGGTGAGCAGGATGCTGGACCGGCTGGAGGCCAGAGAGGAGCGCCGCCGCCCGGGCGATGCGGCCCTCTACGAGCGCGCCATCGAACTGGGGGAGCGCTACCTGGACGGTCTCGCCGTTCCGGACAGCGTGCGGTGGGTGGACAACCAGAAGACCCGCTGGGGCTCGTGCACCCCGGACACCGGTGCGATCCGCCTCTCACGCAGGCTCTCGGGCATGCCCTCGTGGGTGGTGGACTACGTGCTGGTGCACGAACTGGTCCACCTGGTGATCCCGCACCACGGCCCCGAGTTCTGGGAGATGGTGCACCGCTACCCCAAGGCCGAGCGGGCCCGGGGCTACCTGGAGGGCGTCAGTGCGGCATCCCGCCTGGCCGACGGGGGGACCGCCGAGGAGGCGGCCGCCGAAGAGGACGACGTCCTCGGCGAGTGACCGCATCCGGCCCCGTGCTCGTCTCCGCCTCCGCTTACGGCCCCCATCACCGGTCGCGGCCGTGGCCGCCCGACGCGCCGTCATGCGCGGACGGCCGGTGGACAGGTCGTGTCCGCTGGAGTGGTGGAGCTTTCGGCCGCGTCCTTGTGAGCGGTGCGACCGCTGCGGCGCGATCGGCGGCCCCGCCCCGGGTGCGCGCCGCCTTCCTTGTCGTTGATCTCGGGGAAGTCGGGGTAATACCGGCGAGTATTACCCCGACTTGCCCGAGATCAACGGGGGTGTCGATGCGGGCGGCCGGGGTCCGGAGAGTTCCACCACCCCAGCGGACACGACCGGTGGACAGCGGCGACGACGCATCAGCAGGTGCCCCGCTCAGGGCCCCGGCCGGGGGCAGGCCTTCCGCGGGTCGGGCGGGGGCCGGTCTGCGCCTGACGTCCCGGCGGGGCCGTCGGGTCAGGCCGCTCCGTGTGCTCCGGTCGCTCGGGTGGATCCGGGGCTGCTCTGTGCGCCTCGTCCGTGCAGTTCGGGCGCTCGGAGGAGGCCGCGGGGCGAATCCGTACGGTTTCGGGGGATTGACGCGCTGTAGACGCGAAATTACCTTCGCGTAACGGTCGGAAACACCGGCCGGTATCCCCCGCACACGGAGGTAGGCGCAGTGACCCGTATCTCCCGCACACCCGTCGGTGTCCTCCTGGGGGCCCTGACCCTGGTCGGCATGGCCGCGAGCCCTGCCGCAGCGGCCGAGGGCTCGCTGGACGGCTCGATCTCGGCCGAAGGCCGGGAGTGCAGCTGGACCGACGGGGTCACCAGCGACCAGGCCCCCAACGACCTCACCGTCGACCGAACGACCATCAACCCCGGACTGTCCTGCTCCGACGGCACGACCGCGACCCTCAACAACGACCCGAACGTCGTCTTCGACGACGCCGCGGGCACCATCACCGCGGACATGCTGGACATCACCGTCTCGCAGCTCGGCGTCGACTGCCGCTACCAGGCGGCGGACATGTCGGCCGACCGCGACGGGGACACCCGCACCTACCGGGCCAGCGTCGACATCCCCCTGCACGAGGGCGGCTTCTTCTGCCCCGACCCGGCGTCGGTGGACGCCGAGTTCGTCTTCCACTGACCCCGTCCCCCGACCCCGCCGCCGCACATGCGGCGACGCGGCGATGACGATCAATGGTGTTCACCGACGGTGACGGAGGCGCCACGTCTGAAGAGCGCTCCCGGCGCCTCCGCCGCCAACCGCCCGGTGGGGCCCTGTCCGGAGCCCCGCCGGGCGGCCGTCGGAGAAGGTTCAGGCGGCCTGCTCGCGGACCGCCGCCGACGCGGCGGCGAACAGGGCGCGGCACGCGTCGTCCGTGGGCTCGGGCAGATCGTCGACGGGGAACCAGCCCAGGTCGGACGACTCCTGCGGGTCGATGGTCAGGGCGGCGCCGTCCGGGGCCACCGCCGCGTACTGCACGTCCAGATGCCAGGTGCCGCCGCAGCAGCCCACCCAGTGCCGGTCCAGCCGCACCGGCCCCGGAAGCATCACCACGCCGCGGATGCCGCTCTCCTCCTCGGCCTCCCGCGCGGCCGCACCGGCCAGCGTGGCGTCGCCGTCCTCGAGGTGGCCGCCGGTCTGCAGCCACAGCCCGACCTTGCCGTGCAGCGTCAGCACGCCCTTGGCCCCGCTCGGGTCCAGCACGGCGGCGCTGGCGGTGATGTGCCCGGCCGCGCACGATCGGTGCAGCGCGTCGGGGTGGGCGTCCATGTGCTCCAGGTAGGCCCGGCGCAGCTCCTCGTTGCGCGCGTCGGGCGCCGCCCAGGCCGACAGTGCGGCCCGGACGTCCTCGGCCAGGCTCATGCGCCCCCGTCCCCGCGGCCGCCGCTCCCGTCGTCCGTCTTCCCCTCGCCGCCGTCCTCGCCGCTCCCGTCGGTCCCGTCAGTCCGGCCCTCGGAGTCCGCACCGCGGCCGAGGTCCTCGGTGAGCCGGGACAGGTCCAGGTCGAGGTCGCCGTCGGTGCCGCGGCCCGCCACGAAGGCGTCCGGGTCGTCCAGGTCGGCGCTGGTGGGCATAAGGTCGGGGTGCTCCCAGACCGCGTCGCGCCCGTCGGCGCCGTGCGCCTCGGTCAGGGCGGTCCACAGCCGCGCGGCCTCGCGCTGGCGGCGCGGGCGCAGCTCCAGGCCGACCAGGGTGGCGAAGGTGTGCTCGGCCGGCCCGCCGGTGGCGCGGCGCCGCCGGACCGCCTCGGCCAGCGACGGCGCCTGGGGCAGGCGGTCGCGCACGGCCTCGTCCACGACCACCGACACCCACCCCTCGATCAGCGCGATCGCGGTCTCCAGGCGGGCCAGGGAGGCCTTCTGCTGCGGGGTGTCCTGGGGCTGCAGCAGCCCCTCGCCGCCGGACAGCGCCTCCTGCAGCGCCGCGGGGTCGGACAGGTCGATCCCGCCGAGGCGCTCCTCCAGGGCGCTCATGTCGAAGGACATGCCGGCCGCGTACTCCTCGATGAGCCCGAGCACGTGCGAGCGCAGCCACGGCACGTGGCCGTAGAGCCGGTGCACCGCCGCCTCGCGCGCGGCGAGGAACAGCCGCACCTCCTCCTCGGGCAGGCCCAGGCCCTCGCCGAAGCTCTCGACGCCGGCCGGGATGAGCGCCGCGCGCCCCTCGCCGGCCAGGGGCAGGCCGATGTCGGTGGAGCCGACGACCTCGCCGGCCAGCTCACCGATGGCCTGCCCGGCCTGCTGGCCCACCAGCATGCCGCCCATCTGCCGGACCATGCCCATCAGCGGGCCGGCGACCGACTGCATCTCCTCGGGCATGTTGGCGCCCATCGACTCCACGATGCGGGAGGTCAGCGGGTCGCACAGGCGGGTCCAGGTGGGCATGGTGCGCTCCACCCACTCCGAGCGGCTCCAGGCCTGCGCGGTCTGCGCGCCGGAGGGGAGCGGGGTGGCGCCGTCCAGCCACAGGTCGGCCAGGCGCAGCGCCTCCTCGACCTTGGCGCCCTCGACGGGCCCGACGCTGGCGTCGCCCTTCTCGGACACGGTGTGCCGGGCGATGTTCTTGGCCATGTCCCAGTTGACGCCGCTCTGCGACGTCTCCTGGGAGCCGGGTGCGGGCTGGGCGGCCATCATGTCGGCGAACTGGCGCAGCATCTGCGCCATCTGCTGCGGGTCGCCGAGCGGGAATCCGCCGGGCATCCCCGGGGTCTGCCCGCCTGGGCCGCCGCTCCCGGAGCCGGTGTCGCCCGAGCCGCGACCCGACTCGTCGTCGGGGTCGTTGGGCATGCTGAAACCAAATGGCAGGTCGCTCACGATCAGACCTCAGGCAGGATAGGAATGTCTCCACTGTCACGTTAGCTGGGAGCAGGCCGGAGTGAGTACCCGAAACAGCCAGGTTCGCCCTGAGCACAGTCCGCAGGGTGACGGGCCGGTGGTGGCCGTGACAGGGGCCGCCTCCGGCATCGGCCGGCTGCTGGTGCAACGACTGGCGGCCGCCGCGGGTTCCGGGGCCCCGGTCCAGGGGTGCGCGGCGCCCGCGCGTGTCGTCGCCGTCGACGACGGCCCGGCCCCCGAGGACCTGGCCGGCCTCGCCGGAACCCCCGGCCTGGACTGGCGCTCGGCCGACGTGTGCGACCCGGCCCTGGCCTCCCGGCTGCGCGGGGTCGACGTGCTGGTGCACGCCGACACCGACCGCTCGGCCGACACCCCCCGCCGGGAGCGCCGCGCCCGCGCGGTCCGGGCCGCCCAGACCGTGCTCACCGCGGCCGCCGCCGAGCGGGTGCCGCAGGTGGTCCTGGTCACCGGGACCGCGGTCTACGGCGCCGCCCCGGACAACCCGGTCCCGCTCCACGAGGACGCCCCGGTGCGCACCGAGGGCGCCGACGGGCTGGCCGGGGACTTCGCCGAGGTCGAGGAGCTGGGGGAGCGGGCGCGCCGCGCCCACCCCGGGCTGTCGGTGGCGGTGGTGCGTCCGGCGCCGCTGGTCGGTCCGGACCTGGACACCGTGGTCGGACGGCACTTCGCCGCGCCCCGGCTGATCTCGGTCAAGGGCGTGGAGCAGCGCTGGCAGTTCTGCCACGTGGAGGACCTGGCCTCGGCGCTGGAGCTGGTGGCGCTGGGCGGCGCGGGCGGCGGCGACACCGCCCTGGCCGTGGGCTGCGAGGGCTCGCTCGGCCAGGAGGAGGCCGAGGAGATCGCGCAGATGCGCCGGTTCGAGGTGCCCGCGGGCATCGCGTTCGGCGCCACCGGCCGGCTGCACCGCGCGGGGGTCACCCCCGCCGCGGCCGGGGACCTGAAGCACCTGGTGTACCCGTGCGTTGTGGACTGCGCGACGCTGCGCGGGGCGGGGTGGAAGCCCTCCTACGACAACGCCGGGGCGCTGCGGGCGCTGCTGGAGGCGGGCGGGGAGTCGACCGCGATCGTCGGCCGCCGCCTGGGCAAGAAGGAGGCCGCGGTCACCGCGGCCGGCGCAGCGGGCGCGGCCGTCGCCGCGATCGGCACGGCCGCCGCCGTCCGCCACCTGCGCAAGCGCCGGAAGGGCTGAGGGCGGCCTTGAGCCGGGGGCTGAGGGGCGGGGCCGTCGTACCGCGCCCGTCACTCGTATCCCGCGGGACGGCCTCGCCGGTGGCAGGCGGGCGACCTGGGAACGGTGGACGTCGGCGGTCGGGGGCCGCTCGTCCGGTCGTGCCGGGTCTCGGCACCGGAGGGGGCGGGGGCGGCCTCCTCGGCGCGGGTCCGGGGTGCGAGGGAGCCCTTCGACCTGCGGATGGAGACGGAGCGCGGACGGGCATTCGGGCCTGCAGCGGCCCACCGGCCATGGACGCCCACCGTCGCCCCCGGCGGCACGTCAGAAAACCCCCGTCAGTGCGATTCGGTCGACCCCTTCGATGATCGAGGTGGACGGACGTTCCGCCCCTTCACCCGCCGCTTCAGCGGGCGTGGGCCCCGGCATGACCGGGGACGTGCCGGGGGCGCGGTCGGAACCGGTGCCTGGCCGGTGTCGGCCAGAGGGCCCCGCCCCACTTGCCCGGTGTGCGGGCCGGTCGTTCCTCTAGGAAGGAAGGCCGAGAGGCGTGGCCCGCCCATTTCGGGCCGGTTCGGTCCGGAACATGCGTCAGAACGTGCAACGGCATGGACCACATGCTCGTGCAGTGGTCTAATGCGGGAACACAGCCACCACCGGGTCGCGGGAGGGGACAGCAGGAGGCGACGGGGCGTGGCCGACCGGGTCGTAGAGGTCTCCAAGCGCCCGGCGTGCCGTCCCTGAGCTGCTTGGACGTTCCTCCCGCCGTCGTAGGGCGTTGATACGGTCATGCATGTGGAAGCCATCACTCTCGTAGGACTGCGCGACACCTCCATCACCGTCGACGAGGTCGTCTCGGCCGTCGCCGACCCCAAGGCGGGCGGCACCGCCTTCTTCGTCGGCACCGTGCGCGACCACGACCACGGCCGCGGCGTCACCGAGCTGGCCTACTCGGCGCACCCGAGCGCGGAGGCCGAGATGCGGCGCGTCATGGAGAAGGTCGTGGCCGACACCTCCCGCGACGGGCGTCCGGTGTGGCGGGTGGCCGCACTGCACCGCGTCGGCGACCTGCGGGTCGGCGACAACGCGGTGGTGGTCGCCGCCGCCGCGGCGCACCGTGCCGAGGCCTTCGACGCCTGCCGCAGGCTCATCGACGACATCAAGGCCGAGGTCCCCATCTGGAAGCACCAGCGCTTCACCGAGGGCGACGCCGAATGGGTCGGCGCCTGCTGATCCCCTTCCCCGGGGGGACCCGCGCGTGATCCGTCCGGCCTGCGGGGCGGCTGGGCGGCGCGCCCCCGGGCGTGCGGCATGCCGGAAACGGGCGCACGTTCCGGGGTCGTAGTCTGGTGCCCATGCTCCGTCGCGCCAAGACGCTCATCACCGCGGTCATCCTGCTGGTCGGTCTCGCGGTGGGCTCGGCATTCCTGCCGGTGCCCTACCTCGTGGCATCACCGGGCATCACACTGAACACCATCGGCGACGACGCCGACGGGGACCCGGTCATCGAGGTCGAGGGGCGGGAGAGCTACCGCCACGAAGGCGATCTCTCGATGGTCACGGTCCAGTACGCCGGGGGCCCGGGGCGGCGGATGAACATCCTCACCGTGATCAGCGCCTGGCTCTCGCCCACCCAGGCGGTGCTTCCCGAGGCCGCACTCTTCCCGCCCGACCACAGCGTGGAGGAGGTCAGCGAGTCCCAGACGCTGGCCATGGACGAGTCGCAGACCTCGGCGGTGGCGGCCGCGCTCACCGAGATGGGCGTCGACTACGACCTGCGGCCCGTCGTAGCCGGGGTCACCGAGGGCGCCCCGGCCGACGGCGTGCTCGAGGCCGGGGACGTGGTCCTGGAGGTGGACGGCGAACAGGTCGCCGACAAGGGCGAGGCCGCCGAGCGGGTAGGCGACCGGGACCCGGGCGACGCGGTGGAGCTGACCGTCGAGCGCGACGGCGAGCAGGAGACGGTCGAGGTCACCACCGAGGAGGACGACGAGGGCGGCGCGGTCGTGGGCATCATGATCGCCGACGACCCCGACTTCCCCTTCGACGTGGACTTCCAGATCGAGGACGTGGGCGGCCCCAGCGCCGGGATGATGTTCGCGCTCGGGATCATGGACCGCCTGGACCCCGACGGGCTGACCGGCGGCCACGACGTGGCCGGAACCGGCACCATCGACGCCGAGGGCAAGGTCGGCGGCGTGAGCGGGGTGGCCCAGAAGATGGTCAGCGCCCGGGACGAGGGCGCCGAGTACTTCCTGGTGGCCGACGAGAGCTGCTCCCAGACCTTCGAGTCGGCGGCCACCGGCGACATGGAGGTCTTCAAGGTCGAGGAGCTGGGCGACGCGGTGGCCGCCCTGGAGGCCATCAAGACCGGAGAGGGCCTGTCCGACCTGCCGCGATGCGAGCCCGGAGCCTGAACCACCGCCGGAACCGCGGCGCCCGGGCGGTCCGGCCGCCCGCCGGCCCGGCACGGGTCCTCTGCGCGGCCGACCGTCCCCGGAACACGTCAACGCCCCTCTTCAGGGACCGCTGCAGAGGACCGGCTGCAGAGGACCGCGTGAGGAGGGCTTCAGGGGACGGCGATCCAGCGGCGAAGGCCGCTCCCTGGCGCGGGTGTGCCGCCGGAGAGGCGGTCCGCACCGAGGGGCCGGACGGGTCCGGACCCTCTTCCTGGGGCGCCCGGAGACCGGGCCGGCGCCCGTCTTGCAGCCGCATCGGCCCGCATCGGCCCCGCGCCCGCGGCCCCGCGCCCGCGGTGCCGCACCCGTCCGGCGCGCACGCGCCGGACGGGTCAGCCCTGGTCCTCGTCCTCCTCCTGGAGGGTCAGCTCCAGCGCCGACGTCAGGGCGGGCACCAGGTCGGGCCCGTTCAGCACCTGGTCCTCGGTGTCATGGGCGCGCATCCGCAGGGCCGCGTGGCGGCCGCCGTCGCGGAGCACCCCCGCCACCATGCGGACCTCCTCGGCGCTCTCCTGGGAGCCGGCGGCCGCGCCGCCGTCGCCACGCGGCGGGTCCAGGGTCTCGTCGGACCCCTTGACCACCAGGCGCTCCATCACCAGCGCGCACCCCGCGACCGCCTCGGGCCAGGCCATCCGGCCCAGCGCCTCCTCCAGCGGCACCCCCTCGGGCAGCGGCTCCTGCTCGACCGGGGTCAGCTCGGCCGGGTCGGCCGAGGCGTCCAGCCCCAGCATCGAGGCCAGCGCGGGCTCGCGCCGGGCCAGCTCGGCGGTGGGCACCAGGGCGTAGACCCGGGGCGGCTGGTCCCACCCCTGATCCGAGGCGTGGCGCTCCAGGTCCATGACGGCTTCGCGGATATTGAGAGTCACCCGTCCATGGTGCCCGATCGGGCCCCCTGACGCCCCCGCTCCCGCCGAGTAGGGTCAGGGGGCACCACGCACCGATACACCGCCGATGCCGCGCCGATGTGATGTTGTCATCCCTCCGGCGCGGGGTTTCGGGAACCCGGCGCGCACACAATAAGTTGCCGATACAGAGGGGCCCCGCCCCTCGCCGTCCAATGACGAACATGACGAGGGGGAGGCGTGAGCTTCCGAACGCCCGGCGCACCTTCCGCGCGCATGCCTCGACGAAACCGGCTGCTCGCGCCTGTCGCGGTGGCCGTCGTCGTGATAGTCGCGGGGTTGCTCGTCGCCGCCAATTTCGTAACCGACTACAAGTGGTTCGCCTCGGTCGGCTACACCTCGGTCTTCTGGACCGAGATCCGCACCCGCGCGCTGCTCTTCGTGGGCGCGGCCGTCCTGATGACCGCTTTCGTCGGCGCGAGCGTGTACTTCGCCTACCGGAGCCGCCCGCTGACCCGCCCCGCCAGCCTGGAGCAGCAGGGGCTGGACCGCTACCGGATGGCGATCGACCCGCACCGCAAGCTGTTCTTCTGGCTGATCGCCGGCGGCCTGGGGCTGCTCACCGGCGCCTCGGCCAGCGCGGAGTGGGGCACCTTCCTCCAGTACGCCAACCGCAACCCCTTCGGTGAGACCGACCCGCAGTTCGGGATCGACATCTCCTTCTTCGCCTTCACCTACCCCTTCCTCCGCGTGGTGCTGGGGTACCTGTTCGCCGCGGTGGTCCTGGCGTTCATCGCCGCGGTGATCGTGCACTACCTGTACGGCGGGGTCCGCCTGCAGACCCAGGGCCAGCGGGCCACGCCGGCCGCGCGGGTGCACCTGTCGGTGCTGCTGGGCGTGTTCGTGCTGCTGAAGGCGGGCGCCTACTGGCTGGACCAGTACGGCCTGGTCTTCTCCGACCGCGGCTATACCTACGGCGCCTCCTACACCGATGTGAACGCGGTGCTCACCGCCAAGGTGGTGCTGGCGATCATCGCGGTGGTGTGCGCGGCGCTGTTCTTCGCCAACATCTACTTCAAGAACGCGATGGTGCCGCTGGTCAGCCTCGGCCTGCTGGTGCTGTCCGCGGTGCTGATCGGCGGCGTCTACCCGGCGGCGGTCCAGCAGTTCCAGGTCAGCCCGAACGAGCAGCGGGCGGAGAACCCCTACATCACCCGCAACATCGAGGCCACCCGGGACGCCTACGGCATCACCGACGCCGAGACGCAGACCTACGACGCGGAGACCGAGCTCACCCCCGAGCAGCTCTCCGAAGAGGCCTCCACCATCCCCAGCGTCCGCCTGGTCGACCCCTCCGTCGTCTCGCAGACCTTCCAGCAGATGCAGCAGGTCCGCGGTTTCTACCAGTTCCCCGACGTGCTGGACGTGGACCGCTACGAGGACGCCGAGGGCAACTCGGTGGACACCGTCATCGCCGCGCGCGAGCTCGACGGCCCGCCCGAGGGGCAGGACAACTGGCTGACCCGGCACACGGTCTACACCCACGGCTTCGGCGTCGTGGCGGCGGCCGGCAATCAGGTCGACGGCGAGGGCCGCCCGGTCTTCACGCAGTACAACATCCCGCCGACCGGTGAGCTCTCCGAGGTCACCGGCGAGTACGAGCCGCGGATCTACTACGGCCAGCAGGGCGCCGACTACGCGATCGTCAACGCCGAGCCGGAGTACGACTACCCGCTCGACGCCGACGAGAGCACCGAGGACATCACCACCTCCGAGGACGTGGAGGGCGAGGGCTCCGGCGAGGGCGCCGGGGCCGACGAGGCCCGCGCCCCCGCCGACGGACAGGAGGAGGGCTCCGGTGAGGGCGCCGAGCAGTCGCCGGAGTCCTCGCCCGAGGCCACCGAGGGCGGCGGCCAGGGCGGCGAGGACCCCGGCAGCCAGGCCACCAACCACTACGACGGCGAGGGGGGCGTGCAGCTCGGCTCGTTCTTCGACCGGATCCTGTACGCGATGAAGTACCGCGAGCCGGACATCCTGCTGAACACGGCCATCACCGACGAGTCCAAGATCATGTACGACCGGGACCCGTCGCAGCGCGTGGAGAAGGTCGCGCCGTTCCTCACCGTGGACGGCAAGCCCTACCCGGCCATCGTGGACGGGCGCGTGCAGTGGATCGTGGACGCCTACACGACCAGCTCCGGCTACCCCTACTCCACGCCGATCGACTTCTCCCAGGCCACCGAGGACACCTTCAGCGAGGGCGGCAACAACGCCACCGCGCTGCCGGGCAACCAGGTGAACTACATCCGCAACTCGGTGAAGGCGACCGTGGACGCCTACGACGGCTCGGTCACCGTCTACGGCTGGGACGAGGACGACCCGGTCCTGGAGACCTGGTCGGACGCGTTCCCCGGCGTGGTGACGAACAGGTCGGACATCGGCGATGAGCTCGAAGGCCACCTGCGCTACCCGGACGACCTGTTCAAGGTCCAGCGGGAGATCCTGAAGCAGTACCACGTGACCGACGCCGACGCCTTCTACGGCGGGCAGGACTTCTGGGACATCCCGGCGGACCCGACCAAGGAGGGCGACAACCCCGAGCCGCCGTACCGGCAGACCATCCGGTACCCCGGCGACGAGGACGCGCACTTCTCCCTCACCTCCACGTTCGTCCCGCGGGGCAGGGAGAACCTGGCGGCGTTCATGTCGGTGGTCAGCGATCCGGCCTCGGAGGAGTACGGCAGGATCCGGATGCTGGAGCTGCCGCGCAGCAAGGTGATCCTCGGGCCGGGGCAGGTGCAGAACGCCTTCCAGTCCGAGGCCAGCGTCCGTGAGGTGCTGCTGCCGCTGGAGCAGAGCGATTCGACGACGGTCACCTACGGCAACCTGCTCACCCTGCCGTTCGGCGACGGGATGCTGTACGTGGAGCCGCTCTACGTGCAGGCCCAGGGCGAGGCCAGCTACCCGCTGCTGCAGCAGGTGATGGTGGCCTTCGGTGACGAGGTGGCCATCGGCGAGAACCTCCAGCAGGCCCTGAACAACCTGTTCGAGGGCGAAGAGGCGCCGCTGGAGGAGGGCGCCGAGGACGCCGACGAGGACGCCGGCGAAGGCGGCGGTGGCGGTGGGGGCAGCGACGCGCTGTCCCAGGCCCTGGACGACGCCGCGAAGGCCTACGAGGACAGCCAGCAGGCGCTGCAGGACGGCGACTGGGAGGCCTACGGCAAGGCCCAGGAGGAGCTGGCCGACGCGCTGGAGCGCGCCGAGGAGGCCCGCAACGAGCAGGAGGAGGGGGACTAGCCCCGCCCGGGGCTCCGGCGGCCGTGCGCCGTCCCGAGGGCACCGCCCTCGGGAAGCGGCCCGGCCGCCGGAGCGCCTCCGATTTGGTCCCTGTCGGAATCCGCGCTAACGTGGGGACCACACCGACGCGGGGTGGAGCAGTTCGGTAGCTCGCTGGGCTCATAACCCAGAGGTCGCAGGTTCAAATCCTGTCCCCGCTACCAGAACGAAGGGGCCCGGTACTCGATCGAGTACCGGGCCTTTTTCGTGTCCCCTGAGCGGGGCGTGGTGCGCCGGCCGACCCGTGGCCGGCCCCGCGCGTTCGACTGGGCGCCTCGGGCGCCTGCCGGGCTTTGCGTCGGCCGTGCGGGGCCGTCGGCAGGTCGGGCGACCCTGTGTGCATCGAGAGCGGTGGGGAACCGCGCCAGGCCGCCGATGGTGGCGATTCCGCCGCTGTCGATCGTCGGCCCCGGTCGCCCCCCCCCGGGGGGCACTGCCTGCCGCCCGCACCGACACCC
>NZ_ANAD01000257.1 GCF_000341245.1 Nocardiopsis halophila DSM 44494
CCAGCCGCGCCATCGCCGCCGCGTCGGTGACCGCCCACACGTCACCCTCGGCGGAGGGAAGTCGCAGCCCTCCCGCAGGTGTGCCCCCGGAACGCAAGCGCCCCGGCCCGAAGGACGGACACGTCCCGGGCCGGGGGCGGCGGAAGGGGCTAGACCCAGGAGTCGAAGTTGCCCGACTCCTCTTCGACCGAGGTCTCGGGGCCCTGGTCGGGGAGGACACGGGTGTCCGGCGGGAGCGACAGCAGCACCTCGCCCACCGAGTGCAGCTGGCGAGTGTAGTCGATGTACCCGTCGCCCACCGTGCCCAGCTCGCCCGCGCGCAGGGTGTCGCCGCTGAAGACCACGCCGAGCTGGGAGATGTAGTAGCCCACGGTGCCCGAGGAGGTGCCGGGCAGGCCGAGCACGTCGATCTCCAGGTCGCCGGCGGAGAAGGACCCGCCCGCCTCGATCTCGATCTCCGGCTGGTGCTCGGCGCCGTGCACCTTGCGCCAGGGACGCAGCTCGCGCCGGTGCAGGGCGATGGGGGCCTCGTCGCGCTCGGCGACCTCGATCGCCGCGCCGATGTGGGTGTTGTAGCCGTTGGTGCAGGCCACCAGGTAGACCTCGCGGTCGCCGACCGCCTCCATGATCGCCTCGGCGTCGTGGGCGGGGTCGATGACGATGACGCCCTCGTCGTCGGCCTTGACCACCCAGGTGTTGCTGACGACCTTGTAGTCCTCGCCGTCGACTTGGAGCACCCCGGCCGTGCGGACGCGCTGGACGCCGTCGCCGTCGGGCTCGTCGATGCCCGGCTCCTCGGGCTCGATCTCCCGCTTCTTCTTGGCGACGGACTTGTCCTCGTCCTCGGCGCCGTCCTTATCGGAGCCGCCGTCCTCATCGGAGTCGGACTCGTCGGCCGCGGCAGAGGTCTCCGCGTCCTCGCCGTCCCCGTCCTCGTCGGCGGCTTTACCGGCCCCGGCGCCCTTGGCGGCCTTCGTCGCCTTCTCCGTCTTGGCGGACTTCTCGCCGTCCTTCTTCTCGGACTCCGAGGATTCCTCGTCCTTCGCGTCGTCGGAGGCGGTCTCAGAGGCGGTGGCCGTGTCCTCGTCCGACTCGTCGTCGGTGTCGGCGTCGTCGTCGGAGTCGGTGTCGGCCTTCTTGCCGGCGTCGTCCCCGGCCTTCCCACCGGCGGTCTCCTCACCGGACTCCGCGTCGGCGGCCGTGTCCTCGGCGGGCTCCTTCTCCTCCTGCTCCTCCTGCGACTCGTCGGTCGCCACCGCGGCGGCCTCCTCGGCCTCGCCGGTCCCCTTCTTCTTGCCCTTCCGCTTCCAGAACACGGTGCCGACCCTTCGATTCGCGTCCGAACTTCCGATACGTAGCGGGACCATTGTGGCGGCCCCGGCAGGTGCGCCGGTACCCCGCGCACGCGGCCGGCCAGCCTGGCAGCCGGCCGCTAAGCCGTCCATAAGCGGCCGCACTCACCCCGAGGTGATCGGCCGCGCCCCGGTGGCCGGAGCGGTCAGGCGCTCGAACTCCTCCCGCGCCGTCGTCCTCGCCCCGATCCTGTGGCCGGTCAGTTCCCCATGGTCGTCGCTCGACCCGGTCACCGCCAGCCCCAGATCCCGGGCCACCCCCCTCCAGTGCCCGGCCTCGGCCTCGTCGTGGTCGGGATGGTCCGCCTCGACCGCCCCCAGCCCCGCGCGGGCCATCCGCTCCACCAGGTCCTCGGGGACCGCCCCGGTCAGCATCCCCTCCGCCCGCGCCGGATGCGCCAGCGCGCACACCCCGCCCGCGGCGCGCACGGCCTCCACCGCCCGCACGGGGTCCAGGGCGTAGCGCGCCACGTACCCGGGCCCGCCGGAGCCGATCCACCGGTCGAAGGCGCCCTGCACGTCGGCGGCTCCCCCGGCCTCGACGATCGCCCGGGCGATGTGCGGGCGGCCGACGACCACTCCCGCCTCCCGCGCCCCGTCCCCGGCGCCGTCCGCGCCCCCGAAGGCGATCTCGCGCACCCGGTCCCAGGTGACCTCCAGCCCCGCCTCCCGGAGCCGGCGCACCATCTCGCGCGCCCGTTCGACCCGGTCGTCGCGGATCCGGCGCAGCTCTCCCGCCAGCTCCGGCGCCTCGGCGTCGAACAGGTAGGCGGCCAGGTGCACGCTGGCGCCCCGGTAGGCGCAGGACAGCTCCATGCCAGGGACCAGGGTGAGCCCCGGGGGAAGCGCCCCGGCAGCCTCGGCGATGCCCGCGACGGTGTCGTGGTCCGTGAGCGCGAGCACGTTCACCCCCGCCGCGTGTGCGTAGCCGATGACCTCGGCAGGGGCGTCGGTCCCGTCGGAGACCGAGCTGTGCGTGTGCAAGTCGATGCGTGTGCCCGTCACCGGACCGATTGTAGGGACCTAGTCGTCCTCGACCGGCTGGAGTGCGGATTCCAGGAACGGCGACGGCGCCCCGAAGGGCGGCGGCAGGGACACCCCGTCGACCCGGTCGCGCAGGTCGCGCAGGCCGGACAGCTCGCACGTCAGGACGCCGGTGTCGGCGGGGCTGAGCACGAGCCACACCCAGCTGGCGTAGGCCTCGCCCGCATAGACGGCCGTGCGCTCACCGCCGGTGTCCACGCTCCACATCGGGATGTCGTGCCCGTCGTGGCGCACGCGCAGCTCCGGGGGCCCCTTGTCGAACCCGGCCCCCGGGTCGGGGCCGAGCAGGCCCGCCAGCCGCGCGCCCAGCCCGATGCCGGGGTCCTCGGCGACGAGGACCATCTCCCCCACGCCGCCCAGCGGCGCGGGCCCCGACAGCGCGACCGCGATGCCCAGCGCACCGCTGCGCTCGTCGCCCGCGTGCGCGAATCCGGTGACCACCCATCCCACCGGCAGCGGCCACGGCAGCCACACCGGGACCCGGGCGGCGTCCAACAGCAGGTCCAGCGGGGTCTCTCCCGGCTGCCGGATCGGCTGGAGCGGCGCGACCGGCCCGTGGGCGGCGCACTGCCAGGCGCTCGTCCACAGGCTCGGCGGCCGTACGCGGCGCCCGCACCGGGGACACGAGGGTTCTCGCAACATGGTCATCCCGAGGGATACCCCGCCGACCTGCACGGAAACTCCACCCGTGCAGGTCGGCGGCGGGCGGCGCGGTGGAGGCGCCGCACGGTTTCATCGGGCTCAGGGGCCGCCGTACGGCGGCGGGTCCCGGTAGGGGCCGGCGGTGTGCCCGCCCGGGTAGGGCCCCGGCGGAGGGGTCTGGAAGTGCGTTCCGTGCGGGGCCCCGTCGCCCAGGGCGGCCCGCGGGAGAACCCCGCCGACGGCACCGGGGGCACCGGGGGCACCGGAGGAACTCGCCGGTCCGGCGGGCGGGGGCTGCATCACCCAGTGCGGCAGACGGCGGCGCGCGGGCGGCTCCGGGTGGTCCTCCGGGTCGCCGGGCACCGTGCGCCGGATGCCCATCCGGCGCGCCAGCAGGGCCACGACGAGGCTGTAGACCAGCACCTCGGCGGTGGTGCCGGCCACGCCCGCCCAGGACCCCGACCCGGTGGCGGCGTCGGCCAGTCCGCCCTCGTAGGCGGTGAGCACGAAGGCGACCAGGTTGTGCACCACGTGCAGCCCGATCGCCGCCTCCAGGCCGCCCGTGTACCAGGTCAGCCACGCCACCGCCACGCCGAAGACCGCCACGTCCAGCAGCGCCCAGTCGGTGTAGTCGTGCATCAGCGCGAACACGGTGCCGCTGACCAGGATGGCCGGGACCGGTGTGCGCAGGAGGCGGGAGAGCGCCGAGCCGCCGCGCGGGTGGTCGGCGGGGCGGCCGTAGGAGCCGACCGCCTGCATGAGGAAGCCGCGCAGCGCGACCTCCTCGGCCGAGGCCTGGAAGGGCACCAGGAGCAGGATCACCACGAGCGCGGGCAGGAACCGCTCCATGCCCACGAACGCCCCGACGAACCCCTCGTCCCCGCCGGAGAAGAGCTGGAGGGTGTACAGCAGCCCCAGGTAGAGGGCCAGCACCGGCAGCGCCACCAGCGCGCACACGCCGAGCCACCGCCCGCGGAGCCGGCCCTCGACCGACATCAGGGAGCCGAACGGCCGCCACTGCACGGTGCGCGCCACCAGTAGGGCGATCGGCGTCATGGTGGCCAGCACGATCAGCATGAAGGCCAGGTCGGGGACCTCCGCGCCGAACGGGGACTCGCCGGTGGCCGGGCGCCCCTGCAGCACCATGTACACGGCGGCGGCCATGTACATCACGATCTGGGTGAGCAGCACCAGCAGCACCCCGACCAGCAGCGCCAGCGGCGGGATCCACCACCGGAAGCGCCAGGTGCGGGCGAGCCGGTGGTAGGGCGTGCCGGGCCGGGCCCGCGCGGGTCCGTTCGCGGGGCGGGGCGGCTCCGGAGGCGGCCACGCCCACACGGGGCGCCCGCCCTCCGCGGCGGCGCCGTCCGGCGGCCCGGCCCAGGCCTGGGGCCCTCGGTCCAGCGGCTCCCGGCCCTGCTCCCGGCCCGACGGTTCGGACGACCAGGACGCGTCCGACGGCGGTGGCGTATTTCTCATCGTTTGCCGAGATTACTATCCGGCCATGTATTGCCGCTGTTAAGAACCGCCCGCATCCGTTCCCAGGGTGTCCGACGCCTCCCCTTCTCCGCCTCGGGACGCCCGTCCCGAGGCGGCTGCGAACGCCCTGAGCTTGTCGGGATTGCGCTGGATGAGGAGGCTCGTGAAGCGCCCCTGGAAGACCTCGACCACGACCAGGCCCACGAGGGCGCCGTCCGGCATGGAGAGCAGCACCCCGGCCTCGCCGTTGACCGCGACCTCCTCGGCCCGGATCCCGGGGTACTTCGGCCCGAGCGCGGCCATGAAGCGCGCGCACTTCTCCGCTCCGTGGATCGGGTGGAGCGCCGCCCGCACCTTGCCGCCGCCGTCGGTCACCAGCTGCGCGTCCTCGGCGAGCATCTCCTTGAGCGCGCCGACGTCGCCGACCGCGCTCGCCTCGAGGAAGCGCCGGGTCAGCCGCCGCCGCTCGGCCTCGTCGGCGGTGAAGCGGGGCCGCCGCCGTCGGACGCGGTCCCGGGCGCGGTGGGCGATCTGCCGCACGGCGGCCTCCTCGCGCTCCACCGCCTCGCCGATCTCGGCGTAGGGCAGGCCGAACACCTCGCGCAGCACGAACACCGCCCGCTCCACGGGGCCCAGCGTCTCCAGCACCACCAGCATCGCGTAGGAGACCTCGTCGGCGCGCTCGACCTCCTGGGCGGCGTCGGGCGCGGTGTCGACCGGCTCGGGCAGCCAGGGGCCGACGTAGGCCTCCCTGCGGGCGCGGGCGGCGCGCAGCCGGTTGAGCGCCGTGTTGCTCACCGACCGCACCAGGTAGGCGCGCGGCTCGGCGACGTCCGAGCGGTCGCGGCGGTCCCAGGCGATCCAGGTCTCCTGGACGCAGTCCTCGGCGTCGTGGACGCTGCCGAGCATGTCGTAGGCGACGCCGAACAGCAGCCGCCGGTGCCGCTCGAACACCTCCTCCCGCTCGGCGCTCCCGGCGTCGGGCCCACGCGCCGTGTCCGGCGTCCCGGCCTCGCCCATGGCGGTCTCCTCCTCGGTCCCGTTGGCCGCTTCTCCCGGCGGCGGGCGCCGCCACAGCACAGGACACGTTACGGGGGCGATCCGTGACAGCCCGGGCGCCGAAAAGCGCCGAAAAACGGCGGGAGGCGGCGGGGACCCGCGCCGACCTGCACGCCCGTGCGGCCGCCGTGTGGGACACACCCGCCCGCGGGCCGGGAATACCCTGCTGACCTGCAGATAAGGGTACCCTTACCAGGTATCCCCGGGTGTTCTCCGCACCGTCCGCCGTCACTACCATGGGGTACATGTCCTCCACTCCCACCACCGAGCAGGTGAACGCGGCCCTGGCGAACGTCCAGGACCCCGAGATCCACCGCCCCATCACCGACCTCGACATGGTCAAGAGCGTCGACATCGCCGACGGCGGCGTCGTGCACGTCGGCATCTACCTGACGGTGGCCGGCTGTCCGATGAAGGGCCGGATCGAGAAGGACGTCACCGAGGCCGTCTCCGGGGTCGAGGGCGTCACCCGGGTGACCGTCGAACTCGACGTGATGAGCGACGAGCAGCGCAAGGCCCTGCAGACCAAGCTGCGCGGCGGCCAGGCGGAGAAGGAGATCCCCTTCGCCAAGCCGAACTCGCTCACCAAGGTCTTCGCGGTCGCCTCCGGCAAGGGCGGCGTCGGCAAGTCCTCGGTGACCGTCAACCTCGCCGCCGCCATGGCCGCCCAGGGGCAGAAGGTCGGCGTGGTCGACGCCGACATCTACGGCCACTCGGTGCCCCGGATGCTGGGCGTGGAGATGCCGCCCACCAAGGTCGAGGACATGATCCTGCCGCCCTCCGCCCACGATGTGAAGGTCATCTCGGTCGGCATGTTCACCCAGGGCAACCAGCCCGTGGTGTGGCGCGGCCCGATGCTGCACCGTGCGCTGCAGCAGTTCCTCGCCGACGTCTACTGGGGCGACCTGGACGTGCTGCTGATGGACCTGCCGCCCGGCACCGGCGACATCGCGATCTCCGTGGCCCAGCTGCTGCCGAGCGCCGAGATCCTGGTGGTGACCACGCCGCAGCAGGCCGCCGCCGAGGTGGCCGAGCGGGCCGGCGCGATCTCCGCGCAGACCCACCAGCGGGTCGCCGGGGTCATCGAGAACATGTCGTACTACGTGGCGCCCGGCAGCGAGGAGCGCACCTACCTGTTCGGCGAGGGCGGCGGCCAGACGGTCGCCGACGGGCTGACCACGGCCCTGGGCGCCCAGGTGCCGATGCTGGGCCAGGTGCCGCTGGACGTGCGCCTGCGCGAGGGCGGCGACGAGGGCAAGCCGCTGGTGCTGTCCGACCCCGACTCCGATGCGGGGAGCGTGCTGACCGGCATCGCCGAGCAGCTCACCGGCAAGCCGCGCGGCCTCTCCGGCATGCAGCTGGGCATCAGCCCCACCCGCAAGTAGGACCGCGGTCGGGCGGACGGAGCGAGCAGAGGGAGGTCCGGGTGCCCGGCACCGAGGACGACAAGGCGTGGCTGGGCGTGGCCCTGGAGGAGGCCCGCGCGGGCCGCGCCGAGGGCGGCGTCCCGATCGGGGCGGCGCTGATCGGCCGCGGCGGCGAGGTGCTCGGCCGCGGCCGCAACCGCAGGGTGCAGGACGGCGACCCGTCCGCGCACGGGGAGACGGCGGCCTTCCGCAGCGCCGGACGGCAGCGCTCGTACGCGGGCACCACGATGGTGACCACGCTGGCGCCGTGCTGGTACTGCAGCGGGCTGGTGCGCCAGTTCGGCATCTCCCGCGTGGTGATCGGCGAGAAGCGCACCTTCTCCGGCGGCCAGGACTGGCTGGCCGAGAACGGTGTCGAGGTGGTGGTCCTCGACGACCCGGAGTGCGTGCGCCTGATGACCGGCTTCATCGCCGCCGAGCCCGCCCTGTGGAACGAGGACATCGGCGAGGACGGCGAATAGCCGCCCCGCGGACGGACATACGTGGGCCCCGGCCGGGACTTCCCGGCCGGGGCCCACACGCATCCGGGGACCTGCGGCCGCCCGCTCGTCGGCCCGTTGCACGCCGCACCGCCCCGAACGGAGACGGGGGCGCCTGCGGCGCCCCCGTCGCGGGTTCGCGGCCCTTTCGGACGCTCCTCGTCAGTCGCCCGGGGTCTCCTCCTCCGACCCGGCGCCCGAACCGGAGTCCGCGTCCTCGTCGTCGGCGCCGCCGGTCGGTCCGGCGCCGTCGATGATCTCCTGCACCACGGCCTCGACCTGGTCGGAGGGGATGGCGAAGCCCAGGCCGATGCTGCCGCTCTGCTCGCCCGGCGCCGCGCCCATGGTCGCGATGGCGGTGTTCACCCCGATCACCCGCCCCTCCAGGTCGACCAGCGGCCCGCCGGAGTTCCCCGGGTTGATCGCCGCGTCGGTCTGCAGGGCGTCGATGTCGGTGCGGGCCCCTTCCTCCCCCAGGGCCACCGAGCGGTCCTTGGCGCTGATGATCCCGGTGGTCACGGTGCCGGCCAGGCCCAGGGGCGCGCCGATGGCGATCACCTGGTCCCCCACCGTCACGTCCTCGGAGGGGCCGAACTCCAGCGGCTCCACCTGCTGGGGGCGCTCCACCTTGACCACCGCCAGGTCCGACTCGGGCCGGGTGCCCACGACCTCCGCGGGGCTGGAGCGCCCGTTGCCGTAGACGACCTCCATGCCGTCCTCCAGCGCGCCGGCCACGTGGAAGTTGGTCACCACGTGGTCGTCGGCGATGACGAAGCCCGACCCGTTGCCGCCCTGGCCGCGGTCGGTCGGCTGGATCGACACCACGCTGGGGCTGACCCGCTGGGCCACGCCCGCGATGGTGTCGGGGGCGCGGCTGGGGGCGTCGCTGGGCAGCGCGGTGTTCAGCTTCGGCCCGTCGGAGGTCGGCTCGGGCGCAGGGGCGCCGATGCCGCCCACGTACCCGCCGACCCCCGCCGAGACCAGCGAGACCACGAGCACCGTCACCAGCACCGCCCACACCGGCATCCCGCGCCGGGGCCGCCTGGGGGGCGGCCCGGGCGGCGGCGCCGGATGCCCCTCCGGGCCGGGCGGGAACTGCGGCGGCCCGGCACCCCCCGCGCCGGCGGCACCGGGCGCACCGGGCCCACCGGGCCCGGGCATGGGCGGCTGGGGTCCGGTGCCCCCGGGGTGCTGGGCGCCCGCGTGTGGCCCCCCTGCGTGCGGGCCGCCGGGGGGTGGGCCCCCCGGACCGGGGGCGCCGGCCGGATGCGGCCCCGGGGGCGGGCCGCCGGGCGCACCGGCCCCCGGGGCAGGCCGTCCCGCGGGACCGGGCGGCTGGGGGCCGGTCCCGGCCGCGCTCGGCCAGGGCCTGGACGGGTCGCCTCCCGGAGGCTGCGGCCGGTGCGGCGTCCCGCGGCCGTCCGGAGGAGGGGGTCCGGTCTCGTCGGTCATGAAGTCTCCGTTTGTCGCTGCCGCCCCCGATTGTGGGGGAGGTGGCGTAAACCGTCGGTATGGCGGTGGTCCGGCCGGTGCCCGCGGCGGCGCCCTGAACCTCCGGCGACGCACCTTACGCCTCCGAGAGGCGGTATACCCCATCCGCCCGGGGCCGTGCGTGCCGCCCCCCTGCCCGCGGGTCACATCCCGAGCCACTCTCCGAAGCGGTCGAAGCCGCGCCGCACCCGGCCCCAGAACCCCGGCGCCTCCGGCGGCGGCAGGGCCTCGGCCGCGGCGGCGACCGAGTCCCGGGGCGCGTCGGCCAGGACGGTGTAGACGTGCTCGTCCGACTCCCACATCCTCAGCTGCCGTCCCGAATCACCCACATAGACGGTTCCACCCCGGTATTGGACCTCGCGCACCCCTTCGACGGTTCCCAGCGATTCGGCGTCGAGCCGACCCTCTTGGACGAAGACGGACACCACGGACAGCCCGTCGGAGTATCCCAGATGCAGCACCCGCCCGGTCGGCGCCCGGGCCGAGCGCGCCTCGACCAGGCGCATGTTCCAGCCGACCCGCTCCGGGAGGCTCCAGCCCCGCTCGCGCAGTCCGCGCAGCTCGTCGGTGCCGAGCAGCCTCCCCCACGGGTCCTCCGCCGCGGCGGCCGCCCCCTCCGGCGCCCCGCCGCCCGGTTCGTCCCCGTCCGCGCCGGGCTCGCCGATGCTGGTGAACTCCACCGAGTGCACCTGCCGCCCGGCCCCGTCGACGCTCTCCCGTCCCAGCGGAAGACCGCTCTCCCGGTCGATCCAGAACCGTCCGGCCGTGCTGCCGTCCGCGCGCCGCGCCTCCACCAGGCGTACCGGCCGCCCGGCGACGGAACCGCCCCCGGCCTCCTCGGTCACCCGGTAGTTGGCGGCCAACGCGTCGAGCATGCCCTCGGCCAGGGCCGGGAAGGCCTGGGAGCGGCCGGGGGGCAGCGGGTGCTCGCCGCCCGGCGCGGCCACCTCGCCCACGCGCACGCCCGACCCGGGAACGTGCTCGACCTCGACCATCCGGTGCTCGGTCCCCGAGGGCCCGGTCGTGCTGATCGACTGCACCCCTGCGTACGGCAGCTCTTCGGCGGCCTGGGCGGCGCGCCGCAGCAGCCCCATGGCGTCATCGGTGCCGGGCGCCGGCCGCTCGGCGGCCTGCGGAGCGGCCGAGGCCGCCGGGAGCACCGCCAGCAGCACCGCGCAGCACAGGGCCAGGACCAGCGCGGCGGCGCGGGGCCGCAGGGCCGCCGCACCGCCGGTCCGCCGTGCGTCCAGGGCTGGGTCCGGGGCGCTCACCACGCCCGCGGGGTGCCGGGCCGGACCTCCCAGGACCCGTCGCCGTGCCCGTCGACCGGGTCGCCGTGCCCGTAGGCCGGATCGTGCAGGGCGGGGAGGGCCTGGCGGCCCTCTTCGCGCCCGCCGTCGGGCGGCACCGCGGCCTCCCCGGCGGTCAGCGCGTGCTCCATCGCGTAGTCCGGCAGCGACGGCCGCACCACGGGCGCGGGCTCCTCGTCGCCGCCGGCGGCGAAGGCGCCGCCCACGGCCAGGGCGAGCAGCGAGGCGCCGGCCACCGCGTAGCGGGGGACGCGCCGGCGCGGCCGGGCGGGGCGGGGGCGGCCTTCGGCGGCTTCCAACTCCCTCCGGTCCTCCTGCGCGGAGGACCGGAAGGGCAAGAATGCCGCCGCGGCGCGCAGCGCGGAGGCCTGCGGGCGCCAGGGGCCCAGGGGCGGGCGTTCGCCCAGCCCCGGGCCGTCACCGAGCGCCGGACCCGATCCCAGGGGCGCCGACCCGCCGAAAGGGGGCGGCCCCCCGCCCGCGTCCGGGGGGCCGTGCGGCGGTTCCGCCGACGGGCTCCCCAGCGCTGACAGCCGGCCCAGCAGGTCGGCCGCGGGTTCGGGGCCGTCCAGGCCGTGCAGGCGCCGCTTGAGGCGGCGCAGCATGTCGGCCTCGAAGCGGCAGGAGTCGCACGAGGCCAGGTGGATCAGGGCCCTGTCCCGCTCGGCCGCCCCCAGTTCGCCGTCGACCAGGGCGGAGACGCGCTCGCCCAAGTGCTCCGTGCTCATTCCACCTCCCGGGTCCGAACGTGCGCCGCGGGACCGTCCTGCTCGGGCCCCGTCTCCGGGGCCGCGGACGAGCGCCGTGCGGCGAGCCTGCGGCGGTGCTCCAGGGCCTTGCGCAGCTGCGCCCGGCCCCGGTGGATCCTGCTGCGGACGGTGCCGAGCTTGACCCCCAGCGTCGCCGCGATCTCCTCGTAGGACAGCCCCTCGATGTCGCACAGCACCACCGGCGCGCGGAACTCCGCGGGCAGCGCGTCCAGCGCGGCCTGGATGTCGGCGTCGAAGTGGCGGTCGTCGTAGGACTGGGCGGGCGAGGGCTCGCGGCCCTGGAGCCGTTCGTCGGCGTTGTCGGCCAGGCCCTCGAAGCGGATGCGGGCCTTGCGGCGCGCCATGTCGAGGAAGAGGTTGGTGGTGATCCGGTGCAGCCACCCCTCGAAGGTCCCGGGGGTGTAGGTGGACAGCGACCGGAACACGCGGATGAAGACCTCTTGGGTCAGGTCCTCGGCGTCGTGCTTGTTGCCGGTGAGGCGGAAGGCGAGCCGATAGACCCTGGCGGAGTGGTTGGCGACCACGTCCTCCCAGCTCGGGGGCTCCCACTGCTCGAAGTCCACGGCAGCGTCGGGGTCGGCCACCGCTACTCCTTTCGGTTCGTCCCGCGCACCGGGCACGGTGCCGCGGGGACGGCCCGCGGTCTCCTCGCCGGTTCCGGGGAGGGCTCACGTCGCCCACCGGCTTCGGTCCCGTCGGTGCCTTCCTCCGTTGCAACGCCGGGCGGCCCCGAATAAGTTCCTGTCCGGCCATCGTGTTCGGCCAGGTTTCGTGCGCACGTTCCGGCCGGTCTTCGGGCTACGCTTGCCCTGACGAGACCGCCCGGAGGCTGGAGGAGGCCGCCATCACCGGCACAGAACACACCCCCGCGCGGGCCGGGCGGTCGGGCGCCGCCGCCGCAGAGGCCGCGCTGGCGGGGGTGCGCTCGACGGCGCGCACCGCGCCGGTGCGCCCGGTGGGCGAGGAGTCGGGCTCGGCGCTGCGCTTCCTGGCCGCCGCCATCGGCGCGCGCGCCGTGGTGGAGATCGGCACCGGGTGCGGCGGCTCGGGCATCTGGCTGCTGCGCGGCATGGACCCCGAGGGCATCCTCACCACCGTCGACGTCGACCCGGTCTGCCAGGAGGCCGCGCGCGAGGCCTACCGCGCCGCCGGCTTCTCGGCCAACCGGACCCGGCTGATCCGCGGCACCGCCCTGGAGGTGCTGCCGCGGCTGACCGACGGCGCCTACGACATGGTCTTCGCCGACGCGGTCAAGACCGAGTACCCCGAGTACCTGCGGGCGGCGCTGCGGCTGCTGCGCCCGGGCGGGGTGGTGCTCTTCCACGGCGCCGTCGACGCCGCCCCGGACGGCCCGCTCAGCGCCACGGACGCGGGTGCGGCCGCGGTGCGCGAGACGGCCCGCGCCGTGCACGAGGACGAGTCGCTGGTGCCGCTGATGCTCCCGGTGGGCGGCGGCCTGCTGGCGGCGATCCGCGGCGGGGACGACGAGGCCTGACCGGCGCACCGCCCGCCCCTGTCGGCCACGCACCTCAGGCCCCGCGCCTGTGGGCCGCGCACACGCCGGCGGAGGGCGGAGACGGCCCGCACCGGCCGCACGGTCCGGCCGGGAAGACGGCCGGGCGCACCACCGCCGCCGGGGGTGCGCCCGGTGCTCAGGCCTTGCTCAGGCTTCCAGCCAGCGCAGCAGGGTGCGGGCGGCGAACCCGGTGCCGCCCTTGGTGAGCAGGCCCTGCTCGGACATGGAGCGGCCGGGACCGGCCACGTCCAGGTGCGCCCACGGCAGCCCCCCGGTGAACTCCCGGAGGAACAGCGCCGCCTCGGTGGCGCCGGGGTGCCCGTAGTCGCCGCTGGTGCCGATGTTGGCCAGATCGGCCACGGGCGAGGAGACGGTGGGGGCGTACTCCTCGGTCAGCGGCATGCGCCACAGCGGCTCGCCGGAGCGGTCCCCGGCCTCCAGCAGAGCCCCCGCCAGCGCGTCGTCGGTGGCGAACAGGGCGCCCGTTCCGGTGCCCAGGGCCACCTTGGCCGCCCCGGTGAGCGTGGCGACGTCCACCAGGGCGTCCGGCTCCAGCTCGGCCACCGCGTAGTCGAGGGCGTCGGCCATCACCAGGCGGCCCTCGGCGTCGGTGTTGAGCACCTCGACCGTGCGGCCGCCGTAGGTGGTGAGCACGTCGCCGGGGCGCTGCGCCGAGCCCGACACCGCGTTCTCGGCCACCGCCAGCAGCCCCGTCACCCGGGTTCGGCAGCCCAGCTCGGCCAGCGCCGACATGGCGCCGATCACCACGGCGGCCCCGCTCATGTCGGTCTTCATGAGCTTCATGTTGTCGTTCGGCTTGAGGGAGAGCCCGCCGGTGTCGAAGGTGACGCCCTTGCCCACCAGGACCACGTGCGACTCGGCGCCCTCCGGGGCGTAGTCCAGGCGGACCAGGCGCGGCGGACGGGAGGAGCCCTGGCCCACGGCCAGGATGGCACCGAAGCCCTCGCGCTCCAGGTCGGCCTCGTCCCAGACCGTGGCCTGGAGTCCGGCCCGGGCCGCGACCTCGGTGGCCCGGCCGGCCAGCCAGGCCGGGTCCTTGCGGGCCGAGGGGGTGTTGATCAGGTCGCGGGCCAGCGCCGCCGCCCCGGCCAGGGCGGTCCCGCGCCGCACCGCCTCCACCGGCTTCGCCTCGCCGCCACCGTCGCCGCAGGCCAGGACGATCTCGCCGACCGGCTCCGGGCCCTTGGGGTCACTGGCCAGGCTGAACCGGTAGGAGGCCAGCAGCGCACCCTCGGCGAACGCCGCGAGCGCCTCGCCGCCGCCGGTGCCGCCGTCGCCGCCGGGGCCCGGGAGCCCTGCGGGGACGGCCGCCCTGCTCCTGCCCTTGGCCAGGCGGGCCAGGGCGGCTCCGGCGGTGCGCAGGTCCGCCGCCGTGCCCTCTCCGACGCCCAGCAGGGCCACCCGCACCAGCCCGCCGCCGAGGTCGGCGGCGAACTGCGCCGTCTCCCCGGCGCGTCCGGTCAGCTCGTAGTGGGCGATCAGCTCGGCCAGGGGGGCCGGCAGCCGTGCGTCCAGGCCGTCCGGGAGGGCACCGGGCGGTCCGGCGACCGGCTCGGGGCCCTCGGCCCCGGCGCGCACGGCCACCACCGCCAGGTCGGCGCCGGCCTCGGCGACGGATCCGGCCACCGGGTGGATCTGGGTTGGGAAAGGCACGCTCGCTCGCAATCTAGGGGACGTGTCGGATGCGGCGTCGGCCGCCGGCGGCCTCAGCCGACGGCGCCGTCCAGGGCGTCCTTGAGCTCCTTGGCCTCGTCCGGCGTGAGCTCGACGACGAGGCGCCCACCGCCCTCCAGCGGGACCCGCATGATGATGCCGCGGCCCTCCTTGGTGACCTCCATCGGACCATCGCTGGTCCTCGGCTTCATCGCCGCCATGCCGTATCCCCTTTCATAAGGAAACTCTCGCGGAGGGAACTCCACCGGCACCGTGCCGTGCGCCCGGGGCGCACCCGGTCCCGAACCCGGGTCTCGTCCGCGCGACTCAGGGTTTCGATCCCCGTTCCGTCATTATCTCGGTTTTGCGACCGGAATGGGAACGATCGGACAGCCGCCGGGCCATCGGCTCCGAGGAATCCGAACAGTAAGGTTATAGCCGCAGCGCCGGAACGCGGGCGCCGGCACCGTTCACCCGAGCCGATCTGGAGTTCCACGTGGCCGACAACGACGCCGACACGAGCGCACCCGAGAGCCTCTCGTACGACCTGAGCGACGGGGTCGCGACCATCACGCTGGACCGCCCCGACGCGATGAACTCGCTGACCCGGGCCGCCAAGGAGGAGCTGCTGGCCGCGGTGGAGCGCGCCAAGTCCGACGCCGGCGCCCGCGCGGTGGTGCTCACCGGGTCGGGCCGGGCCTTCTGCGCCGGGCAGGACCTGCGCGAGCACGCCGAGAACCTGCGCGACGGCAAGGGGCTGGACGGCACGGTGCGCGGCCACTACAACCCGATCGTCACCGCACTGGCGAGCATGCCCAAGCCGGTCGTGGCGGCGGTGAACGGGGTGGCGGCCGGAGCGGGCGCGGCCCTGGCCTTCGCCTGCGACCTGCGGCTGGCCTCGGACAAGGCGAAGTTCTCGATGGCGTTCGCGGGCGTGGGCCTGGGCGCGGACTCGGGCGCCTCCTGGACGCTGCCCCGCCTGGTGGGGCACGCGCGCGCGGCGGAGATGCTGATGCTGGCCGAGCCGGTCGACGCCCACAGGGCTCTGGAGATCGGCCTGGTCAACCGCGTGGTTCCCGCCGACGACCTGGCCGCAGAGGCCCGCGAGCTGGCGGTGCGCCTCGCCCAGGGGCCGACGGTGGCCTACGCGGCGATCAAGGCGGAGCTGGCCTTCGGGTCGGGCCTGGACCTGGCGAGCGCCCTCGACATGGAGGCCAGCCTGCAGGACCAGTGCGCCCAGACCCGCGACCACAAGAACGCCACCCTGGCGTTCCTGGAAAAGGAGCGTCCGGAGTTCGAGGGCCAGTGACCGGCCTCCGGTAAGGCGCCCCTGGGCGGGGCGCCGGGGGCGCCCCGCAAAGGACACCTGCTCCGGTGAGTGCGCCCCGTTCTTGTCGGCCGGGCCCGGACTTGTCGGCCGAGTCGAATCGCCCTCCCAGGTGTGCCGCCTCCACGGCCCAGGAGGGGCGGGCCCCTCCTGGACCGGGATACCGACGCGGCGGCCGGGCACCGCCAGGGGCCGCGTCGGTACCGGCCTGTGGAGCGCGGATAGGGCGGACGCGCGTTCCGCCCGCCACGACAGAGCATGAATCCGCCCGGAGCGTCCCGCACGGCTCGTGCGGGAGCGGGCGAAGGTGCCGGACCTCAGGCCCGAACGGGGGTCAGGACAGCGTCCCGGTGGAGATCATCGTCGTGCCGTCGTGGGAGGTCGCCTCCCAGCGGGCGTCGAGGGTGCCGTCGGCGCCGCCGGTGGTCAGCACCAGCCGCGACTCGTCCACACAGCGGTCCTCGGCGTCGTAGGTCTCCACGTAGTCGAAGACCAGGCGGGACTCCCCGCGCTCCTGCAGGGTGAGGCTGCCGCGGCACTCCAGGGTGTACCACTCCGAGCTGCCCCGCTCCTCGCCGGTCTCCAGGCGCACGCGGGCGTCCCAGTCGGTGACGTGCTCACCGGCCTCGTCCTCCTGGATCATCTTGCCCTGCCAGGTGCCGGCGAAGGAGTCGGGCACGCTCGCGCTCTCGGCGGGGGTCTCCTGCGGGTCCGGGCGCAGCGCCAGGACCACCAGGACACCGCCGACCAGCAGCGCGGCCGCGCCCGCGGCGACGGCGGCGATCATCCCGCCCCGGCGGCGGCGGGCGGTGTGCCGTGTGGAGCGCGGCGGCGGGTACAGCGACATCCCCCGCACCGGCGAGGAGGAGCCGCCCTCCTCCTCGCGGCGGGTCGACGAGCCGCTCACCGCGCACCCCCGGGGTGCGCGGCGGGGTCCGGCCTTCCGTGCATCGCTCTCACCCTTCCTCCCGCGAGCCGGGGTGGGGCCGGCTCGCCTGTCCAGCGACTGAGGATAAGCGACCCGGCGACCGGACCGGTGCTCAGTCCCCTCCCCGCAGGAAGCAGCCGGCCAGGTGGTCGTCGACCACCCCTGTGGCCTGCATCGCGGCGTAGGCGGTGGTAGGGCCCACGAACCGGAACCCGGCCGCGCGCAGCCGCTTGGCCAGCGCGGCGCTCTCCGGCGTGGAGGCGGGGACCTCGGAGTCGCCCGCCGGCGCGGGCCGCCCCGGGGCCGGGGCGTGCTCCCAGACCGCCGCCGCCAGGCCCCCGGGCAGCTCCAGGGCGGCGCGCGCGTTGCCGATGACGGCCTCGATCTTGGCGCGGCTGCGGATGATGCGGGCGTCGGCGAGCATCCGCTCCACGTCGGGCCCGCCGAAGGCCGCAACCGCCGCGATGTCGAAGCCGGCGAAGTGCTCGCGCAGGGCCTCCCGCTTGCGCAGCACGGTCAGCCAGGACAGCCCCGCCTGGAACGCCTCCAGGCTGACGCGCTCGAACATGCCCTGGTCGGTGCGGACGGGGCGGCCCCACTCGGTGTCGTGATAGGCCGTCAGGTCCTCGGTGCCCAGCGCCCAGGTGCAGCGCGGCCTCCCGTCGGGGCCGGCGGGGGCGTGCGGGGCGGCGGTCTCGTGCGTCATGGGGGTCCTCCCGGCGGTGGTCGCTGTCGGGCGCCGGGAGGGGGCGGCGCTCAGCCCTGGGCGGCCCGGCCGGCGGGCGCGTCCTGCCGCGGGGCGGGCCCCTGGTCGGCGGGGGCGGGCGTCCGGGGCTCGGAGGGCCCGGCCTCCGGGGGCCGGATCGCGGTGGGACCGGCGGTGCCGGGCTGCGGCCCGGGACGGGGGTAGAGCACCCGCGGCCCGGTGGCCGCGCCCGCCTCGGCCAGGCGCCGCTCCAGGTCGGCGATGCGCTCGTCCCGCGCGGCCAGCGCCGCCGAGAGCCTGCGCAGCACCTCGTCGACACCGCGCACATGGTAGCCCCACAGGGCCAGCGGCAGCGCGATGCGCCCCACGTCGGACGGGGTCACCGGCCGGTCCTCGGGCAGGTCCAGGGGCGGGTGGTCGGCCTCGAAGCGCGCCAGCTGGCCGCCCTTCCCCATGACCGCGTAGGCGACGCCGGCGAGCACGGCGACCGCTGACAGCGAGATGAGGATGAGGATCGTTGGATTCACGGTTCCGATCGTGCCATATCGCGGCGGACCGTGAACGGGCCCCGGCATGGCAGACTCGGCGGTATGCACACGTGCGGGCAGGCGGGACCGGACGAGGGGGCGCCCCAGGTGCTGGCCCCCGGGGCGCGGCCGGAGGGGGCCGCGGACGCCGGGCACCGGCCGCCGCCGGACCGGGTACGCGCCCTGGCCGCCGGCGGCGCCCCGGTCCTGGTGCGCTGTGAAGCCGACGACCCGGCCGAGAGCGCGGCCCTGGTGGCCGTCTACGCCTGGCTGGGGGCGCGGCTGTTCACCAGTGCGCACCCCCGCGCCGCCCGGCAGGCGCTGGACATGGTCCTGACGGTCCGCGGCGACCGTCCCCCCGCGGCGGTACGCCGCGGGCTGGCCTAGTACTGCAACGACAGGCCAGGCGGCAGGCCGTTCGGGGCCGGGGTGGCCGGCGGCGACAACGGCCCGGCAGGTACCCCGCTCCCGGGCCCCGGCCGGGCGACAGGCCGTTCGGGGCCGGGGCGGTCCGGTACCGGACCGCGCGCAGCGCCGTCGGGGCCGCCCACGGGCCCCGCGGGCGGGCCGCGTTGTTGATCTCGGGGAAGTCGGCCCTGTACCGGCCGGTACAGGGCCGACTTCCCCGAGATCAACAAGGGAGGAGGAAAAGCGCGCCCGGCATGTCCGGAATGCGAAGGCTTTCCCTCCCTCCCGGAGGGGGGACGGCCCTGCGGGCGCGGTTCCAGGGCCGCTTCTCCCGGGGCTGGCACGGGAGCGGGCGCAAGCCGCACCACGGCGCCGGACACCGACCCCAGGCGGCCCGCCGCCCGGCAAGCAGGCCGGAGCGGGGCACCTGCTGCTCCGTCGTCGCCGCCGCCCACCCCGGCCCCAGGCGGCCCACCGCCCGGCAGGCGGGCCCGGGGACGTGTCCGCCCCTGTCGTGTGGTCGGCCTCCGCCGGGTCCTCGACCGGCATGCTCGTTGCAGTACTAGGGGGGTGTTTCTTGGATCAGGCCCTAGGTGTACTGACCACGGAGGTCGGTTCCAGGCCTCCGGAGTTCGACGACGAAGAAGGGCCTCCGACATAGGTGTGGATCGCCTGGATCGACACCTGAAGCAAGTCAGGAGGCCCTTCGTGGCCCACACTCCCCACGCCAACGCCGAACTCACCCCCAACGGGCGCCTGGCCCTGGCCCGCTGCATCGGGGCAGGCGGCGCGGCCGCCGACCGGGCCCCGGGCGGTGCCTACTCGCCCTGCTCCTCGGCGGCCTCGGCGACGGCGCGGGCCTCGA
The DNA here is from genome assembly GCF_000341245.1 of Nocardiopsis halophila DSM 44494. Taxonomy (GTDB): domain Bacteria; phylum Actinomycetota; class Actinomycetes; order Streptosporangiales; family Streptosporangiaceae; genus Nocardiopsis_A; species Nocardiopsis_A halophila. The sequence continues at coordinate 19,005 of NZ_ANAD01000257.1, forward strand.
CCTCGCGGCGGGGGGGCCCGGNTGTCGACCACCTCGCCCGGGTCGTCGGTCAGGTACATCAGGTCGGGGTCGTCCGGGGAGATCACCGACTCCGCGCGGAGCCGGTCGCGGATCCAGTCCACCAGGCCGCCCCAGAACTCGGTGCCCACCAGCACCACCGGGAAGCGGGTCACCTTCCCGGTCTGCACCAGGGTGATCGACTCGAACAGCTCGTCCAGGGTGCCGAAGCCCCCGGGCAGCACCACGAACGCCTGGGAGTACTTCACGAACATCGTCTTGCGGACGAAGAAGTACCGGAAGGTGACGCCCATGTCGACGTAGTCGTTGAGGGACTGCTCGAAGGGCAGCTCGATGCCCAGGCCGATGGACGGCCCGCCCGCCTTCTGCGCGCCCTTGTTGGCGGCCTCCATCAGACCGGGTCCGCCGCCGGTGATGACCGTGTACCCGGCACGCGCCAGGTCGCCGCCGATGGTCTCGCCCAGCTCGTAGTAGGGCGACCCGGGCCGGATGCGCGCCGACCCGAACACGCTCACCGACTGCCCCACCTCGGAGAGCAGCCCGAAGCCCTCGACGAACTCCGACTGGATGCGCAGCACCCGCCACGGATCGGTGTGCACCCAGTCGGCCGGACCGCGGCGGTCCAGCAGCCGCTGGTCGGTGGTGGTCTCCGGTATGGCGCGGCCCCGGTAGGTGAGGGGTCCCGCGCGGCGGATCTTCTCAGCATCGGTCATGGGGCCAAAATATCCCCAGGAGCAGGGTGCGCGCCCGCGCGGCGGGGCCGGGCCGCACAGCGTTCAATCAGGCGCCGCCACCGGTCAGCCAGGCGGTCATCCGCCGCTCGGCCTCGTCCACCAGAGCCAGGTCGGCCCACTCGTCGCGGGTGTGCGCCAGGGTGGGCTCGCCCGGCCCGTAGTTGACCGCAGGCACCCCCAGTTCCGACATCCGCGCCACGTCGGTCCAGCCCAGCTTGGCGCGGGCCTGCCCGCCGCCGACGGCGGAGACGAACTCGGCGGCCGCCGGGTCGTCCAGGCCGGGCCGGGCGGGCGGCGCGGCGTCGGTGACGCGCACGTCGAACCCGTCGAAGACCTCGCGCAGGTGGGCCTCGGCGTCCTTGACGCTCAGGTCGGGGGCGAAGCGGTAGTTGACGGTGACCACGCACTCGTCGGGGATGACGTTGCCCGCCACTCCCCCGGACACGAAGACCGCGTTGAGCCCCTCGTGGTAGCGCAGCCCGTCGACCTCGGGCTCGCGGGGGGTGTAGGCGCGCAGCACGTCCAGGATGCGCCCGGCGCCGTGGATGGCGTTGCTGCCCATCCACGAGCGCGCGCTGTGGGCGCGCTCCCCCCGGGCGATGACCTCGACCCGCATGGTGCCCTGGCAGCCGCCCTCGATGACGCCCCCGGTCGGCTCCATGAGCACCGCGAAGTCCCCGGCCAGCCACTCGGGGTGCTCCCGGGCCAGCCGGCGCAGCCCGTTGCGCTCGGCGTCGACCTCCTCGCAGTCGTAGAAGACGAAGGTGAGGTCGTGCACGGGCTCGGTGAGCGCGGCGGCCAGGCGCAGCTGCACCGCCACCCCGCTCTTCATGTCGGAGGAGCCGCAGCCGTAGAGGCGGTCCCCCTCGCGCCGCGAGGGCACGTTGCCCACGATCGGCACGGTGTCGATGTGCCCGGCGAGCACCACCCGCCTGGCCCGGCCCAGCTCGGTGCGGGCCACCACGGCGTCGCCGTGCCGGTCCACCCGCAGGTGCGGCAGGCCCGATAGCGCCTGCTCGATCATGTCGGCCAGGGGCCGCTCGCCTCCGCTGACCGACTCGGTGTCGACCAGGCGGGCGGTGAGCGTGCGGACGTCGTCGGCGAGGTTGAGCATGGCCGGAACCTTCGGGATCGGGGACGCGGACGAGGGGCGGGCGGGGGCGCCGGGGCGCTCGGGCGGGCCGCCCCGCGGCACGGGGCGGCCCGGACCCGCTCGCGCGGGGCGCGTCAGGCGTTGACGCCGTGCTCGCGGAGCATGTCGTTGAGCGCCAGCTTGTCGTGCTCCTGGCCCTCCTCCAGGCGCTTGAGCACCAGCAGCACCGGCATGCCGAAGTCGCCGCCGGGGAAGCTCTTGACACGGTTGGCGGTGACGCACACCGACCAGGCGGGGGCCTCGCCGCGGGGCAGCTCCTCGCCGGTCTCGGCGTCGTAGACGCGGGTGGAGGAGGTCAGGATGGTGCCCGCGCCGAGCTTGGCGCCGCGGCGCACCCGGGCGCCCTCGACGACCATGCTGCGCGAGCCGAGGAAGGCGTCGTCCTCGATGACCACCGGCGAGGCCTGCGGCGGCTCCAGCACACCGCCCACGCCCACGCCGCCGGACAGGTGGACGTTCTCGCCGACCTGCGCGCAGGAGCCCACGGTGGCCCAGGTGTCGACCATGGTGCCCGAGCCGACCCAGGCGCCGAAGTTGGTGAAGGAGGGCATCAGTACGACGCCCGGGGCCAGGTGGGCGCCCCAGCGGGCGATGGCGCCGGGCACGACGCGCACCCCTTCGAAGCGCTTCTTCAGCGGGATGCGGTCGTGGTGGTAGAAGTCGCCGACCTGCGACTCCTCCATGCCCAGGACCCGGAAGCTCAGCAGGATCGAGCGCTTGGCCCGCTCGTCGACGACCACCTGGTCCGTGTCGCCGTCGACGAAGGCGACGCGCGCCTTGCCGGCGTCGAGTTCGTCGACCGCGCCGATGATGGTGTCGCGGGCGGCGGTGTCGTCAGGGGTCAGCTCGGAGCGGCGCTCCCAGAGCTCGTCGATCTCCTTGGGGAGCGGACTGGTGAACGAGGTGGTCATGTCCGGTGAGCCTAACGGTTCGCGGGCCCACCGACGAACCGGGCGCACCGCCGACCGGGGGCGTCGGCTGGCAGCCCCGCCACCGGGGACGGTACGCTCCGGCGCGGCGCCGCCTTCCACGGCGGCGCCCCCGGAGACCCTCTACCATTCGGGTAGCGAACACCCCGGTTCAACGGCGTGCGAGACCCTCGCTCATCCCCCGCGTCACGTCTGGGGGCCGGTCCCTGTCCGTCGGGGCGCCGGGCCGCGCGGCGCGCGGCCGCGCCCCATGAGTCCAACGGCCTGCCTGTGCACGAGAAGACCCGTCCGAAGCGGCGGAGGACCTCCGCCTTCGTCAAGATCCTCGCCGTCCTGACCGCCGTGTGCGGCGCCCTGGTGGCCGCCGGCTACTACGTCATCACCTCGATCGAGCCGGTGGAGATCGATCCCCCGGTGGCGGCCGGCTGCACCGTGACCGTCGACGGGACCGAGGACCCCCTGGAGCCGGAGCAGGCGGCCAGCGCCGCCACCGTGGGCGGCGTGGCCTTCAGCCGCGACCTGCCCGAGCACGCGGTGGTGGTGGCCTATGCGACGGTGTGGCAGGAGACCAAGTTCTTCAACATCGAATACGGCGACCGCGACTCGCTGGGGCTGTTCCAGCAGCGCCCCTCCCAGGAGTGGGGCGAACCGGACCAGATCATGGACCCGGTCTACGCCAGCAACGAGTTCTACGCCCACCTGGAGGAGGTGGACGGCTACGCCGACATCCCGGTCTACGAGGCGGCCCAGGCGGTGCAGCGCAGCGCCGACGGCTTCGCCTACGACCAGCACGAGAAGCGCTCGCGGCTGATGGCGCGGGCCTTCACCGGCGCCGAGGGCCCCGCGGTGACCTGCTGGCCCGAGGAGCCGGCCCGCACGCCCGGGGAGCCCGCGCCGGCCCCGTCGCCGTCGGCCCCGGCGGACGTGGACGCCGCGGCGGCGGAGATGGAGCGGGTGTTCGGCGCCGACCCGGGGGCGCTGCCCGCGCCGGGCGCGCAGCCGCAGACCGGCGACCTGGGGTGGGCCATGGCGCTGTGGGCGGTGGCCAACTCCGAGGAGTACGGGCTGACGTCGGTCGGCTACCAGGACCAGCGCTGGACCGCCGAGGACGGCCAGGAGGGCTGGAAGAGCGTTCCCGACCACGCCCCCGACGGCCAGGTGGTCCTGGGCTGACCCGCGCGCCCGGTCCGGCCCCGGCGCAACGACCCGGGCGACCCGCTCGGGGCCTCCTGAGGTCGTTGCCGGTGCCGTGGGGTCCATCGTCCTGCGATCGACCCGCCGGGGAGCGGGCCGGTGATCGGGAGTGTCGGGAGTGCGGGAATCACCGCTTCGGGCGGTGCGGGTTCTATCGGTCGTTGCACCACTCCGCCCCCAAAGGGGTGCCATGGACCCCTTCGGGAGCCGCGACGACCGCCGCCCCCGGGGCCGCCGACCCCGCACGGCCCTGGGCCGGGACACCCCGGCCGAGTGCCTGGAACAACTCCTCGACAACAGCAACCGGCCACCGGTGTTGCGACGACCACGAGAAACCACCCACGTCGAGTGGTGAATACACCACTCCCGATGCGCGCTGAGGAGCCGACGGCCTTGCGGGCGGCCCCGCACGACTGCTGACCACCTCAGTGGCTCCGGGATCGACACGTGGCCGTGTACTTGCGCCGNCCACGCCGCCGGGCGAGGGGCCCCTGCTCAGCCGGCCAGGGCCTCCAGGCGCTTGGCGGCCGCGGCGATGCGCTCGTCGGTGGCGGTGAAGGCCATGCGGACGTGGTTCGCCCCCTTGGGGCCGTAGAACACGCCGGGCGCGACCAGAACGCCCTGCTCGGCCAGGGCCGCCACCGCGCCCCAGGCGTCCAGGCCGGGGCGGGAGGCCCACAGGTAGAGCCCGGCCTCGGAGTGGTCGATGGTCCATCCGGCGGCCTCCAGCGCCCCGCGCAGGGCCTCGCGCCGGGCGCCGTAGCGCGCCTTCTGCTCCTGGGCGTGGGCGTCGTCGTCGAGCGCCGCGCCCATGGCGGCCTGCACCGGAGCCGGGACGATCATCCCGGCGTGCTTGCGCACCGCCAGCAGTTCGGCGACCAGCCCGGGGTCGCCGGTCACGAACCCGGCCCGGTACCCGGCCAGGTTGGACCGCTTGGAGGTGGAGTGCACCGCCAGCAGGTTGGCGTGCGAGCCGCCGCACACGTCCGGGTGGAGCACCGACAGCGGCCGCTCGCCCTCCCAGTCCAGGTCCAGGTAGCACTCGTCGGAGGCCACGATGACCCCCTGCTCGCGGGCCCAGGCCACCACCTTGCGCAGGTGGTCGGCGCCCAGCACGCGGCCGGTGGGGTTGGCCGGGGAGTTGATCCACACCAGGCCCGGGCGCTCGGGGCCCAGGGCGGTGAGCCCGTCGGCGGGCAGCGGACGCGCCCCCGCCAGCCGGATCCCGGCGTCGTAGGTGGGGTAGGCCAGTTCGGGGTGGACGACGGTGTCGCCCTCGCCCAGGCCCAGCAGGGTGGGCAGCCAGGCCACCAGCTCCTTGGTGCCGATGGCCGGGAGCACCGCCTCGGGGTCGACGCGCACGCCGTGGCGGCGCTCCAGCCACCGGGCGGCCGAGGCGCGCAGCGCCGGGGTGCCGTGCGTGGCCGGATAGCCGGGGGCGTCGGCGGCCGCGGCCAGCGCCCGGCGCACCACCTCGGGCACCGGGTCGACCGGGGTGCCGATCGACAGGTCGACGATCCCGTCCGGGTGCGCCGCCGCGGTCGCCTTGTGCGGCGCCAGGCGGTCCCAGGGGAAGACCGGCATCCGGTCGGCGAGGCGTCGTCGTTCCGCCATCACTTCTGCTCCACACGGCTTGGGCCCGCCCCCGGGGGCCGGGGACGGGCGCTCGCGGGGCCGGGTCCGGTCCTGCCGGCGCCCGGTCCCCTCTTCCAGAACGGCCGTACCCCCGCCTCTGCGCCCCCATGCGGCGCACGGGGGCGCAGAGGCGCGGGCCGGCGGGCGCCCCCGGGGCGCCCNTACTCGCCTTCCGCCTGCGGCGGAAGCTTGGCGATGATCGGGTGGTCGGTGTCGTACTTGCCGACCTTGGACGCACCTCCGGGAGAGCCGATCTCGTCGAAGAACTCGACATTGGCCTTGTAGTACTCGGACCACTGCTCGGGCAGGTCGTCCTCGTAGTAGATGGCCTCCACGGGGCACACCGGCTCGCAGGCGCCGCAGTCGACGCACTCGTCCGGGTGGATGTAGAGCATGCGCTCGCCCTCGTAGATGCAGTCGACAGGGCACTCTTCGATGCAGGCCTTGTCGAGCACATCGACGCACGGCTGCGCGATGACGTAGGTCACGTCGTTACTCCTCTTCGGTCTTCGCCACGTTGACCGCGTGCAAGGGTCTTCGCTGTCGTAGCCTGGGCGACGCCGGGCATCCGGCACGCGGACTCGCCGGGCTCACGTCAGACGATTCGCAGCTTCCAGTATTGCGCTCACCGGGCTCACGTGCCCAATTGGGGGTCGATCGAGTGGGAAACGGGGCGCGTATGGCCCTTGAGGCCTCCCCTGCCGACCTGGGACGGCGCGCCGTCCTGCGGGTGCGGCTGCCCGACGGACGCTTCCGGGATATCGTCGGTGTCCTGGAGCGGTGGAGCGGCGGAACGATCCGGGTGCGCAGGCGCGACGGGGAGCCGGCCGAAGTGGCCGAGGCCGATGTGGTCGGGAGCAGGCTGGTGCCGCAGCGGCCGCCCGAGCGCAGGCGGGCCGCGAACGACGCCGACAGGGGACGGTAGGAACGGACGACAGCGGAGCCGGACCGGCAACGGAGCGCCCGGCAGGGGGAGGTGCCCACCCACGCCATGCAGGAGACCGTCGCGTCCGCGCTCGCGCAGCTGGCCCGCCTGGACCCGCGCGCCGCGCGCCTGGCCGAGAACGCCCTGTCCTCGCTGACCGGGGGCGGGAACCTGGAGGACCTGACGCAGCGGTCGGTCCAGGAGTTCTGCTGGTACGTGCTGCCGGTACGGTTCGCCGGGGAGACCGGGGAGCGCATGCTCACCGCCCGTTCCCTGGGCCGCCTGTTCTCCCTGCTGGACCTGGACCGCTACGCCGCGATCTGCTCATCGACCACCACCCGCACCGTGCTGGACGCCCACTCCGCCGGCCACGACAGCGGGCTGGCCGCCTACCGCCGGGCGATGCGCGCCTCGGGGGTGGAGCCGCCGGACCTGTCCGAGCTGACCTGGGGCACCGTCCTGGGCACCGCCGAGATCGCCGCGCACCAGGACACCTCGGCCGCCCTGGAGCTGGCCATCGCCGCCGGCGACGTGCGCCCCGGCGCGCGCGGCTGGCGCACCGCCCAGGAGCGGTTCGCCCGCGCCTTCCTCACCCAGCCCGACGCGCACGGCCGCAGCCGCCTGGACCGGGTGCGCGAGGAGCGGGTGCGCGGCTGGCTGGGCTCGCCCTCGCACTCGCACCGCCAGCAGCTGTGGCCGCTGCTGGGCCAGCTCATCGTGGGCGCCGAGCCGCCGCCGGACGCGGCGGCCGCGCTGGCGCCGGCGCGGCGCCTGCTCGACTTCGCCGACGAGGGCATCGGGCTCACCCAGATCGGCTACATCTCCCCGACCGTGGTGCGCGAGCTGTGCTCGGAGTTCGGCTGGGCCACCTCGCCCTCGCCGCCGCGCAGCGAGACCGACGCCATGCAGCTGATCTCCCTGCACAAGCTGTTGCGCGGGATGCGCGCGGTGCGCAGATCCGGGCGTCGCATGGTGCTGGCCCGGCGCGGGCGGCGGCTGCACGGCGACGACACCGAGCTCTGGCGCGCGGCCGCCGACTCGGTGCTGGACTCCGACGGGTTCGCCCAGGCCGCCACTGAGACGCTGCTGGGGCTGCTGCTCCAGCGCTCCCCGCGGGCCACCGGCAACCACGCCCGCACCGAGCGCACCGACGTGATGGAGGAGGCGCGCCAGGTGCTGGCCGACGCCGGCTGGGGCGGCGAGGAGTCCGGCTCCTCCCCCGCCACCGCGCAGGTCCACGCGGTCCTGCTGCAGGTCACCTGGCTGCTGGAGACGCTGGGGTTCGCCCAGCGCAGCGAGCTGGTCGGCGGTGTGGGCGCCCCGGACCTGACCCGCACCGGGCAGGCGTTCGCGCTCACCGCCATGCACCGCTCGGCCACCTCGCCCAGCACGTCGCTGTGAGGCACGGGGCCGCTCCGCGGGCCTCCGGAAGTGCCTCTGTGCGTCCGTGAGCGGCGCCCTGTGACCGACGCCGCTCCGCCCGGCACGCCCGCCCCGGCCCCCTCAGCGCCGCCCGCGCCAGGGGCCCCTTAGCCTGGGAGGCGTCGGCCCGGGCGCCTCCCCCGCCGCCCGTGCGGCCGGTGCATTCGTCAGCACTTTCGAGCATCCTGTGGGAGCAGCATGTCCACGCCCGATCCGTCCGGTACGGATTCCCAGACGCCCACCGAGCAGGGCGGCCCGGACCCGGACGGGCAGGAGCCGCAGGGCGCCGTTGCCGTCGGCGGGGACGCGGACGCGGCCTCAGGGGCGTCCGACCCGGCAGAGCCTGCGGAACCCGCGGATTCGGCGGGGTCTGAGGAGTCGGCGGAGTCTGAGGAGCCGTCCGCGCCCGACGGGTCGGCCGGTCGCAAGGACGACGGGGCCGAGCCGAAGGACGGCACGGACGGTGGGGACGGTGCGGAGCGCACGGACAGTGCGGTCAGTTCGGACAGCGCCGACGGTGCCGACGGTGCCGACAGCGCGCACGGGGAGAACGGCGGGGACCGCGGCGACCGGGGCGCGCAGGGCTCCCGCTCCTCGGTGTTCGACCTCCTTCCCAGCCCCGTCTTCCTGCTGATCCTGGGCATCACCGCCTTCGCCGGCTGGTTCTCCTGGACCCGCTGGGAGGAGACCCAGGACCTCTACGAGTACGGCGGCACCCCCTACGCGCCCTTCGTCTTCATCCTGGGCGCCTGGATCGCCTGCGTCGCCGTCCACGAGTTCGCGCACGCGCTGGTCGCCTACCTGTCCGGCGACCGCGGCCTGCGGGGCAGCGGCTACCTGCGCCTCAACCCGTTCGCCTACCGGGAGCGCCGGGTCTCCGGCAAGGGCGAGACCGGAGGGGGCCTCTTCACAGGGCTGCTCATGCCCGCGGTCTTCGTCGTGCTCGGCGGCATCGGCCTGACCGGCCCCGCCTCCTACGTGGACCGGGACGCCCTCGGCGGCCGGGGCCGCCGCATCCTCACCGCGCTCGCCGGGATCGTCGCCAGCCTGGTGCTGGCCGCCGGGTTCGCCGTCGCGGTGATGCTGCTGGTGCCCGCCGGCATGGTCACCGACAACTGGCTCATCGGCGGCCTGATGTTCCTGTGCTACCTCAACCTGACGGTGGCCTTGGTCAACCTGCTGCCCATCCCGGGACTGGACGGCTACACGGTCCTGGTTCCGCTGCTGGAGGCGGCCACCGCCAGCCCCCGCCGCTTCGAGGGGATGGAGCGCGCGGCGCGGTCCTTCGGGCTGTTCGGCACCATCGCGGTATTCGGCGTGCTCTGGTTCAACGTGGTCAACCTGGCCTACATCAACGCCATGACCGGGCTCTTCCGGCAGATCGGCATGCCGCAGATGGACATCTTCTTCGGCGAGCTGCTGATGCGGTTCTGGATCAGCTGACCGGGTCCTCCCGGTCCCGGTCCGGCGGGGCCGGCGGGGTGAACACCACCGCCAGCGTCATCACGACCACCCCGCCGTACAGGTAGGTGTTGCTGATCCCGGCGGCGGCGAGGAGGAAGAACACGTCGCCCGACTCCCCGGCCAGCAGCAGCGCCACCTGGGCCAGCGTCCAGCCGACCGCGCACACGCCCGCCCCGGTCCGGGACCGGGTCGCCCAGCCGGCGGCCCGCACGGCCAGGTACAGCAGGCACAGCACGACCAGCAGGGCCGCCCCGGCCACCACCTGGCCCACGGGGCCGCTCAGCCACAGCCAGGCCAGCCAGCCGGAGAGGACGCCGCCGACCACCCCGGCGACCACCGAGGCGCAGAACAGCGCGGGGTGGACGGCGAAATCGACGGCCGAGGCGAACGGGGCGGTGCGGGTGGGCCCGGTTCCGGTACCGGGCGCTGCAGGTTCGGACACGGGGGAAGCCTAAGCGAACAGGTCGGTCTCGAAGCCGTCCGCGCCGGGCCGCGGCGTGGGACCGCGCAGCAGTGTGAAGTGCTCCACCGCGTCGATCTCCTGGGCGATCCCGTTGGACAGGGCGAACCGCTCCCCGTCGACGGAGATCTGCGTGGCGTGCGCCCGCATCGCCAGCGCCTTGGCGGCCCAGTGGGCCGAGGCGTCGACGCGGGTGGTCACCCGCGCGTCGGGGGTGCCCGGCGCGATGTCGGCGACCTCGGAGGGGGCGGTGAAGGGCCCGGGCTCCCGCTGCAGCCGCGCCACCTGCTCGGCCAGGCGGGACTCGGGCTGGGCGATCGCGTAGAGCTTGCGGGTCTGCCAGGGCTGGCCCGCGAGCGCGCGCTCCCCCGCCTTCTCGAACGCCCGCAGGGTCACCCGGTGGGCCTGGATGTGGTCGGGGTGCCCGTAGCCGCCGTTGTCGTCGTAGGTGACGACGACCTGCGGGCGCACCTCACGGATCACCTCGGCCAGCGCGAGCGCGGCCTCCTCGGTGTCGGCACGCCAGAAGCAGGTCGGGTCGTCGTTGGTCGGCGCGCCCATCATCCCCGAGTCGCGGTAGCGCCCGGCGCCGCCCAGGAAGCGGTGGTCGCGCACCCCCAGCGCCAGACAGGCCTTGTCGAGCTCGCCGATGCGGTGCTCGCCCAGGCCGCCCTCGCGCTCCTCGGCCAGGTGCGCGAGGTCGGGCGGGATCACCTCGCCCCGCTCGCCGAGCGTGCAGGTGACCAGGGTGACCTCGGCCCCCTCGGCGGCGTACTTGGCCATGGTCGCGCCGGTGACGATGGTCTCGTCGTCGGGATGGGCGTGCACCAGCAGAAGTCGGCGGTCGGTCATGACTCCAGACGATACCGGGGCCGACCCGGCGATTCCCCCGGAACCGCGGACCCGCCGCCGCCCCGCGCGGCCTGCCCTCGCCATGGGCGACAATCGCGGCATGAGCTTTCCACGGCAAGAAGCGCGGACGCGGCGGTTCACGCTGGGCGTCCCCCGGTCATTCGCCCTCTCCCCCGACGGCCGGAAGGTCGCCTTCCTGCGGAGCAGGCACGGCACCGACGGCGCGGCCTGCCTGTGGCTGCTCGACCTGGACACCGGCACCGAGCGGCTGCTGGCCGACCCGCGGGCGATCGGCGGCGCCGAGGAGGACCTGCCGCCCGAGGAGCGGGCGCGGCGCGAGCGGCTGCGGGTGAGCAGCGGCGGCATCGTCGCCTACAGCACCGACGAGGCCTTCACCCGCGCGGTGTTCGCCCTGTCCGGGCGGCTGTACTGCGTGGACCTGGTCGGCGACGGCGCCGTCCCGTACGAGCTTCCCGCGGCGGCGCCCGCGGTGGACCCGCGCATCTGCCCGCGCGGGGACCGGGTCGCCTACGCCTGCCGGGGCGCCCTGCGGGTGGTGGACGTGCACAGCGGCGCCGACCGCGCCGTCGCCGAGCCCGACGGCCCCGGGGTGGCCTGGGGGCTGGCCGACTTCATCGCCGCCGAGGAGATGGGGCGCCACCGCGGCATGTGGTGGTCGCCGGACGCCTCGGCCCTGCTGGCCGCCCGGGTGGACGAGTCCATGGTCGCCCGGTGGCACCTGTCCGACCCGGGGGACCCCGGGGCCGCCGGACAGTCCATGGCCTACCCGGCGGCCGGGACCGCCAACGCCGAGGTGCGCCTGGCCGTGCTCGACCCGCGCGGCGGCGACCGGGGGCCCGCCGAGCCGCAGTGGCTGGGGGGGGGCCGGGGGGGGCCGGCCCCCCNCCGGACGGCACCCCCACCGCGGTCTTCGGCGCGCAGAGCCGCGACCAGCGCACGCTCATCGTGCACAGCGCCGACCCCGCCACCGGGCTGACCGGCCCGGTGCGCACCGAGACCGACCCGGTGTGGGTGGAGATCATGCCGGGGGTTCCGGACTTCACCGCGAGCGGCGAGACGGTGTGGATCGGCCGCGAGGAGGGCGGTGAGCGGCGGCTGTTCGTCGGCGGCCGCCCGATGGGCCCGCCCGGGCTGTACGTGCGCGGGGTGGGCGACGTCGACGGCGACCGGATCCTGTGCTCGGTCTCGCCCGCCGACCGCCCGGACACGGTGGAGCTGTGGCTCGTGGACGCCTCCGACGGCTTCGCCGGCCCGGTGGAGGTGCCCGGCGGGGACGGCGCGGGGGTGGACGCCGGCCGGATGCGCGGCGGCACCCTGGTGGTCCAGCGCCGCTCGCCGGACCGGTTCGGGGTGCGCACTCTCGTGGTGTCCGACGCCTGGAGCCAGACGCCCGCCGTCGCGGCCGAGATCGCCTCGCACGCCGAGGAGCCCGAGCTGCCCGCGCCGCGGCCGCGGCTGTGGCGGGCCGGGGAGCGCCGCATCCCCTCGGCGCTGGTGCTGCCGTCGTGGTTCGACCCCGAGGGCGCGCACGCCGGGCGCCGGCTGCCGGTGCTGATGGACCCCTACGGCGGTCCGCACGCCCAGCGGGTCCTCCGGGCCCGCGGCGCCTACCTCACCTCGCAGTGGTTCGCCGACCAGGGGTTCGCGGTGCTGGTGGCGGACGGCCGCGGTACCCCCGGCATCGGGGTGGAGTGGGAGCAGGCGGTCCACACCGACCTGGCCGGCCCGGTGCTGGAGGACCAGGTGGACGCCCTGCGGGACGCCGCCGAGCGGTACGGCTGCCTGGACCTGGACCGGGTGGGGATCCGCGGCTGGTCCTTCGGCGGCTACCTGTCGGCGCTGGCGGTGCTGCGCCGGCCGGACGTCTTCCACGCGGCGGTGGCCGGTGCACCGGTGATCGACTGGCGGCTGTACGACACCCACTACACCGAGCGCTACCTGGGGCTGCCCCAGGACCGGGCCGAGGACTACCGGCGCAGCTCGCTGCTGGACGACGCGCCGGGGCTCAAGCGGCCGCTGATGCTGGTGCACGGGCTGGCCGACGACAACGTGGTGTTCGCGCACAGCCAGCGCCTGTCCTCGGCGCTGCTGGCCGCGGGGCGCCCGCACACGGTCCTGCCGCTGTCGGGGGTGACGCACATGCCCACCGACGAGACGGTGGCCGAGAACCTCCTGCTGCTGCAGGTGGACTTCCTGCGCTCCTCCCTCGGCATCACCGCCGAGGAGGGCGGCGCCTGAGAGGCGGACGGGAGGCGGGGCGGTGGCGCCGGGAAGGCCGGCGTGCCACCGCCCCGCCCGGGGGACTCCGCGGCGGGGCATCCGGCCCGAAGGCCGCCCGGTCCGGCCGCTCGTGTCGAAGCCGCCCCCGCCCCGGGGAGGTCCGGGGCGTGCCCCCGCCGCAGCCGGTCAGGGGAATCGGCTCCACCGCCGGGCGGGGGCGGCGCACGCGCTCGCCGCGCCGGGCCGCGGAGGGCGCCGCCCTTCGGTGCGCGCGGGAGGGCCGCCCGCCGTCTGGACGGGCGACGGCACGTGCGGCACCGGAGTTCGACATCCCGCTCACCCGACCCCCACCGCATTGAACAGTTCGGCTGAACTCCGTACCGCACCGAGCCAACCGGAGCTCATCCTTCCGCCCGCCGAGCTGTCCTGATCCGGCCAGAGAGGGGCCCTTGATTTTCACCGCTGCACGTGTAGATCGGATGACCGGATCATCGGTCATCCCCGGCTCCACGTCGCACTTCCGCCGCACCCCGTCCGCCGAGGGCGGCCCGGCTTTCCCGACCAGCCGGTAACTTCCTTCCATTTCGGAAGGTCGGCCGCATCTGTCGCCACTCGGACACCATGACCTAAGGTTTCCCATCGTTCACCCAAAGCACTGGGTGAACGGAGTGCCGACGCCCGTCCCCGTTCCGGGCGGCCGGCACCGGGTCCGCCTTGAGCCCCCGCTCTTCAACGCGGACCCGTCCTTCACAACCCCCAACAATTCGAGAAGGGCGGATGGATGCGTAAATCCACCATCGTGCGCGCCGCAGGAGGCGGTGCGCTCGCTCTGGGGCTGGTCGGGGCCGGGGTCGCGGTCCTGTCCGACGGTTCCCCCCAGGAGGCCGCCACCGTGGCGGCCGACACCGGCGGCACGGACGCCGGCGGCCCTGACGCCGAGCGCATCGAGGCGATGCAGCGCGACCTGGGCCTGAGCGAGGCCGAGGCGCTGGAGCTGGTCGACACCGAGGCACAGGCGCGCAGCACCGACGAGACCCTCCGCTCCGCGCTGGGCGAGGACTTCGGCGGCAGCTGGTTCGACATCGACTCGGGCACCCTGACCGTCGCGGTCACCGACGCCTCCGCGGCGCCGGAGGTGACCGCCGCCGGGGCCGAGGCCGAGGTGGTCGAGAACGGTCGGGACGGCCTGGACGCCATGATCGACGACCTGAACGCCGAGGGCGCCGGGCTGTCCGAGGGCGTCGCCGGGTGGTACCCCGACATCCGGCAGGACAGCGTGGTCATCACCGCCCTGGAGGGCGAGGAGGCCGCCGCCGAGGAGTTCGCCCGCGCCGCGGGCGTCCCCGAGGACGCCTACACCGTGGAGAGCACCCGGGACGAGCCGCGGCTGTACGCCGACATCGTCGGCGGCGACGCCTACTCCACCGGGGGCGGGCGCTGCTCCATCGGGTTCGCCACCGAGTCCGGGTTCGTGACCGCGGGCCACTGCGGGAGCACCGGGACGCAGGTGAGCTCGCAGGACGGCTCGGGCACCGGCACCGTGACCGACGCCGAGTTCCCCGGCGCCGACATGGCGGCGGTCCAGGCCGACGCCGGCTGGAACCCCACCCCCGCGGTCAACGACTACGCGGGCGGCACCGTGGCCGTCGCCGGCTCCGAGGAGGCACCCGAGGGCTCGTCCGTCTGCCGGTCGGGTTCCACCACCGGTTGGCACTGCGGCACGATCCAGGCCAAGAACCAGTCGGTGTCCTACCCCCAGGGCACGGTCAACGGACTGACCCAGACCGATGTGTGCGCCGAGCCCGGCGACTCGGGCGGCTCGTGGGTCAGCGACGACCAGGCCCAGGGCGTCACCTCCGGCGGCTCGGGCGACTGCACGTCCGGCGGGACCACCTTCTTCCAGCCGGTCAACCCGATCCTCGACACCTACGGCGTCACCCTGTTGACGGGGTGACCCCGGGGCCCCGAACGGGGCCCTGACCCCACCCCGTCCACGCCGCGGCCCCCGCGGCACCCGGGCCGGCCGGCGCAGGTCCCCATCCCCCCTCGCCGGTCGGCCCTCCTTCATGCAGCACCGTCATACGGCACTGCCATGCGGCACGCGTCCCACACGGCCCCGGGGTCCTCCCCGGGGCCGCCCCCGTATGGGGGACTGCCGGACCGGCCATAGCCTGGAAGCATGCGCTTCGTCCCCATCGCCGTCGCCGCCGTCCTGGACCTGCTCTGCGTCGGCGCCTTCGTCGCCGTCGGACGCGCCTCGCACGATGAGGCCGCCGGTATCGCCGGGTTCCTCGGGACCGCCTGGCCCTTCGCCGCCGGACTGGCCGCCGGGTGGCTCGTGGCGCGCGCCTGGCGCTCGCCCATGCGCGCGGTGTGGACCGGTGTGCTCGTGTGGGTCGTGACCGTGCCCCTCGGCCTCGCCCTGCGGGCCTTCCTGACGCAGGACGGCGCCCCGCTGTCGTTCGCGATCGTCACCACCGTCTTCCTGGGGGCCTCGATGGTGGGCTGGCGCGAACTCGCCCGCCCCTTCACCATGGGCCGCGGCAAGGGAGCCGACCGTGCCGACGGGCGGTCCGGCGGGAACGGCGAGGAGGCTCCGGCCTCCTAGCGTCCGAGCGATGCCCCTCCCCCGCGAAGCCAGTGGGACCTTTCCCCCTCCCGAGCGCAAGGTCCTGGTCGTCGTGCGCAGCGTGCCCGCGGCCGGGCGCCTCCTCGACGCCGTCGAGGTCTTCGGCGACGACGACCGCATCGCCGTCGAGTTCGCCCTGAACCCCGGATCGGTCTCTGAGGACGGGATCCGTGCCGTCCTCGCCGCCGCCGGGGTGGAGCAGGTCCTGTCCTGGGAGGAGGCGGTGGCGCGCCGCGAGGAGTTCGCGCTCGCCATGGCCGCCTCGCCGAAAGAGGGGCTGCACCGGCTGTCCACGGCGGGCGGGACGGCCGCGCCCAGCGGACCGCCCCTGCTGCTGATGCCGCACGGCGCCGGGCACAACCGCTTGGTGCAGGAGGCCGACGGCCCCCTGCGGACGGCCTCGGGCCTGGCACCGGAGCAGCTCCTGCACGCCGGCGTTCCGGTCCCGACCGTGCTCGCCCTGTCCCATCCGGAGCAGCGGGGGAGGCTGAGGGGCCCGCTAGAGCGCATCCGCACCGAGGTGGTGGGCGACCCCTCGTTCGACCGGATGCGGGACAACGAGGGCCGCCGCGACCGCTTCCGCCGGGCGCTCGGCGTCCCCGAGGGCGGGCGGCTGGTGGTGCTCTCCTCCACCTGGAACCGCGACTCGCTGGTCGGTTCGGTGCGCGAGGGGATCCGCCGGGTGCTGCGCCGGCTCCCGTGCGAGGAGTACCGCACCGCCCTGGTCGTGCACCCCAACGTCTGGCACCGGCACGGCCGGCGCAAGGGCCTCGAACTGCTGCTGCGGCGGGAGCGGGCCGCCGGGCTGGCGCTGGTGGACCCGCACGAGGGGTGGCGGGCGGCGCTCATCGCCGCCGACGCCGTGGTGGGCGACCACGGCAGCACCACCTACTACGCGGCCGCGCTCGGGCGGCCGGTGCTGCTGGCCGCCTTCGGGCGGGACGAGCTGGACCCGGCCTCCCCGCTGCACGCCTTCGGCGCCGCCTGCCCGGTCCTGGCCCCGGACGAGGACCCGCTGCGCCGGATCGAGGAGGTCGTGGACGCGCCCCGGCCCCGGACCCGCGGCCTGCTGATCGACCGCGTCGGCCAAGCGGCGGAGCGGCTGCGGGCCCAGTGCTACGCACTGCTGGGGCTGGACCCCCCGGAGGGGCCGGTCGAACCCCCGCCGCTGCCCGACCCGCTCGTGCACACCGCCGAGACCACGGCCTGGCGAGTGGGGGCCGAGGAGGGCGGAAGCGACCTGGGGGCGCCGGTGCTGCGCCCGCGCCTGCGGCCGGCGGCGCTGTGCGGGCCGGAGTCCGGGGCGCTGCTGGTGAGCGTGGAGGACCCCTCGCCGGCGCGGGCCGCGGGCGCCGAAGGACTGGTGCGGCCGCACCCGGTCGGCGAGGCCGAGGCGGTGGCGTGGGCCCGCACGGCGCTGGAGCGCCGGCCGGGTGCCGCGGTCGCGGTGGCCGCGCTGCGCGGGGGCGAGTTCCTGCTGGCGGAGGCGGGGGCGCCGTGGACCCGTGTGGCCGCTCAGGGGACGGGGTCCGGCCCGGACGCCGTCGCGGTCGCGGCGGCCGCGACCGCGTGGCTCCACCGGGGCCGCTCCCTCACCGAATGGCGGGAGAAGGGAGCGGTCGTCAGGGGTCTCCTGGAGGAGACGCGGTTGAGCGTACCCCCCCCCGACTGATCTCGGGTGATCGGCGCCCTCACCGGAGGCGCGGTGAGGAGGCCTCGGAGGCGTGTGGTTGAGTCGCCACGTCCCCTGCCCGAACAGGTGGCCCCTCTTCCCCCGGGGACACGTCCACTGTTCCGCCACCGGTCGCCGGCTCGGGGCCGGCTCTCGCCCGGACGACGTACGCCGGATCGGCAGTGGCCCGAGTCGGGTATGCGGGTCGGAGAAGGCCGGGAGCATGGGCCTGCCCCGGTGGGCGGATCCGCGTCCCCGGTCCCTCTCCTCAGGTGTTCGCCCCTGCGCATCCTGACGGCCCGGGCCTCCTCGACGGGAGTCGGACGACTCCGGGTCAGCCGATCAGGTCGGCCAGCCCTCGTGCACTCTCGGTCTGGTGGTGCCTCCGGTAGAGCCGCGCCGCCGCCGTCGCGTATGCGCGGGCCTTGTCGGTACCGCCCAGGCGCGCCTCGGCTCGCGCCATCAGGGCGAGGGCGTCAGCGCTCCACACCGCGCGCCCTTCCTCGCCCTCCTCTGCGAACAGTTCGAGCGCCGCATTCCCCGTCCGGCTTGCGGCCTCCGGCTCATCAGCGCGGAGATAGACCTCTCCCAAGCGGACCTCGATCTTGGCGGCGAGCGTGCGCCAGTCGTTGCTGCGGCCGTCCCCGCCCAGCTCCTCTGCGACGGCGGCCCTGGCGGCCTCCAGTTCCCGCCTTGCCTCGGTGAGGTCGCCGACGCGCAGGCGCAGGCCGCCGATCTGGTAACCGTCGATCACCTGGGCCCGCCGGTTGCCGCGTTCGATATCGATGCGTCGCCGTTCCTGGAAGTCGGCCTCCGCCGCGCCGTACTCCCCGCGCTCAGCGTGCGCCAGAGCGCGCGTCTCCAGCAGGACGGCGCGCTCTCGGGGCGCGGGCCGCTCTTCCCCGGACGCCTCAGGCGGCTCCAGCGCCTCGTGGAGCACCGCGGCCGCCTGGTCGGCCTCGCCGCCCTCAACGAGCACCCGGGCCAGGTAGTTGTCCATCCTGTGGACGGCGACGGGGTCCTGCCCCAGGCGGGCGATCTCGCCCGCGTAGCGGAAGATCTCCGCCCCGACCGATCCGCGCCGGTGCTCATGGACGACGTACCAGCACGACTCGGCCATCACCAGTGCGTCCCGGTCCCGTCCGGTCTCCACGGCGACGGCCATCAGGGCCGGGACCGCGTCCACGGCCTCGGCGACCCATTCCTGCGCCTCGGCGCCGGCCTTCTCGCCTCCGAAGGGCACCTGGGCCTCCCGGGCCGCGGCCCGGTCCCCGTGCTCCCGGGTCGCCCTGCTGCGCCCGCCGCCCATCTCGCGGTCCGCCCGGGCCAGGGCCGTGGTGAACCAGTCGACGGCGCGTTCGGCGGCCCGGCGGCGCTCCGCGTCGGGCCGCGCCTGGGCCCGCCCGTGCGCGTCGTGGCGGATCAGGGGCTCCCAGCGGTACCGGCCGCCGCCTTCGGCGGCCATGAGGCAGGCCCGGACCAGCTCTCCGAGCGCCTCGCGCGCCTGCGGGCGCGACCCCAGAAGCGCGGCGGCCAGCCCTTCGTGCACGCGGCGCCCGGGAACCTCCCCCAGGGCCGTGTAGAGCTGCCGGGCCGCCTCCGAGCGGAGGTCGCCGAAGCCGAGCGCGATCACCTCGTCCAGGCGCGGGTCCCCGTCCTCGGGCTCGACGAGCCGGTCCACCTCCCCGGGCAGGCCGGCCCCGGCGGCGTCCAGGCGCTCGACCACCGATGCGGGGGTCTCCTCAGGCCGCATGGCCAGATGGGCGCCCGCGATCTGGAGCGCCTGCGGGAGGCCGCCGCAGCGGTCCACCAGCGCCTGCGCGCCGTCGGGGTCGGCCTCGACGAGCCGCTTGAGGTGCTCTTCGGGGCCGTCGAAGCCGCAGAGCAGGGCCAGCGCATGCTCGGTGCGCAGTGCGGGGAGGCGCAGTACCGGCACGCCGCGGCGCCGCAGCCCCGGAAGCTCCGTGCGGCCGGTGAGGATCACCATGCTCCCCGTGCCGACGGTGAAGAGGCCGGCCTCAGAGGCGGAGGCGATCCCTTCGACGATCACGATGCAGGGCTCGCGCCCGGTGGCCTTGCGGAACTCCTCCGAGCGTTCGGCGAGGCCTGCGGGCATCCTCTCGGCGGGCACCCCCAGGTCCCCGAGGAGCGAGGCGAGGGCGTCGGCGAGGTGGGCGTGCTCCTCGGCGTCGCCGCCGGCCGCCGCGCGCCGCTCGTCGAGGTCGACGTACAGTCCCCAGACGCCGCGCGTGCGCTCCCCTCCGGCCTCGGTTTCCCGACCGGGTGCGGAACCGGACACGGAGCCTGTGTAGAGGGAGCGGAGGTGGTACGCCGCCTCGACGCTGAACGCCGACTTTCCCGCTCCCCTGGGGGCGACCACGAACAGGTTCCCGGGGCGCCCTTGCAGCGCCGTCTCCCGGTAGACGCGTCCCGTGTAGGCCAGCCCCTCGTCGTGGTTGACGAATCTGCCGCGCAGCACCCGGGAGACGTCCCATTGGGGTTCGACCGGCCGCGCGGCCTCTTCCAGCGTGCCTTGAACGACCACCGTGTCGATACGGCCCGCCTGTACGTGCGCGCCGCCCTGGTTGCCGTGCGACGTGTTGTCGGTTGCCGACACCGGCCTGAGCTCCTCAGCGGTCCGGGGGGTAGGGGGTCGGGCCCGATCCTACGCACGGTCCCCTGGCGCCCCCGTGCCCCCTGCCGCCGGTGACCGGATACGGACAGTCCGTTCGCGTCCCTGGCTCCTCTCCCCTGTGCGAGGGTGAGAGGGTTGAGCCGGGGCCGACGGCGCCCCCTTACCCCGCTGCCGACGAGTGGAGGAAGCCCCCATGGGCGACGAGGTGATGCTGGCCATGGCCGCGGCGGTCGCCGGAAAGGCCACCGAGATGCTCACCCAGGGCGCCAAGGACTCCGTCACGGCC
The DNA here is from genome assembly GCF_000341245.1 of Nocardiopsis halophila DSM 44494. Taxonomy (GTDB): domain Bacteria; phylum Actinomycetota; class Actinomycetes; order Streptosporangiales; family Streptosporangiaceae; genus Nocardiopsis_A; species Nocardiopsis_A halophila. The sequence goes on from NZ_ANAD01000257.1 coordinate 39,254, forward strand.
CTGCGCAAGGCCCTGCGCAGGCGCTTCGCCGAGGGCACCCCCGAACGGGAGGCCCTGGACGAGGCCCGCGACGGCGACGGCGAGGACGAGGTGCTCGTCGGCCGGCTCGCCGGGCACATCCGCGACGCCGCCGAGCAGGACGAGACGGTCCGCGGACTCGTCGTCCAGGTCGCCCCGCACTTCACCGAGCAGGACGGCGACACCGTCGTCAACAACAACGCCTCGGGGACCGTCTCGGGCACCCTCGTCCAGGCGGGGACCATCGAGGGCGGCGTGAACATCGGCCGCTCCCGCGGCTGAGGCCCCGCCTCCGCCGCCGGGACCGCGCGCCCCGCGCGCCCCCTTAAGCTGGGGCGCGTGGACGATCATGGCCTGACCGGCGGCGGCACCGGGCACGACGGCGGCCCCGCGGTGGGCGTCGGCCCCTGGGAGGGCCCCTGGCCCCGGGACGGCCGGTACGACCCCGAGCTGCTGGCCGAGGGCGACCGCCGCAACGTCGTCGACCGCTACCGGTACTGGACCCGCGAGGCGATCGTCGCCGACCTGGACACCCGCCGCCACCCCTTCCACGTGGCCGTGGAGAACTGGGAGCACGACCTCAACATCGGCTCGGTGGTGCGCACCGCCAACGCCTTCGCCGCCGAGGCGGTGCACATCGTGGGCCGCCGGCGGTGGAACCGGCGCGGGGCCATGGTCACCGACCGCTACCAGCACGTCCACCACCACCCCGGCCCCGAGGCGCTGACCGCCTGGGCCGAGGAGCGCGGGCTGCCGCTGGTGGGGGTCGACAACCTGCCCGGAGCCGTCCCGCTGGAGACCCATCCGCTGCCGCGCGCGTGCGTCCTGGTGTTCGGCCAGGAGGGGCCCGGCCTGTCGGCGGCGGTGCGCAAGGTGTGCTCGGCGGTGCTGTCGATCTCCCAGTTCGGCTCCACACGCTCGATCAACGCGGGGGCCGCGGCCGCGATCGCCATGCACGCCTGGGTGCGCGCGCACGTGTTCGACCAGCCGGCGGAGGGACGAACGCCCTCCGCCTGACCGGTCGGCCGCCCTGCCGGGGCCGCCGGGGCCGCCGGGGCCTCAGCGGCCCGGGGCCCGGGCCCTCAGGTCGTCTCGTGCAGGACGCGGAAGCGCACCATGCAGGCGCCCTCGGCCGCGTGCATGATCTCGTCGTGCGTGGGCTGCCGGTCCGTGGGCAGGCGCAGCCCGTGCCCGCGCAGGGCGCGCGGCCCGCGCTCCTGCAGCAGCTCGCTCATCATGTCGGCGACCTCCTTGGCCTCCTCCACGGCGGTGCCCGAGACGCGGAACTCGCGGCCGCGGATGAGCAGGGTAGCCTCGTGGCCGCCGCGCATGTTCCGCGTCCACCCGCCCTGCTCGCTCAGCGCCCACACCTCGCCGCCCTCCCGGAGGTAGTAGGCGACGGGAATGGTGTAGGTGCGGCCGCTCTTGTGCCCCTCGTAGGTGAGGAGCATGAACAGGCCGCTGAGCACCGGGTGGGCGCGGGAGCGCAGCACGGCGCCCACGACCCCGTTCATGGAGGTCCAGAACCTCTTCCTGAGCTGGTCCCGGCGGTCCGTCTCGTCCGTCATGGCAACCCCCTCGTGGGTTCGGGTCGTGTGCGGACCCTAACCCGGCGCGCCGCGCCATCGGATCGGCTCCCGGCCCCCTGCGCCCCGCCCGCCGACACCCCGCGTGGCCAGGGGCCTGAGCGCGTTCGCGCTGGTAGCTTCCAGGGCATCCGCAACCGCACGACCGGGGGGACGTCATGGGCACGGACGACAGGGCACGCCCGACACCGCAGAAGCGCCGGGGCTCGAAGGCCGAGGGGGCGAAGAAGAAGGGCGCTCAGAAGGGGGCGTCCCGGAAGACCGCCGAGCCGCAGGTCCGGGTGCGGCCCGCGGTGAAGGAGGACGTCTCCGCGGTCACCCGCACCATCGCGCGCGCCTTCTCCGACGACCCCTACACCACCTGGCTCTTCCCCGACCCCGCGGACCGGCTGGAGCGGTCGGCGCGTCTGTTCGCCCTGGAGAGCGGGTTCGACTACGTCCCGCAGGGCCTGGCCGAGGTCGCCGTCGCCGACGGCAGGGTCGTGGGGGCCGCGACCTGGCGCGGCCCGGGGTCGCGGGGCACCTCCCCGCTCGCCCTGCTGCGCGGGGCCCCGCACTTCGCGGCGCTCTTCGGGCTCCGGCGCACCGCGGAGATCCTCGCCGCCTACCGGCGGATCGCGGCGCACGGCCCCACGCGGCCCCACTGGTACCTCGCCGAACTCGCCGCCGATCCGGCCGCACAGGGGACCGGCGCCGGGTCGGCGCTCCTGCGTTCGGGGCTGGCCCGCGCCGATGCCGACGCCGTGCCCGTGTTCCTGGAGTCCTCCAAGAAGGAGAATCTCCCCTTCTATGAGCGCTTCGGGTTCGAGGCGACCGGGGAGATCGATGTGCCGGGCGTTCCGCCCCTGTACGGGATGGTCCGTGAACCCGAGACCGGACCGGATCCGATGCGCGTGCCCGTCCCCCGCAGCGGCGCGACGGGCGAGTAGGACCGGCCGGGGGGGGAAGGGCCCCGGCCGCATCCGGCCACTCTCTGTGAGGACCGGCCGACAGGAGGGCGGGGCACCTATTCTGGTGCGATCCCGCGCCCGCACGGTCCGACGCGTCCCACGAGCCGATTCCATCCCAGGGAGCAAGGCGGAACCCATGAGCGAAAAGCCGGACTACACCCTCAGAACCGCCACCGAGGACGACGTGCCGGGCGTGGCGCGCGTGCTGAGCCGGGCCTTCTTCGACGACCCGCTGTTCACGTGGCTCTTCCCCGACCCGCACACCCGGATGGCCAGGTCGGCCCGGTGGTGGGCCGCCCAGGCCGGGTTCGCCTTCGTGCCGGCCGGAGCCGTGACGGTGGCCGTGTCGGCCGACCCGCGCCCCGTGGTGCGCGGCGCGGCGGTGTGGGCGCCCCCGGACGTCTCCCTGCCCGGCGGGGCCGCGATGCTGCGCACGCTCCCGCACACGCTGGGGCTGATCCCGCTCTCCCGGTTCCCGGAGCTGGCGGCGTTCATGTCCGACCTGCAGAAGGCGGCGCCCGAGCGGCCGTACTGGTACCTGCAGTCCCTGGCGGTCGACCCGGTCGCCCAGGGCACGGGCATCGGGTCGGCGCTGCTGCGCTCGGGGCTGGTGCGGGCCGACATCGACCGCGCACCGGTCTACCTGGAGACCACCGACCCGGCGGTCTGCGCCTTCTACGAACGGTTCGGCTTCAAGGTGTGCGGCGAGGTCGAGGAGGCGGGCCGCCCGTCCTTCCAGAGCATGATCCGCGAACCCGGCGACTGAGGGCCCCGGCCGAGGGGCCCGGACACGGCGGCGGGGCCGCCCCCGAGGGGACGGCCCCGCCCGTCGCACAGGGCCGTGCGCGCCGATCCGGCGTGCTCCTCCGCCTGCTACTCCGGCTTGCTGCTGGCCAGAGCGCCCAGCAGGTCGCGGTTGAGCTGGGAGATCGTGTCCAGCGGGATGCCCTTGGGGCAGACCGCCGCACACTCGCCGATGTTGGTGCAGCCGCCGAAGTCCTCGGCGTCGTGCTGGTTGATCATGTTGATCACCCGCGCCTCCCGCTCGGGCTGGCCCTGGGGCATGCTGCCCAGGTGGGTGATCTTGGCGGCCGTGAAGAGCATGCCCGAGGCGTTCGGGCAGGCCGCCACGCAGGCGCCGCAGCCGATGCAGGTGGCCGCGTCGAACGCCCGGTCGGCGTCGGCCTTGGGCACCGGGGTCGCGTGGGCGTCGGGCGCGGTCCCGGTCGGCGCGCTGATGTAGCCGCCGGCCTGGATCACGCGGTCGAACGACCCGCGGTCCACGACCAGGTCCTTGACGACCGGGAACGCCTTGGCCCGCCACGGCTCGATGGTGATCTCGTCGCCGTCCTTGAAGCTGCGCATGTGCAGCTGGCAGGTGGTGGTGTTCTCCGGGCCGTGGGCCACGCCGTTGATGACCACGCCGCAGGCGCCGCAGATGCCCTCGCGGCAGTCGTGGTCGAAGGCCACCGGGTCCTCGCCCGACAGGGTGAGCTTCTCGTTGAGGACGTCGAGCATCTCAAGGAAGGACATGTCGGGGTTGACGTCCTCGACCTTGTAGGTGACCATCCGGCCCTCGTCGTCCCGGCCCTTCTGGCGCCAAACGCGCAGGGTGATGTTCACTTGTAGCTCCGCTGCTTCATCTCGACGTACTCGTACTCCAGTGCTTCCTTGTGCAGCACCGGCGGTTCACCGGTCCCGGTGAACTCCCAGGCCGCGACGTAGGCGAACTCGTCGTCGTGGCGGAGCGCCTCGCCGTCCTCGGTCTGGCTCTCGGCGCGGAAGTGCCCGCCGCAGGACTCGCGGCGGTGCAGCGCGTCGATGCACATGAGCTCACCGAGCTCCAGGAAGTCGGCGACGCGGCCGGCCTTCTCCAGGGCCTGGTTGAGCTCGTCGTTGGAGCCCAGGACCTTGACGTTGGTCCAGAACTCCTCGCGCAGCTCGCGGATGCGGTCGATGGCCTTGCGCAGGCCCTCCTCGCTGCGCTCCATGCCGCAGTACTCCCACATGATGTGGCCGAGTTCCTTGTGGATGGAGTCCACCGTCCGCTCGCCGTCGATGGAGAGCAGCTTGTCGATGCGCGCCCGCACCGAGTCCGCCGCCTCCTTGGCCTCGGGCGTGGTCTCGTCGAGCGCGTCGAAGGGCCCGTCGGCGAGGTAGTCGTTGATCGTGTTCGGCAGCACGAAGTACCCGTCGGCCAGGCCCTGCATCAGCGCGCTCGCGCCCAGGCGGTTGGCGCCGTGGTCGGAGAAGTTGGCCTCACCGGTGACGAACAGGCCCGGGATGGAGGACTGCAGGTCGTAGTCGACCCACAGGCCGCCCATCGTGTAGTGGACCGCCGGGTAGATGCGCATCGGGACCTCGTAGGGGTTCTCGCCCGTGATGCGCTGGTACATGTCGAACAGGTTGCCGTACTTGGCCTCGACCGCCGGGCGCCCCATGCGCTTGATGGCGTCGGCGAAGTCCAGGTAGACGCCCAGGCCGCCGGGGCCCACGCCGCGGCCCTCGTCGCAGACGTTCTTGGCCGCGCGCGAGGCGATGTCGCGGGGCACCAGGTTGCCGAAGGAGGGGTAGATGCGCTCCAGGTAGTAGTCGCGCTCGTCCTCGGGGATCTCCCGCGGGTCGCGCTGGTCCCCGGTCTCCTTGGGCACCCAGATGCGGCCGTCGTTGCGCAGCGACTCGCTCATCAGGGTGAGCTTGGACTGGTACTCGCCGCTGACCGGGATGCAGGTCGGGTGGATCTGCGTGTAGCACGGGTTGGCGAAGTGGGCGCCCTTGCGGTGCGCGCGCCAGGAGGCCGTGACGTTGCAGCCCATGGCGTTGGTGGAGAGGAAGAAGACGTTGCCGTAGCCGCCGCTGGCCAGCACCACCGCGTCGGCGAAGTGCGTCTCGATCTCGCCGGTGACCATGTCCCGGGCGACGATGCCGCGGGCGCGGCCGTCGACCACGATCAGCTCCAGCATCTCGTGGCGGGTGTTCATCTCCACCGTGCCCGCCGCGACCTGGCGCTCCAGGGCCTGGTAGGCGCCGATGAGCAGCTGCTGGCCGGTCTGGCCGCGGGCGTAGAAGGTGCGCGAGACCTGGACGCCGCCGAAGGAGCGGTTGTCCAGCAGGCCGCCGTACTCGCGGGCGAACGGCACGCCCTGGGCCACGCACTGGTCGATGATCTCGACGCTGACCTGGGAGAGGCGGTAGACGTTGGACTCGCGCGAGCGGAAGTCGCCGCCCTTGACGGTGTCGTAGAACAGCCGGTGGATGCTGTCGCCGTCGTTGCGGTAGTTCTTGGCCGCGTTGATGCCGCCCTGGGCCGCGATGCTGTGCGCGCGGCGGGGGCTGTCCTGGTAGCAGAACGACTTGACGTGGTAGCCGGCCTCGCCCATGGTCGCCGCGGCCGAGGCGCCGGCCAGGCCGGTGCCCACGATGATGACCGACAGCTTGCGGCGGTTGGCCGGGTTGACCAGGCGCGCGGAGAAGCGGCGCTTGTCCCAGCGCTCGTTGATGGGGCCTGCGGGCGCCTTCTCGTCGGCGATCGGGGCGCCCTCGGTGTAGAGCTCGGTCATTTATCCCACCAGCCCGAAGAGAACGGAGAACGGGGGCAGCAGGAAGCCCACCGTGATGACGGCCGCGACGATGATCGCGACGGTGTTGATGGTGCGGCGGCGCCCCTCGCGGTTGAGCCCGAGGGTGGCCGCGGCGCTCCAGATGCCGTGGCGCAGGTGCAGGCCGACCAGGAGCACCGCGAGGACGTAGATCGCGGTGACCCAGAAGTTCTCCGGCTGGAAGCCGCGCACCAGCCGCTCGTAGGGGCTGTCCGAGGCCCCGCCCGGAGCGATGGTGTTCGTGGTCAGGTGGAGGATGTGGAAGACCACGTACAGGGCGATGATGACACCGCCCCACCGCATGGTGCGCGAGGCGTAGGTCTGCTGCACCGGCTTCCTGGCCTGGTAGCGCACCGGGCGCGCCTTGTTGGCGCGCATGGTGAGCGCGACGGCCGACGCGATGTGGATCAGGACCGCCGCGAGGAGCACGATCCGCATGATCCACAGGAAGCCCCCGTAGGGGAGCATCGGCTCGCCGAGCACGCGCAGGTGGTGCGAGTATTCGTCGAACGTCTCCTGCCCGGCGAAGACGTTGAGGTTGCCGTACATGTGCGCGATCAGGAAGAGCACGAGGATCAGACCGGTGACCGCCATCGCGGACTTGAGGGCCACCGTCGACCGCCGCGCCTCCGAGCGCTGCTTGGTCAGGGTACTGTTCGCCACGACCTGTCACTTTAAGACTTGATAAAGAAAGTCGTCTAAGTCATGACGGCCCTGGTGTCGATAGCCGTAGGCTATAGGGCATGCAGTTTCAGCAGCTCGCGTACTTCTTGGCGGTCGCCGAGACGCGGCATTTCACCCGCGCAGCCGAGCTCTGCCAGGTCGCCCAGCCCAGTCTGAGCAAGCAGATCCGCACCCTGGAGAACGACCTCGGCGCGCCCCTGTTCAGCCGCGCCCGGGGAAATATCACACTCACCCCGGCCGGTGAGGCGCTGCTTCCGCTGGCCCAGCGCATCGTCGCGGACATGGAGACCGCCCGCCGGGAGGTGGCCGAGCTGGCCGGGATGCGCAAGGGGCGGGTGCGCCTGGGCGCCACCCCCTCGCTCTGCGGCGGCCTGGTCGCCGACGCGCTGGCCGGGTTCCACTCCCGCTTCCCCGGCATCGAGCTGGGGGTGGAGGAGAGCGGCTCGCGCGACCTGATCCGCGCGCTCGGCAAGGGCGAGCTGGACATGGCGCTGATCATCCTGCCGCTGCAGAGCAGCGACCCCGCCTTCGTCACCACCCCCATCCTGCGGGAGAACCTGGTGGTGGTCAGCGCGGCCTGCGACCCGCCGCCCACCACGCGGCCCGGCATGCGCATCGCCGAGCTGCGGGACCGGCCGCTGGTGATGTTCCGGCGCGGCTACGACCTGCGGGAGGCGACGCTGACGGCGTGCCGCGAGGCCGGGTTCGAGCCGCGCCTGGCGGTCGAGGGCGGGGAGATGGACGCGGTGCTGCGGTTCGTCGAGGCGGGCCTGGGGCTGGCGGTGGTGCCGAGCATGGTGCTCAAGAACCGCCCCGGGCTGCGGGGCACGCCGCTGGCCCGGCCGCGGCTGCTGCGCACCATCGCCCTGGCCCACCGCAAGGACGTCGAACCCTCCAACAGCGCCAAGGCCTTCCGTCGGCACCTGACGGCCTACCTGTCGCACCTGACCCGCGACGAGCTCGGCGAGGACCTCGAGGTGGTCTCGGCCGCGCCGGTCTGACCGCGGCGCCCCGAGCAGCCCCTGGACGGCCGCGCCCGGACGGGCCCACCCGAACACCCGCCCCCTCCCCGAGCGCCTTCCGCCCCCTTTTCCCAGTGCTGCGATAAATTCCCACAATGAAGGCTGGACTTATACGATCACGCGTCCGGCCGCCACACAGGGAACATGCGCCCCACGCGGCGACAAAACTCGCAAATACTCGGATAAACCGCAATACACCCTTTATCAATAAACCGCACGCCCCCCACTCCGGGAGTGGGGTTTTTCACATCCATTGCGCTGTGATTTCTTGCTGAATTCGTGATCGCGTCGTCCTAGCGTGGCTCCACCGATCCTTAGGGAGATGTGCGGCCATGACATCGACTCTTCCCCCGCCGGAACAGCCCGGCCTCGAACGCGCGCGGATCAGCGAACGGACGCTGCGCACCGACCGCTGGTGGTCGGGCCCGGTCCTGACCGTGCTGGGGCTGACCACCTTTCTGGTCTACGGCCTGGCGCGGGCCCTTCAGCAGGACCACTACTGGGTGCAGGAGTACCACTACCTGACCCCGTTCTATTCGCCCTGCGTCGCGGGCCAGTGCGCGCCCGACGCGGCGGTGTTCGGGAGGCTCCCGTGGGACTTCCCGTGGTTCCTCCCGTTCGCGGTCATCAGCCTCCCGCTGCTCCTGCTGTTCCGCTTCACCTGCTACTACTACAGGAAGGCCTATTACCGGTCGTTCTGGCAATCGCCCACCGCGTGCGCGGTCCGCGAACCGCACGGCAGGTACACCGGTGAGACGCGGTTCCCCCTCATCGGGCAGAACCTGCACCGCTACTTCTTCTATGCCGCGCTCCTCATCTCGCTCATCAACACCTACGACGCCACCGTCGCGCTCTTCCACGGGGCCGACGGCGGGTTCGGCATCGGCGTGGGCAACATCGTGCTGTTCACCAACGTCGTGCTGCTGTGGTGCTACACCCTCAGCTGCCACTCCTGCCGCCACGTGGTGGGCGGCCGGCTGCGCAGCTTCGGGTCCCGCCCCGTGCGGTACCGGATGTGGACCGCGGTCTCCAAGCTCAACACCCGGCACATGGAGTTCGCCTGGATCACCCTCGGAACGCTCGTGCTGACCGACCTGTACGTGGCCCTGCTGGCGAGCGGTGTCCTCACCGACCTGAGGATCGTCAATTGAGCGCCGCCCGCACCCGCGAGCCGCTCCCCTGCGAACCCGACCCCGGTGAGGAGGGCAGTCGCATGCCCGATCTGAGCGAGTTGACCCGGCACGACTACGACGTGGTGGTGATCGGCGCCGGCGGGGCCGGACTGCGCGCCGCCATCGAGGCGCGCGAGCGCGGCAAGAGGACCGCGATCATCTCCAAGTCCCTGTTCGGCAAGGCCCACACGGTCATGGCCGAAGGGGGCGCCGCGGCCGCGCTCGGCAACGTCAACGGCGCCGACTCCTGGCAGGTGCACTTCCGAGACACCATGCGCGGCGGCAAGTTCCTCAACGACCCCCGGATGGCCGAGCTGCACGCCCAGGAGGCGCCCGACCGCATCCTGGAGCTGGAGATGTGGGGGGCGCTGTTCGACCGCACCGGCGACGGGCGGATCAGCCAGCGCAACTTCGGCGGCCACGAGTACCCGCGCCTGGCGCACGTGGGCGACCGCACCGGCCTGGAGCTGATCCGCACCCTGCAGCAGCGGGTGGTGCAGCTGCAGCAGGCCGACGCCGCCGAGCACGGCGACCCCGACGCGATGCTCCGGGTGTTCGCCGAGACCACCGTCACCGAGCTGGTGAAGACCGACGAGGGCACGGTCTCCGGCGCGCTGGCCTACGACCGCGCCGCCGGGGCCCCGATGCTGTTCGCGGCGCCGGCGGTGGTGCTGGCCACCGGCGGGATCGGCAAGTCGTTCAAGACCACCTCCAACTCCTGGGAGTACACCGGCGACGGGCACGCGCTGGCGCTGCGCGCCGGGGCGGGGCTGCTCAACATGGAGTTCGTGCAGTTCCACCCCACCGGCATGGTCTGGCCGCCGTCGGTGCGGGGCATCCTCGTCACCGAGTCGGTGCGCGGGGACGGCGGTGTGCTGCGCAACTCCGAGGGCGAGCGGTTCATGTTCGGCTACATCCCGGAGGTCTTCGCCGCCCAGTACGCCCAGTCCGAGGAGGAGGCCGACGGCTGGTACACCGACCCCCGCAACCACCGGCGCCCGCCCGAGCTGCTGCCCCGCGACGAGGTGGCCCGGGCGATCAACGCCGAGGTCAAGGCGGGCCGCGGCTCGCCGCACGGCGGGGTGTTCCTGGACATCGCCAGCCGGATGCCCTCCGAGGAGATCATGCGGCGGCTGCCGTCCATGCACCACCAGTTCAAGGAGCTGGCCGACGTCGACATCACCGCCGAGCCCATGGAGGTCGGCCCCACCTGCCACTACGTCATGGGCGGGGTGGAGGTGGACGCCGATACCGGGGCCTCGGTGGTGCCGGGGCTGTTCGCCGCAGGCGAGGTGGCCGGGGGCATGCACGGCTCCAACCGGCTGGGCGGCAACTCCCTGTCGGACCTGCTGGTGTTCGGGCGGCGGGCCGGGCTCGGCGCCGCCGAGTACCTGGACGGCCTCGGCGACCGCCCCGCGCCCGCGGGCGAGGCGGTCGCCGAGGCGCTGGCCCGCCAGACGGCGCCGCTGGAGCGGGAGAGTGGGGAGAGCCCCTACGCCCTGCACCAGGAGGTCCAGCAGACGATGAACGACCTGGTCGGGATCATCCGGCGGGGCCCGGAGATGGAGCAGGCGCTGGAGTCGCTGGCCAAGCTGGCCGACCGGGCCGCCGCAGTGCGCGCCGAGGGCGGGCGGACCTACAACCCGGGGTGGCACCTGGCCCTGGACCTGCCCAACATGCTGCTGGTCTCCGAGGCGGTGGCGCGCGCGGCGCTGGAGCGCGAGGAGTCGCGCGGCGGGCACACCCGCGACGACTTCCCCGCGATGTCGCCGCAGTGGCGCAAGGTCAACCTGGTGGCGTCGATGACCGCGAGCGGCGGGATCCGGCTGCGCAGCCGCCCGGTCGACCCGCTGCGCCCGGACCTGATGGCGCTCTTCGACCGGGACGAGCTGGCCAAGTACCTGACCGAGGAGGAGCTTCCGGCCCCGGACACCGGGGCGTCCGAGCACAGCCCTGAGCAACCGGAGCAGAGGCCTGAGCACAGCTCTGAGAAGGAGGACCGATGACCGCCAAGCGGACGTTCCGCGTGTGGCGCGGCGGCGGGGACGACGGGGAGCTCGCGTCCTACGAGGTCGAGGTGAACGAGGGCGAGGTGGTGCTGGACGTGCTGCACCGCCTCCAGGCCACGCAGACCCCGGACCTGGCCGTGCGGTGGAACTGCAAGGCCGGCAAGTGCGGGTCGTGCTCGATGGAGATCAACGGGCGCCCGCGGCTGTCGTGCATGGCGCGGATGAGCACCTTCGCCGACGACGAGACGATCACCGTGACGCCGATGCGGACCTTCCCGGTGATCCGGGACCTGGTGTGCGACGTGTCCTTCAACTACCAGAAGGCGCGGGAGATCCCTTCGTTCACCCCGCCCGAGGGGGCCGAGCCGGGGAGCTTCCGGATGCGGCAGGAGGACGTGGACCGGCCGCAGGAGTTCCGCAAGTGCATCGAGTGCTTCCTGTGCCAGAACGTGTGCCACGTGGTCCGCGACCACGAGGAGAACAAGGAGGCCTTCTCCGGGCCGCGCTACCTGATGCGCATCGCCGAGCTGCAGATGCACCCGGAGGACACGGCCGACCGCCGCAAGGCGGCGCAGGACGAGTTCGGGCTGGGCTACTGCAACATCACCAAGTGCTGCACCGACGTCTGCCCGGAGCACATCAAGATCACCGACAACGCGCTGATCCCGCTGAAGGAGCGCGTGGCCGACCGCAAGTACGACCCCCTGGTGTGGCTGGGCTCGACCATCGGCCTGCGCAAGGGGGCCGACACCCCCCGCGTCCCGAACACCCGCCCCGGCGACGGGCAGGAATAGCGCCCCTGGTCAGGGGCCCTTCGGGCCCCTGACCATGCACCACGGTGGGCCCCATCCGCCCCGGCGGGACCGGCTCTTCAGCGGGACACGACATGCGGCCGGCCACCGGAAAGAGCGGCGACGGAGCGGCAGGCCCCCGCTCGTCGGCTGCTCGCCGGGCGGCGGGTCGCCGGAGTGCCAGGAAGAGGGCGGCGACGAGGAAGCGGGGCGGTTCCCCGGGTTCGGCTGTCGGCCGCCGGGCCTCTCGCGGCCCGGGGCGATGGCGGCGACGACGGGACGGCTGGTGCCCCGCTCACTCGCCGCGGCCGGGCGGCGGCGCCCCAACGGTACCGGCCATGAGCAGCAACGACGGTCAGCAGGTGCCCCGCTCCAGCCTGCTTGCCGGGCGGCGAGGCCCTACGGTGCAAGGAGAGGGGAGCAACGACAAGGCGCGGTGGTTCCCCAGTGTTGCCGGTCGGGCGCCGGGTGGTCGGTGGTCCGGGGAGCTAGCGGCGACGGGACGGCTGG